>NZ_SJPT01000005.1:0-340183 GCF_007860095.1 Novipirellula galeiformis | reverse complement strand
CAAAGGTTCCTCCCTGGCCCAGCTGTGCGTAGGTAAAGTAACCACTGCCACCCGTGAATTGGATATTGCCCGTTGCGGTAATCAATGTGGTTCCGCTGTGGTCGCCAATGGCCCCGTATCCCCCCTGACCCAGTTGTGCGTAGGCATAAGATTCCCTGCCACCCGTGAATTGGATGTCGCCGGTTGCAGTGATCGTTGTCGTTCCGCTGTGGCTGCCGTGGGCATAGTATCCCCCCTGGCCCAGTTGCGCGTACGCGGAAAATTCACTGCCACCCGTGAAATGGATGTCGCCCGTTGCGGTGATCGTTGTCGTTCCGCTGTGGTTGCCCTCGGCTTCGTGCCCCCCCTGGCCCAGTTGCGCGTACGCAGCTTCCCTGTCTCCCATGAACTGGATATCTCGGGCATCGGTGATCGTTGTCGTCCCGCTGTGGTTGCCATCGGCGTTGTATCCCCCTTGGCCCAGTTGTGCGTAGGCAGCTTCACCACTGCCCGCCTTGAAGTTGATATCGCGGGCATTAGTGATTGTTATCGACCCGCTGTGGTCGCCATAGGCTTCGTATCCCCCTTGGCCCAGCTGCGCGTAGGTATGGTCGTAACCATTGCCCCCCTGGAAGTTGATGTCGCGAGCGTTCGTGATCGTCGTCGTGCCGCTGTGGTCGCCGTACGCCCGGTTTCCCCCTTGGCCCAGCTGCGCGTAGGAATAGTGACTGCTGCCAGCTTTGAAGTTGATGTCGAGAGCATTGGTGATCGTCGTCGTCCCGCTGTGGTTGCCATCGGCCTTGTATCCCCCTTGGCCCAGCTGTGCGTAGGAATAGAGACCGCTGCCAGCTTTGAAGTTGATGTCGAGAGCATTGGTGATCGTCGTCGTCCCGCTGTGATCGCCATCGGCGTTGTATCCCCCCTGGCCCAGCTGCGCGTAGGAAGCATCATACCCTCCCCGGAAGTTAATGTATCCCATGTTGGTGATCGTCGTTATCCCGCTGTGGTTGCCATTGGCGTTGTATCCCCCTTGGCCTAGCTGCGCGTAGGAATTGGAACTTGTGAAGTTGATGTCACCGCTGTTTGTGATTGTCGTCGTGCCGCTGTGGTCGCCACGGGCAAAGTATCCCCCCTGGCCCAGTTGTACGTAGGAAGTCGAACTACCTCCTCCTGTGAAGTGGATGTCTCCCGTATTGGTGATCGTCGTCGTGCCGCTGTGGTCGCCGTACGCCCGGTATCCCCCTTGGCCCAGCTGCGCGTAGGAAGCAGTACCATTGCCCCCTGTGAATTGGATGTCACCCCCTACGGCGATCTCGATGATCGCATCGGCGGCGGCTTCAACTTTCGAACCACCGTTCAAGTCGGTCCCGACGTGGCCGACCTGCGCGTAGGCGAGCGCAAGGTTTCCACCGATCGCGGACAGGTTTTGCGTGGTGTGGATCGTGATCCCGCCGTTGACCGTCACATTGCTGCCGTTGTCAATCGTTGGATCTAAATCAAATCCCCCCAAAGCGATGCCGTTGCTGATCTGGAAGCCCAGTTGTGCGAAGGCCCGATCTGTACCGTTGCTTCCTTGCAGCGCCACGTCATGGGCGAAGGCCCGAGTGGTTCCGCTGCGGCTGCCGACGGCGATGCCCGTGGTTTGAGTGCCGTCGCCGATGAAGATGCTGCCGGCGTTGTTTCCAAAGAAAGTGGCTGCCGCGTTAACATCCACTGCCTCAAATGTGCTGGCATTGAAGGCGGTTGTGCCATTCCAACCTGCGACGATGTTGATGTCGCCTCCGGTGGCGTTGCGGTTTTGTACGCTGGCATTGAAGTGGATGTTGCGATGCGCCAGGAAGGTTAGGTCGTAGCTGGAGTCGTACAGAATGTTGCTGTTGACCGTGATATCGCCGAAGTCGGTGTTGTTGCCGGAGGAACCAAAGTTAGTGTCGTCAACGCTGGTTTGAATGGTGACGTGGTTGCTGGTCAGGGCGTTGATGATGTTCGTTGCCTGGGCCGCCCCAATGACGTAGTTGAACGGATCGAGCAGCAGATGGCCGCCGCCGGTGTCGACGCTGCCGGCAAAGTTCAGCTGCTGTTTTCCCGAGACTTCGACAAGTCCGCCGCTGCCCAGCGGTACGCCGCGTGCTGAGATCGTGCCGTGAAAGTCGGTGTTCCCATCGGACCACAGAACCACCGTGCCCCCATCGCCGAAATCGATGGCGTTGGCTTGGATGACAGATGCCGCGTCGACGGTGGTCGATTGTGAGTTTGCGATCGAGCTGTTGTTACCCTGGTAGCCGCCGCCGATGTTGACCGAGCCTCCACCGCCGATGGCCGATGCATCGATTGTCGCGTTGGACAGTTCCACGCTGTCGCCGGTGATTGTGACCTGTGGTCCGGCGACGCGGGTTCCCGCCGAGCTCGATTCCGTTTGCGGCGATGTATTGGTCGCCACGACCGAACCCGAAACGGTGGCCTGCTGCGTTCCATGCATCACGACGGCGCCGCCGCCGGGGCTGGATGCGGTGATCTGTCCGCTGTGCTGAACCGAACTGCCGTTAAGGTAAACGTTGCCGCCGGACGAAGCCGATGGCGCAGTGGACTGGATGACTTGCGGGTCTGCTGGCGTCTGAGAGCCACTGGAGGCGTGAATCGTTCCGCTGTTCATCACGCGGCCCCCCGGAGCGGTCAGGTACACATCGCCGCCGCTCATCAACGCTCCGGTGGCGCGCACGGTGCCACTGTTGCCGATCACGCTGGCGTATTCACTGACCCCATTTTGAATTGTCGCGTTATCGGCCTGAACGTAGGTCGCCCCGTTGCTTAATCGGACGCTTCCGCCAAGGCTGTTGATGATGCCTTGGTTGTAAACCTCGTTGCCGATCAGGTGCGCCCCGCCGCTGCCGGTGTTGATCGTCCCTTGGTTGATCACGCTGGCATTGGAAGAACCGCTAAAATTCAGCGGCCCGCCGTTCATGAACTCACGGTTGCCGATATCAAAGGTCGACGCGGTAAATCCGTTGGTCGTGATCACGCCCGATGGCCCGACCAACACACCACTGGGATTGACCAGATAGACGTTGCCGTTGGAATTCAGATTGCCGTAGATCGACGATGGGCTGCCCGGCGTCGTCACTCGGTTTAGGACGGCGGAGTTGGCACCGGGTTGGTTGAAGTTGGTGGTGTTGCCGGCACCAATGTTAAAACCTTGCCAATTAATGATCGCCCGATCGGTGGTCGAGTTCACGTTCAGCGTCGACCCGGAGGTGGAGATCGTGGCCGCACCCGCAACGACCGTCCCGCCAGTGGGGTTTTGGGCGCGGACAAGCGGTGCGGCGCATGGTTGAAAGACGATTAGAAGGCATAAAGCCACTCGCGCAACGTTCTGGCAAACGAGAGCATAGGACTGGGTACGGCGCATCTTCGGTAAACTCCAAACTCAAACTGGCTTATTCACTTCCCCAAACGATATCGAAACCTGCGTATTCACGAAGATGGGGCGGTGCCCAGAATACACCGACAGAAGGGGTGGGCAATAGTGGAAGTGGCGATTGTGCGGATTGCTTCATCTTTTTCGATTAGCTTCATCTTTTCCGATTAGGACGCGGCTTGATTTTTAAGGAGTTAGCGTTTTCGACAGGGGGTTCACCCGCTGCTGGTGGGACGGCAGAGCATGGTTGACAACCATGGGGCGGGGGCGACGGGATGGAGGGATCGCAGTGGTTGGATGGGCCGCTGTGATCAGTTAAGGGGCGCCCGTGCACTTTGCCTGCGCGGGCACGTAACATCTGGTCGAACCAGACTCTTAGGAAGCGGTCGCCTACGGAATGATGCATCGCGATTTACTGAAATGGAATTCAATACAAGGCGCCCGAGATGAGGTCTTTTTGCACGTGGACAGCGACCGTTGCGTTAGCGATTTGCGCAACGAGTTCGAGCGTGTTGTCTCAAGACTACCAGCGGTATCGGCCGCTTCGAGTCGACGAACTTCGCCCTCAATCGATCCCGAGAGTTGAGCGAGAACCGCTTGCTGAAGTCGAAGGCAGCGATAAGGTGCTCGTCGATGAATTGAAGGCGGTGATCATTTGGGATGACGCCCAACAGATCGATCCGGAAGAAGCGCACGAAGGGATCACCGGGATCGATGTCCGGTTTGCAGCACGCGATTCGCTGGTCTACCGTTCGGGGGTTCAGGGCATCGTCCGTGGCTACATCGGTGGTCAGGTTACGCTACGGAATCTGAACCAGATGTCCCGCGACATCATTTTGTATTATCGCAAGTGCGGACAGCCCGTCGTTGATGTCGTTATCCCCGAGCAGAAAATTACGGCCGGTGTCGTGCAGATCGTCGTGATCGAATCGCGAATCGATCGGGTGCAAGTCAAGGGGGGACGTTACTTCAATGCCAAGGAATTGTGCCGTTGGGTCCAGTGCACCCAAAGCGGCAATCGGATCTATGAATCGAACATCAGTAACGATCTGTTTTGGTTGAATCAAAATCCTTTCCGCATCGTGGGTGTCGATTTAAAGGCCGGCAAAGAAGATGGCACGACGGACGTGATCTTTGAAGTCAAGGATGTCTTCCCGATTCGAACCTATCTGGGATACGACGACACTGGCGTCCAAAGCCTTGGTTTGGAACGTTTTAACGCCGGGATCATCTATGGCAACTTCCTTCACCGCGACGGAATCCTGAGTTACCAATATACTGCCGACGGTGATTTTTCGTTGTTGGAAGCTCATGCTGTCAGCTATTCGCAGCCGATCAATCGCGAGTGGAGTTTCAATTCCTACGGCAGTTGGGCAGGCGTCCGTCCAAGCGTTCCTGGGTTCAACCAGGATGGCGAAAGCTGGCAGCTTGGTACCGCCGTGACACGGCACTGGAAAAAGAATCGATACGTCGACTTTAACACCTCGCTGGGGCTCGACTTCAAGTCGACCAACAACAACCTGGAGTTTGGCGGCGTGCAAGTGCAGGACTCGACCGCAGACCTTGTCGAAATTCGACTGGGGCTCAGCTATCTGCGACGTTTCTGTGGAACGGAGTATCTCTATATCAACAGTGACACGTTTGTTGGACCGGGGGATGGATTCACTAAAGACAACACGACCGCCGCTTTCGATACGATTCGTGCCGACACCGATCCGACTTTCGTCTATTCGCGTTTGCGGATGGAGCGTTTGTGGAATGTCAAGAATGACTATCAAGTCATCGGTCGGTTCGCCGGTCAGCTGTCGTCGGAGCGATTGTTGTACAGCGAAACGCTGGGCTACGGTGGCTTTGATTCAATTCGCGGTTACGACCAAAGGACTTACAACGCAGACAACGGATGGATCGCGAATCTCGAAGTTGGCCCGCAGCCCTATCGCTGGGGTGATCGGGCCCATCCGAACATCTTTCGAATGTTTGGTTTTGTCGATGCGGGACAAGGCTTTGTCTTGAACGCGCAGCCGGGTGAAGTCCCAGACCAATTTTTGATTAGCGCAGGTGTCGGTATTCGTGCATCGATCAATGACCGGGTCTCATTGAGAGCGGAATACGGTCACGGATTCGAAGACGTTCCCGGTATCGCCTCCCGCGACCGCGTCCACATCGGGCTCGTGTCTTTGATGGGACCGCGGCCGTAGTGCAACCGCTAAGGTTTATTGGCGTTTCGGCGATTCTTGATTGCCTGGGTAGGGCGGAGGGGGCCGGTCGGAGTTCGTCTGCGGGCTCACGCCCAATGCTAGATGCTGGCGCCGCTACCGTGGCTGGGGAGGCGAATCGCGAAACGATGACAGTTCATGGACCGCTCGCAGCGCAACCGGGCGATCGTAGGCTTGTGGTTGCGATCTCAATAGCGCGACAATGTCTTCTAGGACTCAGCTGCAAACAAGGGATTCAGAACCAGGGCGCTCGTGGTCGCAAAGCGATCAGAAGCAATGAGAGCAATCAGTAGCTGGCGCGAATCAGCGCCACTGTCGTAGCCCGCGTCGGCGGGTTCGAGCTCGTGGAGCGACCCCAAGTGTGGCGGAATTGACGCTACCCACCAAAATCTTGCTAGCACACATAGGTAAAGCTAGCAAAGCGATAGGTGGGTGGCACGAATGGCACGAGGGTTGGGAATCGGAACTGAAGCAGTTTTGCGAGAGTTATCAACTGGCATCCGCAGAAACGGCTCGTCGCGGGGGCGCGATAGAGTTGGTCTATCGGTTGGTTCCCAAGGCGGATGGCGACGCGGTTCAATTGATCGCTTCGCTCAACGCGATCCCCACCGTTGAATCCGCTGCTGCCAAAGTGCTCTACGCCTGGGCTACTAAATCGTTGGACGTGTCTTGGCAATTTGACCGGCGGTGCCAATCACCTAGATTTCCTCTTGGTGACCCTGCAATAAAAATTGGCAAAATGATTGACGGGCAAAATGATTAAAAACCAAACCGCCTCGACCCTGAAAATCATTCTGCCAAACCCACGCACTTAAGTGCCTCGAGGAACTAAGCCCGGCCATGACAGTGCTTTTCTTCGTCCGGCGATGGAGGGCTTCCGCCACCGACGAGTCCCGCGTCGCTGATCGTATGATGCGGGCTGCGAAACGGACGACACGCCAGTAGCGGTTGCCCGGCGGGCAATTGCCCCAGCGCACTGTAGATCCGCGTCGTGGCGATCGATTCGGGAGCCGTCAGCGGCGGCAGGATCGTGGGCATCCGTTTGGCCAGCATCGTTTTGCCGCTGCCGGGCGGGCCGACCATGATAACGATCTAGCAGGTTCCGCCCATTGCTGGCCCGTCGCCGTGTGATCGAATCCAAGAGCCGAACGGTCGCGGCTAGGCTCACCGGTTCACCCGTTTGCCAGCCCAGCCCGGCACGTTCGACGTGCTGGGTGGTTGAACGCTGGCAGGGAACGGGACAGGCGATGAGATGGGGGCAAGAGTGGCATCTCACCGCAGCCCTATGATGCAGTTACAATCACGGCACTCTGATTAAACATCGTGCGGTAAAGTAAGAATGACAGAAACAGACAAATCTGATCCCAGCCCCGAGTCCAAATTCGCCTGGGTTCAATGGGTACTATTTTCTTGCATTGCAATCGCAATCGTTATCGCGATTTTGATGACGCCGGCAGTCGTGAAATTGGCGACAGGCATGGAGCCAGAAACAGCAGGTGAATTTGGTGACATGTTCGGCGCTGCAAACGCCCTGTTTTCCGGCCTCGCACTCCTCGGCGTTGTGATTGCCATTATCCTGCAAAGTCAGGAACTGGCGTTACAGCGGCAGGAGCTAAGGGAGACACGGGAAGTTCTGAAAGAGCAACGTAACGAAATGAAGTTACAAAACGCAGCATTTGGAAAACAGCAGTTTGAAAGCATGTTCTTTCAAATGGTGTCTCTGCACAATCAAATCGTTAATGACTTAGACACTCCAAAGAGCACGGTTAAATTCGCGAAGGCAATGACGAAAGTGTTTCAGCGTAATACGGGGCAGAACTCAGGGGATACAGAATCAAACTTCACGACGGAAATTGTTAGAGGTCGGGACGTATTCGAGGTTTTCTACGAGCAGTTGCGCCTTCAAACAAGAGGCCTGGAAAGCGAAACACAAACGCCGGATGGTCGGGGGCATTTTGATGGTGAGTACGATTCATTCTATCAGGATCATTCTTCGGACCTCGGCCACTATTTCCGCAATTTGTATACGATCGTGAAATACGCAGACGAGCATGGCGGAGGCACGGCTCAGACCTATGTCAACATTCTTCGAGCTCAGTTGTCAGCATACGAGTTGGCGTTGCTGTTTTACAACTGTACGTGCGGTCTCGGCGTGATATGTTTTGCTCCACTTGTTGAAAAGTACGCCCTGTTGGAACACATGGAGGAGGATATGTTTCTTGACGAAAGCCATGCGACCTGGATTGGTGACGATGCGTTTAAGGAGCGATTGCCTGACGGGTAGATGCTATTTAGCTTGGGTTAGCAATTTCACAGGACTTCGTCTGGCGCAACGATACGGGGAAGCAAGTGGTGACCGCGGGTCAAACCGATGGTAAACCATGGGACGAACATACAGCATGCATTGAGCAAGCGTGTTTGAGCCTAGAGCGGTGGGTGGTTCAGCGGCCATCGCAGCCACCTCCCGCCGTGATTTTATGCTTTGAACCACGGCGGGCGGAGGGCGCCCTTGTAGCCAAGGCAATCTCATGAAAACTAAAACTTCTACGACACGCCGTTCGTGCGATGCTAAATACTCTACCGTCATTCGGCACGCTGGCGATGCCGTTGCCCTTGGTACGCCTGCTGTCCTTGTTGCCAGAAAGTCTCCGGGCGAATCGTCGCCCAACCGTTTGGCAACGCAGGTCGAACGCGTGTCGGCCCGTATGCCTCTGTCTCGCGTTGCCAGCCCAGCCCCGGCACCCGTTTGGGCGTGTTCGGCGGTTGGACGCAGGCAGGGGGCGCCACAGGGGCGGACAAAAGGCGTCCGGGGGGACGAGCCGTTACGGCAATCGGTGTCAGGCACTTAGATTTGCGTTTGGGCCCTCCCCGGAAAACTCGCTAAAGGCTCGTACTTCGACCCTCCCTGCTTCGCTGGGCGGGTGGTGCACGCGGTTGCTATAAGTGGGTTTACGTGCAGCACGACATTCATAGTGGGGAGTGAATGTTGGACGTGAGTCGGCTTGGAAAGCCGAGCGGCAATGGAGCGTTAGCTCCAAAAATCGCGGTCCAGGCTGCGGTAGCCGATCGCTTCGGCGAGGTGCGTTTCATCGATCGACTCATCGCCAGCGACGTCGGCGATCGTTCGAGCGACTCGTAGGATCTTGTCGTGCGCTCGCGCCGATAACCCCATCTCCTCGACACTGTGACGCAACATGTGCTGGCACGGTTTGTTGAGTCTACAGAATTGACGCACTTGGCGGCTGCTCATTTGCGCATTGTACTGAACCGCTCCGTTACCGAAACGAGCCAACTGGCCTTGGCGAGCTTGCATGACATCCGCTCGCATCTGGGCGCTGGTGGTTCCAGCACCCGATGCGGAAGCGAGTTCATCAAACGGTACCGCAGGGACTTCGATATGGATGTCGATACGATCCATCAATGGACCCGAAATCTTTCCCATGTACTTTTCGATCTGCGATGGCAAGCAGTTGCAAGTCCGACGTGGGTCGCTGCGGTAGCCACAGGGACAGGGGTTGGCCGCCGCGATCAACATAAATGTGGCTGGGAACGTGGTGCTGCGGATCGCACGCGAGATCGTGACAACGCCGTCCTCTAGTGGTTGCCGCATCACCTCGAGGGTTTTGCGGTTGAACTCAGGCAATTCATCCAGGAACAAAATCCCGTTGTGCGCCTTGCTGATTTCGCCCGGCGATGGAGGGCTTCCGCCACCGACGAGTCCCGCATCGCTGATCGTATGATGCGGACTGCGAAACGGACGACACGCCAGTAGCGGTTGGCCGGCGGGTAATTGTCCCAAGGCGCTGTAAATCCGCGTCGTGGCAATCGACTCGGCAGCCGTCAATGGCGGCAGGATCGTGGGCATCCGTTTGGCCAGCATCGTTTTGCCGCTGCCGGGCGGGCCGACCATGATTAGGTTGTGGTTGCCGGCCGCGGCGAGTGTCATCGCTCGTTTAGCCGATTCTTGGCCACGGACGTCACCAAAGTCGACTTCGTAGGTACTGAACTCTTCGAATAGCTGGTTGACACAACTTGGGACCGGTTCGATCTCGAGCTCGCCTGCAAAAAAAGCAACCGCTTGCGCCAAGCTGCATACCGGAATCACCTCGATGCCGTCCACGACGGCTGCCTCGTGCGCGTTTTCGGCGGGGACCACTAGTCCTTTTAAGTTTGGGTTCTTGGACGCTTCGATCGCGATCGAAAGGGCGCCTCGGATGGGCCGGGTCAGCCCTTCGAGCGCCAGTTCGCCGACGACGGCGTAGTCTTCGAGTCGTTCGAGCGACAATTGACCGCTGGCCGCTAAGACGCCAAGGGCAACCGGTAGGTCAAACGAGGCCGCTTGTTTGGGGAGATCACCGGGGGCCAAGTTGATCACGATGCGGTCTTGAGGACGCGTGAATCCACTGTTGACGATTGCGCGTTCCACGCGGTGAGTGCTCTCTTTGACCGCGGCGTCGGGCAATCCGACCAGCAGGGTCTTGGGCAGTGCGGCGGGTGAGATGTCGACTTCGACATCGACCGGCATCGCCTCGATCCCTAGCAACGTGAACGTTTTTAGCCGCGCGAGCATGAGAGCCTCGGTATTCACAGAAGAAAAGTACGGCCGATCGATTGCCGAGCGTTCTTCGCAAAGTCCCTCGTGTCGCCGACGCGTCGATCGTCTCCATTCCATCATACCCGCTTCATCTTACCCGATCTCGATCCAATCGCGTGTAGCGGAGGTTTCCTTGAGCGACACCGCCTCGACATTCTGGTATTTTAGTATGGGGCTTCACCACAAACGCCATCGGTGCGAGTCAAAATGCAATCTTCGACGGTGAGTCGCGATCAAAATGAATGGTTCTAACAGTGATGCTTTCAAAGACACCAAGCCGAAGCATGAGGTCGGCATTGTCACCCATGGATTGAGCGATCGGGGGAATGTTCGTGATTCGAACCAGGACCAGTTTTTGATTGGGACGCTGCGCCCTTGTGTTCATGCCGCTTCAAGCAGTTTGGGGGCGGAGGGGAGCCATCCGTTTTTTGGCGAGAAGCAGAGCGATATTTTGATCGTCGCCGATGGGATGGGGGGGCATGCCGCCGGGGAAAGGGCGAGTCAGTTAGCGGTGGAGTATCTTGTCCAAAGGCTCGCCGAACAATCATGGCCCAGCACCGCGCCCGATGTCGCCGACCCGAGTGCGCATGAGGAATGGCTGCAAGGCGTGCTGAGGGACACTCATTTACAGATTTTACAGGAAGCGGAATCGCATCCTGAGCGATTTGGGATGGGGACGACGTTGACCATGGCTGAAATCGTTTGGCCACGGATGTCCGTACTGCACGCTGGCGATAGTCGCTGTTATTTGATCCGAGACGGAGTTCCGATACGGCTAACAACCGACCACACGCTGGCGCGACGCATGGTCGAGTCAGGTGATTTGAACCACGAAGACGAGCCTGAGAGTCGCTGGAGTAACGTGCTTTGGAATGTCCTCGGCGGGCGATTGGAGGGCGAACTTGTCGCTCAGGTGGAAACGGTAGAGTTGCACTTAGGGGATGTCGTCGTGCTTTGCAGCGATGGTTTGTATCGCTATGTGGGAGACGAGTTGTTGGCATCCATCATTAGCGAGGAAGGCGATTCGCAATCGATTTGCCGAGAATTGGTGCGGGTCGCGAACGCTGCCGGAGGCGAAGACAATATCACGGTGATCGTCGCGCAAATGTTGCTAGATACAGGCGATGAAACGGGCAGGACCGCGATCCAGGAGGAGACGGTGGTGGAAGAGACCTACGGTTCCATCGAAGTCGATGACGGTACCTTGGCGATGCTGAGTGAGTTTGACACCACGATCGATCGCTCTTCGTCAACGTGACGCATAAAAAGGGACGCTCACAAAGAGATCGCTGCGGGGGCGTTGGCGTGGGGGCGTTGGCGTGGCAGCGAAGCGGTAAGCCGCGCAAATGCGACGTCCCTCCAAGCGGACGGACGCCGCATTTTGCATCGCGGTAAAGCTGTCGCTACTTTTGGTAGCGACGATCGTTGGCGTTGCCCGCCGACATCAGGTAGGCGATTAAATCGCGAATCTCTTCTTGGCTCAACGCATCGAGCAAGCCTTCGGGCATCTGGGACACCGCCGCTGGCTCCATCGATTCGATCTCGTCTTTCGAGACCACCACCGGTTTGTCGGTCGCCTTGATCGGATAGACCTCGATCTTGTCACCCTTGTCCACCACGATTCCCGTGACGACTTGGCCGCTGTCGACGAGCACATTGGTCGAACCGTATTGGTCCGAAATATCCTTGCTGGGATGGACGATCGCTTCGACCACGTAGCGTTGGTCAAACTTGTTGGGAATGCTGGTCAAGTCGGGGCCGACGCCGCCGCCTAGGCCGGCCAAACGATGACATTTGCCACACTCGGCGGCAAAGAACAAACTTCGGCCGCGCTCGAAATTAGGTTTGCCGCTTGCGGCAGCCAGCGCTTCGTCGAGCTTCCATTTTTTCCCAGGCCCCTTGGGCGGGCTGATCTCAAAGTCCGGAACCGGATTGAAATCCTCGCCCGTGATATCCTGTAACGCCGCTCGCTCTTCGTTGGAACAGGTTTCGAGTGACTCGGTTCGCATGTTTTCCAGGAATCCAGGATAGCTGGCGCCGCCGGAGGCTTTGGCGGCTCGATTCAGGAATTCGAAGTAAGCCCTTCGCTGGCTTAGGGTCCATCCGGTTGCCATATTTCGCAGTTCAAACGCCAGTGCGATTTCTTGCGACGGTGGCGGGTTCTCACGCATTTTATTAATGCTCGCTCCGTAGCCCTGGTTTCGGCTGGCCAACTCTTCCCAATCGGGGATCACCGGTTCGGAGCCGTCAGTGATCAATTTCATTGCCTTGTCAATCACGCCCGGCGAACGCAAATAAACCAGGATCGTAACCAATTCGCGATTCACGTCGGAGGATTGATTGGGCAGCAAACTATCCAGTTCCGCAATGACTTGTTTTCGCTGCTCTTCGCTCGGCTTGCCCAAGCGGATGAAGGTCAATTCATAGGCTCGCAATAATCCTAGCAGTTGCATTTCGGAAAGTTCGGTCGGTTCCATTGCCAACAAGCTGTTTAGCAGCGGCCCTTGGTGACTCGCATCACCGAGTCGTGCAAGTGCCACGGCCGAGGTGATTTTGGTTTGCAAATCCGATTCGCTTAGCACGCGATCGGCCCACTGGGCGACCGGTTGTGATTCGATCGCAACTCGTGCTGCGGCGCGAATGAAACGGTCTTCGCTGGCCAAATAGGGCCACGCGGTCTCGATTGCTTTGGCATCGACGTGGCCGTGGAAGGCTTCGAGCATGCGCCGCGTCTGGCGTGCTTTCGCACTCGCGTCGTTTGCATTGGTCGCGGGTGCCGCCGTCGATTGGTCACCGACATATCGGACGCGAAAGAAAGCCGAATCCGCGCCACGGCCGCCGACGGCAAAGTAAAAGTGTCCATCCGAACCGACCACCGCGTCCGTCACAGGGAGCGGTGTGCCGTACACAAACGGCTCACTTTCCCCGCTGTATCCCGCGCCGTTGGGCGTCATGTGAACGGCGTAAATCGTTCCAAACGTCCAATCGAGTGCATACAGTGCCTCTTGGTACTTCGTTGGAAACGCGGCTCCGATTCCTGAGGCGACGCCCGTGGGCGAGCCGGGACCGATGTCCACGACGGGTGGCAGACTGTCTTCGAAATACGGACGCCATTTCCCGCTGCCGCTGCGCCAACCGTAGTCGCCACCGCTGACGACTTGGCAAATTCGAGTGGGGCGGTACCACGGCATGCCCATGTCCCATTCCATGTCGGCATCAAAGGTGAACATGTCACCGAAGCGGTTCAGTGCGACGTCGTACTCGTTGCGGAAGCCGATACAGATCAGCTCTTGTTTTTTCGTTTCAGGATCCAGCCGTGTGACCCAGCCACCGGGCGCCATCAAGCCACGGGCATGCCCGCGAGCGTCCCACATTCGTGGCAATAGAAAATCTTCGTCCCATGATTGAACTCGCTTGGACGCAATGTTACCCATCGGGGCATGGTTCCCGCCGACCATGTAAATGCCTTTACCGTCTTCGGTTAAAATCAGAGCATGGTTACCATGCTCACCGCCCCCGGTTTTACTCGGGTAACGCTCGGCGGTATCGAGTTTGCCGTCTTGATCGCTATCGGTGACGCGATACAAGTGGCCGCCGTTGCGGTGCACCCACAATGAATCAAACGCCCACAATAAGCCTTGAGCCCCCGAGAGGACTTGGCCGTTCTCGGGATCTTTGACGACGATCGGTTCAACCTTGGTTTGTCCGTCGGCCAAGGTGATATGAAACAGTCCCTTGTCGGCTTGGTCGCTGGCGTAGAAGCCGCCGTTTGCATCGGTGGTGATGCAAACCCAGCTTCCTTCGGATTTCGGGACCTCGTACAAGCGATCGATCACAAAACCAGGTGGAGTGATGATGTGACGCGGATTCAGTGGATCGTTGTTGCCACCGGATGCGGTGTAGTTAGGAACGTTCCAAGGACCGACACCCAATTTGCCAGCCACGTGCAGCGTCCCGGTGGCCCAAGTCGCAGCGTCAGTCGCCCCGGTTTGCCAGCCGTCGGTGACGCTTTCGGCGATCTGCCATGACGCATCTGTAATGACGGTCGTCTCGGTCTGATTGGCCAATTCCGCAGTCATCTTCAGCACCAACGCCGCGACGCCTTCGTCGTTCTGCCCTTCGATCGCGATCACGTTCTCGCCGACTTTTAGCTGTTTTGCGACATCGGCTTCGACCGGCTCCTGCCATGCATCACTTTGACCTACCTGTTGCCCGTTGATCCAAATTTTGACGTGGTTATCGCAAGTGGTGTACAGACGAGCTGATTTCGCGGCCGCAGCGAGCGAGAACGATTTTCGAAAGAACCGCTTTTGATTCTTGGTCGATTGTTTGCTCCAAATCCACTGAGCTTCGGGGGCGCTCGTCAGCCACTTCTTCTTCGCATCGGGTGATTGTGGATTCGCTGCCGCGTCGTCTTTGCTTGGTGTCGTAGCGGATTCCGAGAGCTTGCGAACAAGCTGCTTGCCCGATTCCGCATCAAGGTTTCGCAGCAACAGGTTACGGAACTCGACTTTCATCGCAGGTCCAGCGTGCAGTTGCAATCCGAGCACTCCTTTGTGCAACGCTTTGGGGTGATCGTCGGTCACGTCGACGGTGGTCACGCCATTAACTTGATGGATGATGCGGTTGCCGACGGCAACGATCCGCAGGTCGTTCCACTGAGTGTCGGTGAGTTGCTCACTACTCGGCAGTTGGGCAAGCACTTGCTTTTCGCCATCAGATTGGATCTGAATTTTTTGACCGCGAGTTGCAATGATGCCACGGTCGGCAAACTTTTCGCCGTACATCATGCCAAAGTAGTTCTGGCTGGGATGCAGATCCGCCTGGTATCCCGCCAGCACAAATCGGTCCGCATCGACGATGTTGCTGCGGTATTGGACGCCCGAGTTATTGCCCTCGAAACGGACTTTACAGCGGAATTCAAAATCGGCGACTTCGCCGTCTTGCCACACCAAAAAGGTGTTGCCTTTGGTTGGATTTTCCGGGGTCGTTTGTCCTACGATCGCCCCTTGCGAGACCGACCAAAAACCATCGACTCCCTTCCATCCCGAAAGGTCATTCCCGTTGAACAGGATCCTAAACTTTTCAGTACCCGGGGAGCTGTTTTGGGGTGGCTCGGCCGCGAACGACTGCGTGACCGCGAGCAACAGAAATAACAACGAGGGGAAAAAAGAGTGCAGCGGCATCGAAGTTCTGCTGGGATGGAGGGAAAGAGAGGGGCGAATCGCCGGGGCAGGACACGCTGGGTGCGAGACGGATTAGTGTACACCGAAGAAAATGCAAAATCTATCGATTGTCGACGGTGTCTGGGGGGCAATCGTTCGCTATGGGTAGTAAGCAAATGGCATGCGGACGACCTGCATTTGAGCGGGCTCGATCGTCCACCGATCGTTTAACGCGATGGAAACCGCACCTGGACTCTTCTTGTTTTGGGCCTGTGATGGGCACGGGTGAATGCAATCACCATCGTCGTACGCCGCTCTGTGTTTTCGACTCAGTGAGTCTGAGCAGCTGTTTTTTCTCGCGAAAGTGCATTTGCCGGAATGCCTTTGCTTAGGCTCTTGGGGGCGGCCTACGGCATTACAATACCTTCAGTCTGGAGGGGGAATACTAAAAACTTAGCATTGCCGCCCCGCATCGGGTATATTCGGAACCTGCTCGCTATCTGCCTGCCCCGCCTCTCGCCCCATCTACGAATCATGCTTCTCGTGACCCCCTCGAGATTGTTGTTTGGGAACCTTTGCCGCTCCGGTGCAATCTGCTTGTCCGGATTTGCGGCGCTGTCGACATTGCTGTTGGTTACCACTGCGTTTGGTGATGAAAACACAGTAGTGATGACAGAACAGGAAGAGCATTTTTTCGAGCAACACGTGCGACCGGTGCTGATTGAACGTTGCGGCGAATGTCACGGCGCAAAAAAGCAGCAAGGAGGTCTGCGAGTCGATTCGCTTCAATCGCTATTGGCCGGTGGAGATAGTGACGCGGCCATCGTGCCAGGGGATGCCGCAGCCAGTTTGCTCGTTTCGGCGATCCGACGTGAAGGCGGCTTGGAAATGCCGCCCAACAAAGCGTTGGTGGAACACGAAATACGTTCCATCGAGGCCTGGATTGACAGTGGTGCTCGGTGGCCCGCGGAGTCGATGCTGCCCGCCGAACAAACGCCGCACCACAGCCAGGATCACTGGGCGTTTCAAGCGGTTGAGCCGACCGCCATTCCCGAGGTTCAAAACCTTGCTGATGCGGAATGGATTCAGACGCCGCTTGACGCGTTTATCGCAGCCAAGCGGAACGAGCAAGGCTTGCCGCCATCGCCGCCTGCGGATCGTCGCACGTTGATCCGCCGAGTGACGTACTCATTGACCGGTTTGCCACCGACGCCCGACGAGGTTGCTGCGTTCATTCACGATGACGATCCTTTGGCGTACGAAAAAGTCGTGGAACGACTGTTGCAATCGCCGCACTATGCCGAACATTGGGGGCGCCACTGGCTCGATGTCGCTCGCTATTCAGATACCAAAGGCTACGTGTATGCGCGGGAAGAACGATTCTGGACCCAGGCTTGGACGTATCGGGATTGGGTTGTCAAAGCGATTCGCGACGACCTGCCTTACGATCGATTTTTGTTGCTGCAAATCGCAGCGGACCAAGTCACCGACAGCCAACCGGAGGACTTGGCGGCAATGGGGCTACTGACATTGGGACGCCGCTTTCTGGGCGTGCGACGTGATGTGATTGATGACCGCATCGATGTCGTCACCCGTGGCACGATGGGTTTGACAGTCGCCTGTGCTCGCTGTCACGACCACAAATATGACGCGATTCCGACCGCCGACTACTATTCGCTCTACGGTGTTTTCGACAGCTGTTACGAGAAACAAACCGTGCTGAGGGATCATCCTGGTGACGAAGCGTTTCAAGCCGAGTTAGCAAAGCGACAGTCGACGCTGCAGGAAACCATGCAGCAACTGGCTAGCGAATCTTCACAACGCGCCCGTGAACGCATTGCGGATTACTTGTTCGCACAAACCGAACTGCACAAATATCCGGCCGATGGCTTTGATCAAATTTTCCAGAAATCGGACCTGCTGCCGGCGTTCGTGCGTCAGTGGGAAGGTTATTTACGTGCTGTGAAACCGAACCGCGATTCAGTCTTTGCACTGTGGCATGCATACGCTGATCTCGACCCGGTCACGTTTGCCACCGAGGCTGAAAATGTCACTCGGCGTTGGCACGAGTCGTCCGTGAGGGATCAAAACGTCAACTCCGAAATTGCCGCTGCCTTTTGTACTCCGCCGCTAACGTTCCGTGATGTTTGTGATCGATACGGTGAAGTGTTTGCCCAAATCGATCCAGAGGTGATGTCGTGTGATGCCGATACCGAAGCCCTGCGGGCGGTGTTGAATTCGCCGATGTGCCGCGTCCCGAAGAGCCCCATCTCGCACTGTGAAACGTTCTTTGATAGTAGCAGCGTGACGACGCTGTGGAAGCTTCAAGGTGATGTCGACCGCTGGTTGATTGGTGCCGCCGAACCGATTCCCGTGGCCGTGTCGCTCGTGGACCTCGCGACGCCGGTCGAACCACGTATCTTTCTGCGCGGCAATCCTTTAAAACGGGGCGACAACGTTCCGCGTCAATTTCTGAGCGTGATCAGCGAGCCGACGCGGCAACCTTTCCAAATTGGCAGCGGACGATTGGAACTAGCCCAAGCCATCATCGATCCACAAAATCCGCTAACAGCACGAGTGATGGTCAACCGCGTTTGGATGCATCATTTTGGCACGGGCCTAGTGTTGACGCCCAGCGATTTTGGCGTGCGTGCGGATCCTCCCTCGCATCCGCAATTGCTCGATTGGCTGGCCGCGGAATGGATACGGAAAGATTGGAGCCTCAAGGCACTGCATCGTTTGATCGTGTTGTCGGCAACGTATCGACAAAGCTCGACGATGCCTGAAAACGCCGAACATCGGCAACGTGTGACCCGAGTCGATCCAGAAAATCGCTTGCTATCGAGAATGAATCCGCGACGGGTTTCCTTCGAAGAACTGCGTGATTCGCTACTGCAAGCTTCTGGGGCGTTGGATCGAAGCGTCGGTGGCAAACCCGTAGACATGTTTGTGGCTCCGTTTCCGAACCGCCGCAGCCTCTATGGACAAATCGATCGACAGTACTTTCCAACAGCGTTGCGGATGTTCGATTTTGCTAACCCGGACTTACATGTCCCCCAACGAAATCAGACGACGGTTCCTCAACAGGCATTGTTCTTCATGAATCATCCGTTGGTGCTCCAGCGTGCTCGAGCTCTGGCGAATCTTGTGCGAGATGAACCGCCACCGCAAGCGATCACCCAAATGTTCCAGCTCGCCTACCAGCGGGCTCCGAGTGAAGCCGAGATGGCCGACGCCATGGCGTTGTTAACCCATCCGATTTCCGCAAAGGCGACAAAAGCCGAGTCCAGAGAACTTGAGTGGAGTTATGGTTTTGGACACTACGATTCAGCAACACAGCGGCTTGAGGGGTTTACGGAATTGCCGCATTTCACGGGCGAGGCCTGGCAGGGCGGCCCCGCTTGGCCTGATGACAAACTCGGCTGGGTTCAACTCACCGCGACCGGAGGCCATCCGGGGAACGATGTTCAGCATGCCGCGGTTCGTCGCTGGACCGCTCCACGTGCGATGACGGTTTCGATTCGTTCCAAAGTCACCCACCAAGCAACCCCAGGTGATGGAATTCGCGCCAGTATCTTCAGCTCGATTGGCGGGCTGCTCACATCGACCAGTCTTCACAAGGACATCGCCGATTTGAATGTCGACATGTTGAGAGTGCAGCCAGGCGAAACAATCGATTTCATCGTGGATATCAACAAGGTGCTTCATAGCGATCAGTACCTCTGGGAGATCACGCTCGAAGGCTCGCCAGACGAAAGCTGGAATGCCGAATCGGATTTTCCGAAAGATACCCGCTTACAACTCGACGAACTCGAGCAGCTTGCTCAGGTATTGATTTGCACCAACGAATTTTTGTTTGTGGATTAAATTGAGTACGATCGCGCACCTCGGACAACTCCGTCGTGATATGGCGATTTTGATACTCCATCAGGCATCGCTCTCATCAGCCTGAACCGGCGAATGCACTTTATTGAGACTGGAATTGGTGATGACAAACCCGAATATCAACCGCCGCGATTTGCTGTCGCGATCCGCCCTTGGTCTGGGCTCACTGGCGCTGGCGGGCGTGCTGGGCGACGACCATTTGTTGGCATCCGAATCAGGCGCGCCGGGGGCGTTGGCTGCGCGATCGCCTCATTTTCCTGGGCGTGCGAAGCGTGTCATTCACTTTTTTCTTAATGGAGGGCCGTCGCATGTCGATACCTTTGACCCGAAACCTGCGTTGGCGAAATACGCCGGCCAACCGCTCGCGAACACGCTGACGACCGAACGCAAAACCGGTGCCGCGTTTCCATCCCCCTTTTCGTTTAAGCGATATGGAGAATCGGGGATCGAAGTGAGCGAATTGTTCTCACGAACGGCACAGCACATCGATGATATCGCCGTCATCCGCTCGATGTACGCCCAGGTCCCCAATCATGAACCGTCGCTGATGCTGATGAATTGTGGCGACTCCGTTCAAACTCGGCCCAGCATGGGATCGTGGCTGATGTATGGTCTGGGGACCGAAAACCAGAACCTACCCGGATTCATTTCCATGTGCCCCGGAGGTTTGCCCATCAAGGACAACGAGAACTGGCAATCCGCGTTTCTGCCGGGCGCGTTTCAGGGCACCTACATCGATTCACAGCATCGTGAGTTTCATAAGCTCATTGAAAATATTGAACATCCTCAGGTGTCAAGCGATGTTCAACGACGGCAATTGGATCTACTTCGCCGCTGGAACGACCAACACCTTCAGCCCCGCCACGATGCTCAATTGCAAGCCAGGATTCAATCGTATGAGCTGGCGTTTCGCATGCAGCGGGATGCCAGGGAAGCGTTTGAGCTGGCGGACGAACCGCAGCACATTTTGGATCTTTATGGCTCCGGCGTACACGGTCGTCAAACCTTGATCGCGCGGCGATTGCTCGAACGTGGAGTGCGATATGTGCAATTGTGGCACGGTGCTGGGCAACCGTGGGACAACCACGAAAAGATTGAAGACAGCCACCGCAAACTGGCCGGCGAGTTGGACCAACCGATTGCTGCACTGCTTACGGACTTGAAGCAGCGAGGTATGTTGGACGACACGCTGGTGCTTTGGGGCGGCGAATTTGGACGCACGCCGACTGTCGAACTGGGGGCCGGTGGGGCCTCGTTGCTGGGACGCGACCACAATCACTGGGGATTCAGTGTCTGGATGGCTGGAGGGGGAATCAAAGGGGGAACGGTTTACGGCGCAACCGACGAATTTGGCTTCCGAGCGGAACAGAATCGCACCAGTGTTCATGATTTACATGCCACGATGCTCCATTGCTTGGGACTCGATCACGAACGTTTGACCTATCGTTATGCCGGCCGTGATTTTCGCTTGACCGATGTTCACGGAAGCGTAATTCACGACATTTTGGCATGACGATCCTGGTTGACGTCGGACCGCAAGAAGAGCTTTTGGAATAATCGCGTTTAGAATTTTGCAGAATTCGCATCGGCATCGCGAGTCTGCGGGGCTAGGAGCAAGAACGCGGAGACCTAGGCGATAGATTAACAGGGCTCTGCAGGTGACAAGTCCATCGTCACCCTAGGCGAATTCCATTTGCGGAGCGACCGGTCCTTCATCGCCAAAGGCTTGGCGATGAAGGATTCGCTCGGATTATCGCTGAATCGCGGACACTCCGCCAGCAACTTCTCGACGTATCACTTGTCGGTTCAGATAGCCTTCGATTCGCTCGTTATCGGTCACTGCCATCTGTGAACGTGAGGATTGGGTTTCGCCTTCGGGAGCGACGACCAAAATCGCGTTTTCCACCCAGCTCTGCTGCAATCCTGCGGTCGAAATCCGGATGTTGCCTCGTAGCGGGTCGGCAAGAAAAACGCATCCTCCGATGATGTCGCGAACCACGACAAAATGGTTTGTGCCCCCCAGGTTGATCACAATGATCACGGGTACCTTGCTCTCGGATAATTTGGCCAAGGTGACTTTACCCACCATGGTCTTGTAACCCATTTTAACCGCAGCCGCTTCGACATCGGCAACGGTCAAGCCTTCCTTGGCACGGTCCTGAAGCTCCTCTTGGGTCAACATTTTTTCCACGACGTTCAATACCATTTCTTCGGTGACATTGTGCCCCCAATAGTATCGCACGAGTGTCGCTAAAGCCGCAGCACCGCAACTGTAATCACGCTGCTGCATGACCACGTGTCGCGTCTTGCGTTCTTTCCAACTGTCGACCGGTTTTTGGAAAATGAATTTGGGGTCTCGGACGACGCTTCGACCCGCAATCGACACCTGCTGGGCTTCCGCCATGCTTGCCGACAAGCATAGGGAAGCCAAAGCGATCGTGACGGCAATCTTGGATATCACGTAACTTACCCTCCATGGCAAGAAAAAAAGTGAAAACATGGCTGCCTGTCGGATCCGAGAGGCAGCCTGAGTTTGCAGCATGGCCACTACTTTGTGAACACGACGCCAACGGTTGCTGAGGGCGATGAGTCAGTCAAACCGAAGGCCACAAACGGTTCGGTTAACTTGTTGCACTTGGCAATCGTCGCCGCGAAACGCAACTGCATCAAGTCTTGCTCCGTGTTAGGGATATGGACGTCGTCGACCTTCGTTTCGGTGACAAACAGACCTTGGAATGCCCCGCTTAGAGTCACGCGTTCGTTGGCTGCGAAACCAAGTCCCATGCGATAGGAGATCTGATGTCCCAATTCGACGTCGAAACCACTAAACTCGTTCTCGAAATTGTAGGCGTATCCCCCACCGTAAAACAGGATGACGGGGTCCAAGTTCTGAATGACAAGCAAGTCGCCGCCCAGACGCCAAACTCCATTGCCCGTTCCGCCGCCATTGAATACCAATGGATTGAGCGGGTTGCCCGTGGGGGCCGTCGCGCTCACGGTTCCGACGAGCGAGCGGCCAGCGCGATTGTTTTGCGAAAGCAATCGCGTGAAGCCGAAGGTCGTGTCCCCGATCCCGCCTTCGGAATCACTACTGTCGCCCGCGACGGTCGCGAATTGAGTGTCGTACCAACCGACCGGCGCATTGATGAACAATTGCGTGCGTTCGTTTAGACCGTAACGCATTGCCAGTGGCACAAACAGCGAGCGACGCACAACGTCACCACGTGCCAGGATCGATCCGCCACCGACTAGCACAGGAAAGTTCGTTTCCTGGACCGAGTACACCGCGCCCCAGTCAAACTGCATTTGACCTGGCTTGAGCAACGGGGTCACCGAGCGGAGAAATTGAGGAGTACGGTCGATCGGAGCTTCACCGAAACTCTCGATGGGAGACTCGGGTGAATCGCCCGTTGCGCTGCCGCTCGCATCGCCAGTCGCAGTGCCGATCGGGTCGCTACTGGAGTCGCCCGAGAGGTCGCTGCTCAATCCCGACGCGTCGCTTTCGTTCAGCAACGGTGCTGGAGTTGGCTGTTCCGACTCCTGTTGGATCAGCATCGCTAGTCGACTCGATGGCACCGGGGCCTCTAATGGCACGGGCGCATCCAATGGTAGTGGCGCATCGGTTGAGTTGTCTTCGTCTGACTGAATCAACAGCGACTCGGAAGCGATTAATGCCGATTCGTCGGCGTTGACATCTTCCGGGATGATGATGGCGCCAAACAATAGCAACAAAAACGTTTTTCCGAACAGCCAAGTTATACTTTGCCGGTCCATGGCGTTTGCTTCCCGCTTGTTATTTGTGAACGTGTTTTAGGTGGAAACAGAGCGAATCGCGATCACCAATCCGAGTGTGACGTGGGGTTCGTTGCCGGTGAGGCAAACGAACCCTCTCGTCTTCAGACAAAGAAGGGAGAAGAGGGGGGGACGCGGAGGTCGCAAGTTGCGGACTCACGTGCCCCGAGCATCTGTCTAGCTTCAGGCTTTTTATCGCAGCTGATCTATCATTGCCGCGATCACGATCGCGGCAACGTCAGATGCCGATGATGGTTACGAGTGCTCTGCCTTGGGGCGTCGCTTGTTACCAAGCGAACCCGGTCGAGATGTTGAAACCGATCAAGTCAAAGTCGTTACCCGCACCACGAGCTAGAGCGAAACCTTCGCTCGATCCTGGGGTGCCAGAGGTCGAGCCAGCGATGGCCGTTTGATCTTTGGTGTTCCAGAATTGGTATTCAAACCCAGCTCGTGCGAACATGCGGCCGTTGAACGAACGCACTGAACGCGACCATTGCAAACCGGCTTGCAATTCGGTGATGAACATCGTCTCGTCATCAAACCCGATTGCTCCGTTTGTGCTTCCGGCATTGCTCAGCGGGCCGCTAAACGATGAGTGGGTGATGACCGACGACTCGGCTTGACCGAATAGCGCCGAACCACGAACCGATCCGTACAGAGACAAGCAGGGGTGGTTTTTCAAAGGACGCAGTCCTGCCAAGCTCGATGTCAAACCCGTTCCGTGGAACGCGCTGCCCTGTTGCGAGCTCAACGAAAACACATCGCCATTGACCACACCGAATACCGAATCGGTCCGTTCGCGGTCATACTCGGCGTAACGTGCACCGAAGGTTCCCAACAGGCTCCATCGCCCACGCGAAAATTCCTTGGTCGCTTCCAAGTCAACAATGTACGCATTGAACGAATCACTGCCACCGAGTGGTTGACCGGCATTCACGCCCGTAGTAATCGCAGGTGCAAATCCGAACGAGGAAACGCCATTGTCGAGTTCCCAGTAACGGCCCTGGATTCCAATGCCATCCTTGCCGCCGTAACCCAAGGTGATTCGCGGCGCCCCACTCAATTCATCCGCTTTGTCGTGGGTCGAATTGAAGAGCACTCCGGTCCCACCGAACGTGTCGGCCAGCCCGAATTGAGCAGCTCCATTGTCATACAGTGGTGCCAGGAACGTCGCTTCGACACCCAAGTACCATTGGCGAGGGTTGCAGCCACATCCGTTGTCACTTTGGCAAGTCTGGCATCCGTTGTCACAGAACTTGCCGATTTCGTCGCAGTTGCTTCCAAAGTTGGTTGAGTAACTGGCCGAGTGATCGTGAGCATCATGCTCCGAGTGAAGTCCGCCGCCAGCCTGGGCCGAAGGAGCCCCCGTCATTGCTGCAATTGCAAGCATACAGACGCGAGTTTTCATTGATTTGAAGATTTTCAACTTTCAGTCCTTTGATCATTGTGGAAACCGTTGAATGGCGAATGAGGGACTGGAAATCTCGTCCCCCTCTTCCCCTTGGAATAGTCGGAGCCGCTTGAGCCTCCTTCTGGAGAGCCGGTAGCCTATCGCCCTGATGCTAAATTCGGGTTGTGCGGGGGGTATGGAGAGAAAAAAGGAACCTGTCGCTAAAGTCGCTCTAACAGGCGCAATCAGGAAGTTCGGGGCAATCAGCCCAGCGCGATGTTGTCGCCACGTGACGGGCGTTGGCGTGTGGGAATCCCAAGGCGGGGGAAGAGAGAGGCTGGAATTGCAGGGTTTTTTGCAATTCTAGCAAGAAAGCGGGAGGAATCGACCGCAGGCTGGGGGGGGTGTTAGGAGGGGGCGAATGGGCAAAAAAAAACAGCGTCGACCAAGATCGACACTGTTGAGTTGATGTTTACCAAACGGATTTGTTTAGTAGCTAGGCTTTAAGGATTGACCTTAGAAGCTACCGCCGATGGAGAATCCGCCAGCGCTAGCACCAGCTGCGACTGGAGCCAACCCAAATGGAGCTCCGCCGTAACTTTGGTAGCCGTCGGCGTAGGATTGGTTAGCACCTGCTGCAAAGTAGTTTCCACGGAAGCGGTAGCCGTTGTCGCCGCCGGCACCTGCTAGAGGAAGGTTAACACCCGCCCATGAGCTTCCCCAGACAACTCCGCCTTGCCCGCGGATTGCGCTCGCTTCTTGATGCGACATTGGAGTCACGTCACTGAGGCCCATGGCACTCATCGACGATTGCGAGATCGCACCGCTGCTGGCCGAGCGGAACGGATCGCCTGCTTGCGACTCAACGCAAAATGCACACACAACAGCAACACTCAAAATTCGTAGTACCAAGTTCATCTTTTACATCCTCAAAGGTTAAAGCATCTCGAAACCGAACTGGGGCCCTCTCCGCAGAGGGCCTACTGAATACCTTCTACATTGAAGTCCGACGCTTTAACTAAAACAACCCCCCAATATGGAATAATCCAAAAATTTATTGCAATCGTTAAATGGCTCACAAGACTCATCGGTTCCGTAAATATATCGTTAAAGTCCATAGATTTTCTCCACGCATGCTTGTTTTCGGTCGGGCCGACTTTATCCCTCTGATGGAGGTTTGTGTGGGGTCGGCAGCGTGGTTCGCTGCCGAGGAACGGGGGCGATGTGCTCATCAACGGTCCGCACTGGAGCGATCTCTTTGCAGGCGAAGCGGGGGGCACCTGGCTTGCTGCGCGCAGCAAACCGAGGGGGCGCCGTGGGACGCCAGGGTAAGGAGGTTGATGCGCAACGTGACTCGCGAGATGCATTTCTGCGTTACTCTCCCCCCGATCCTCGCAGTCGCAAGCGTTGGAGGAGGATGCACTTCGGCTGCTCGCCCAGAGGGTTGCATGTCCCCTCGTTGGAGTTGCTGACCAGCGAGCGTGAGTCCACCACCGGACCCGGCTCACCGCCCCCTTTGATCAAGCCTTAGAAACGTCAGCCGGGCAGAGAATTGCATGGCAACAGGAAAAACGGCCGTAACGGATGGGGGTGGTCGTTCGAAGCGAGGTTAAACGGTGCGCCGACCACGCGAGGCGCCGACCACGCGAGGCACTGGCCAATGGAAAAGAAAGGCCAATGGAAAAGAAAGCCCAATGGAAAAGAAAGCCCAATGGAAAAGAAAGCCCAATGGAAAAGAAAGCCCAATGGAAAAGAAAGTAGGGGTGGCAGGACTCGAACCCGCGGCCAAGGAATTATGAGTTCCCTGCTCTAACCGACTGAGCTACACCCCCAGGAGTGGTCGCTATAGTCTAGCAACTGCATCTCTTAGGTGAATGCCCTCAAATTCAGACTCGTCTCTTTTGTTTTCGCTACAATCATCGCGTTCTTTCACGTCCCTACCCGACCGAGGATCCAATGAAGCGTTTTGACATTCTCGCCCTCTCGCTGCTCGCCCTGCTAACGTCAAGTCCAGTGAGGGCACAGACCGCAACGATCGAGGATACTAGCACCAAAAAATCGGCAGGGGTGGGGACGCCCGGCAAAGCAAAGCCGAGCGTTAACCCAGGCATTAACGACAGCTTTCTTGATCCGCAGTTGGATGTGCAAGCGTGGGTGGAACGTTTTGAGGTCGAAAGCCGCGAGGTCTACCATGCTCGCGATGCGATCATGTCACAGCTCAATTTAAAGCCTGGAGATCGCGTCGCCGACGTCGGGGCCGGAACGGGTTTTTATTCGTTGCTGATGTCCGATGCGGTCGGCCCTCAAGGTTGGGTTTACGCCATCGATATCTCGCCCAACTTCGTCCAATATCTGGCGGACCAGTTTGATCAGCGCGAGGTCGAAAACGTAACGACGGTGATGTGCGATGACGACTCGATATGTTTGCCGCCCAATTCGATTGATCTGGCATTCATCTGTGACGTCTATCATCACTTTGAATTCCCACAGCAATCGATGAAATCGATCTTCAAGTCGCTTCGCCGCGGAGGTCGTGTGGTCATGATCGATTTTGAGCGAATCCCCGGAGTGTCTCGTGAGTGGACGATCGGTCATGTTCGCGCAGGGAAGTCGACCTTCATTGATGAAGTGCAATCGGTTGGTTTTGAACTCACCGCCGAACGGACGATCCCAGGTTTCAAGGAAAACTATTACCTCGAGTTTCGCAAGCCAGACCAGGCGGGCGATGAATAACGAAAACGCTGAGGTCCGTGATCCAGTGAATCCTAGCTCCGAGCCGCATGCGCCGCTGGGTTTGGGGTCAGCGATGTTTTTGGTCGCGGCCAGCATGATCGGAGCGGGAGTCTATACGACCAGCGGATTTACGCTGGCGGCACTTGGTTCGCCCGCTTGGGTGTTAGCAGCTTGGGCGACCGGGGGTGGGATCGCGATCTGTGGTGCGATTTGCTACGGCGCGTTGGCGCGTGAATTGACCGAGTCGGGGGGCGAGTACTTGTTCCTTTCTCGCAAACTGCACCCGATCGCCGGCTTGATGGCCGGTTGGGTCTCGCTGCTAGCGGGTTTTACCGGGGCGATCGCGTTCGCGGCCACCACGTTCGAAACCTATCTCGGCTGGCACGACGCGATGCCCACCGGCGTCATCGCGACGCTCGTCGTGGTTCTGGCTGCGATCCTGCACACGCTGGGGGTGCGTCCGGGAGCTCGGGTTCAAGATTTTGTTGTGATTTTGAAGTTTCTATTGATCACGGCATTTGTGGTGATCGCCGTGGCAATGCACTCCAATGCCGCAGCGGACGTGCCGGTCGAAACGTCGGTCAGCGAAGCAGTGCCCTGGACGGCGTTTGCGTTAATCTTTGCGACTCAGTTGATGTACATCTCACTTAGTTTTAGTGGCTTCAACGCCGCCGTTTACATTGCGGGCGAGGTGAATAACGCAAGCCGGAATGTGCCACGTGCGATGCTGTGGGGCACGTGCTTGGTCACGCTTTGTTACTTGCTGTTGAACGCGGTCTTTGTCTTAGCGGCACCGAGCGAAGTGATCGTGGGGCAACCCGATGTCGCGACCAAGGCAGCCGAGGCGATTGCCGGAGAAACGTTTGCGAGTTTTGTCAGAGTGGTGATCCTGTTGGGACTTTTTACGTCCGTTTCCGCGATGATCATGAGCGGACCGCGAGTCTACGCGAAAATGGCCGATGATGGATTTTTACCCGCTTGGTTCCGCTTCTCGGGACGGATCGCGGGCAAACCACCGGTCGCTGCGATCTGGGCTCAAGCGATTCTCGGAATCCTCGTCATTCACGCTTCGGACCTCGAGCGACTGCTGAGCTATCTCGGGTTCACGCTGTCGGTCAGTGCGGCGTTAACGGCAAGTCTGCTGTTTTGGGTGCGAGGAAAATCGGGAGCACGAATTCGTCCGCTGCTGTACCCAATCACTCCGGTCGTGTTTGTCGGCGGTACGTTGTTGGCCGCGACGCTTTCGGCAGTGAATTCGCCGGTGCAAGCCGCTGTCGGATTGGGGACGATTGCGTTTGGTGCGCTGCTTTATCCTTGGTACGCGTGGCGACAAAAGCAGCGCGGCGAAGCGGTGGGCGAGTAAGTTACGTTTGGTTCAGGACGAAAGGGTTCAGGACGAAAGGGGTCAGGACGAAAGGGCTGACAAATCGGCGCTGACGTATTTCTAAGACGCAATTCCAAATTGCCGCGCAGTCTAAGCGGTGATCACGGGCCGCATCGAGGACGATGCGGACTTGTCGATCGCTGGAAGCTTGTATCGATCGTTTTTCGTGAGTCAGTGGCAATCGTATTGCGAAGAGACCTGGGTTTACGGTGCCTTCGATTTTCCTGAGAGCTTTCCCAGCTTCGCAAAGATCACGGCAAAGCCGCAAAACCCGCTGGCTCCTGAGAAGATCAAACTGCAGCCCATGAACACGATCCCCCACGCGAAAGCCTCGTCGAAAATCAAGGCAGCGAGCGAGAACACCAGAACCAACGTGCCATTGGCGATCGTGGCGCGGCGGGCGAAAGAAATCATGGGCAAAATGAGGGTGGCTTGGACTCGCGTGCTGCGACAGCTCGCCGCAGCGGACCCCAACGGGATGACATTCGGGTGCGCTGGATCGACGCGGGAGCCCAAAAAACGGACTTCCCATGGCACCCGATTGTCGATAGTTCTCTAACTTACGATATTTGCCGCTCCCGCGATACGAAGGAACCTGATCACGATGAATGCCACCAAGCCGCCCACGATTGTCATTGTAGGTGGAGTCGCTGGAGGGGCGTCGGCGGCAACGCGAGCCCGCCGTATGAATGAAAACGCTCAGATCATTCTGCTCGAAAAAGATCCCGACGTGTCGTTTGCCAATTGTGGGTTGCCGTATCACATTGGCGAAGAAATTCCCAATCGCGACTCGCTGCTTGTCGCTACGCCTGAATTTCTGCGCCGTCGATTTCGGCTCGATGTGCGGACGCGTCACGAAGTGATCTCCATTGATCGCGAGAGGAAACGGGTGGAGGTGCGCGGCGGTGAGAACGCCGAAACCTTCTGGATCGATTACGACAAATTGATTTTGGCTCCCGGCGCGTCGCCCGTATTGCCTCCCATCGAGGGTACCGATGCCGACAATGTGTTGACGCTACGAAATTTGAGCGACACCGATCGGATCAAAGCCATCGTCGATCGAGAGCAGACCCGCACCGCGGTCGTGGTCGGAGCTGGCTATATCGGGCTGGAGATGGTCGAGCAATTGGTCCATCGGGGGCTGAAAACCTCGCTGGTTGAATTGCAATCCCAAGTGTTGCCGCTGCTCGATCCCGAGATGGCCGAGCCGGTGGCGCAGGAACTCGAAGCCAACGGCGTTGCGTTGTTCCGTGGTCGCGGGGTCACCCGATTGGTGAAAGATTCCCAAGGTCGTGTGACCGAGGTGGTGCTGAGCGATGGCAGCACGATTGCGACCGATTTAGTCGTGTTGGGCATCGGAGTTCGGCCGAACACAAAGTTGGCGGTCGATGCGGGGCTGGAAATTGGAGCCAGCGGCGGGATTGCGACGAATGATTTCATGCAGACGAGTGACGCTGATATTTATGCCGTAGGGGATGCGGCGGAATATCGGTTTGGCCCCAGCGGGCAACGAATGCGGGTGGCATTGGCGGGGCCGGCAAATCGCGCCGGACGACTTGCCGGTCAACACGCCGCGACGGGCCATAGCGATCCGATGCCGGAAGTCCAAGGGACGTCGGTGGTTCGTGCCTTCGGCGCGACCGCGGCGATGACCGGTTTGTCGCGTGCCACCGCAAACCGGCTTGGTGTGCCCGCTCGCAGTGTGACGATTGTTGCCAAACATCACGCCGGGTATTACCCCGGTGCCCAGATGATGACACTAAAATTGGTTTACCAGAGCGAAACAGGAACGATTCTGGGGGCTCAAGCCGTGGGCGGAGCGGGCGTGGATAAACGGATCGATGTGATTGCCACCGCGATGCAGTTCAAGGGCACGGTGCGTCAATTGTGTGGCGTCGATTTGAGTTATGCGCCTCCCTTTGGCTCGGCCAAGGATCCCGTCCATATGGCCGCATTCGCGGCATGCAACGAAATCGATGGGATCGAATCGTTTTGTGATAGCGATGCCGATTTGACAGGCAAACAGGTCGTCGATGTACGCACGCCAGCGGAGATCGAGCGAATTCCGTTAGCGGGAAGCTCCGATGTGGTGGCGATTGCGGTCGATGAGTTGCGAGAGCGGCTGGGCGAACTCAACGCCCGCCAGCCCACCGTGGTGTCGTGTGCCGTCGGAGTGCGTGGGCATATCGCCGCACGCATTTTGAAACAGCACGGTTTCGATGTGGTGAATTTGTCGGGCGGGGCCACGGTGCGGAACCGAGTTTCGTTTGACTGATGCGTTCGGAAGTTACCTTTCGTGTTTTATCGTGCGGGGTTTGCCAAGGGGGGCTCCCCGAGCGAGACGCCCTGCAAACGGACTCGATTTCCGGTTGCTCGAACCTCCGAGTCGATGCCAATCATTGTACGGATCATTGTGCCAATCATCTCGATAGCAATGAGAGGGCTAAAGCTGATACAATTGGCCCCATTCAACCCGATTGGGAAACCCCAGCGAGGCGACTAGCGGATAGATTGGCACCGTTTATGTGCTCATTTGCTCAGTCGATAACTGGCATGTGTATATTTGCACATTGATTCGCCAGTCGGTTTGTTGAGAACGCTCTTGGATTCGATTGACTTGTGCTGATTTATTAGCTGGAATTTCTGGTCAAAACTGAATTTGCCCGTCCTTGCGACAGCCTGCCACATTGGCAAAATCGGTTTTGGTATCAAGGTTGTTAGGTAGACAATCCAAGGGTGTGGCGAACCGATATTTCGCCGAAGCATGAAACTTCACCCGTTGGCTGACCCGTCGGCTCTCACTATGCGTTTGTGATCAAAGGAAGAGACACTTGTCGATCGATACTCCTTCAGAGTTTTCTGGAAAACATTTGGGTCAAGCAAAACTTGACGAGCCCATCGATACTTATTCATACGATGACGATATCGTGCGAAAGTTTGCGACGGCAACCCTCGTGTGGGCGCTCGTAGCAACGGTGATGGGATTGACGGTGGCGCTGTTATTGGTCCTGCCGAAGCTTTTCGGAGGGCTTGAGTGGCTCAGCTTTGGTCGTCTACGTCCACTGCATACCAACGCTGCGATTTTTGCCTTCGCGGGCAACGGGATTTTTGCGGCGGTTTACTACAGCACTCAGCGGTTGTGTAAAGCTCGGATGTGGAGCGACGCGCTCAGTCGTCTTCATTTCTGGGGTTGGCAGGCGATCATCGTCGCCGCGGCGGTCACGTTGCCGATGGGGATGACGCAAAGCAAGGAGTACGCCGAGCTTGAGTGGCCGATCGATCTCGCGATCGCGCTCGTGTGGTTGGGCTTCTTTGGGGTCAACTTCATGATGACGTTGATTCACCGCCGCGAGCGTCACATGTACGTGGCGTTATGGTTTTACATCGCAACGATCGTCACCGTGACGGTGTTGCACGTGTTCAATAATTTGGTGGTCCCGATTGGCTTGGGCAAAAGTTATCCGATCTACGCAGGGGTTCAAGACGCGTTCATGCAGTGGTGGTATGGCCACAACGCGGTCGCGTTTTTCTTGACGACGCCGTTCTTGGGGATGATGTATTACTTTCTGCCCAAGGCCGCCAACCGACCGGTGTTCAGTTACCGATTGTCGATCATTCACTTTTGGTCGTTGGTGTTCATCTACATTTGGGCGGGGCCTCACCATTTGCATTACACGGCACTTCCGGAGTGGGCGTCGACGCTGGGGATGCTGTTTAGCGTGATGCTTTGGATGCCCTCTTGGGGCGGCATGATCAATGGATTGTTAACGCTGCGTGGGGCTTGGCAAAAAGTCTCGGTGGATCCTGTGTTGAAGTTCTTTGTGGTGGGCGTGACGTTCTACGGGATGGCGACGTTCGAAGGGCCGTTGTTGAGTGTCAAGAGTGTCAATGGGCTGAGCCACTACACGGACTGGACGATTGCTCACGTGCACGCAGGGGCGCTCGGATGGAACGGCATGATGACGTTCGGGATGCTGTATTGGTTGTTGCCACGTTTGTTTCAAACCAAGTTGTGGAGCACGAAGGCGGCCTCGGCTCACTTTTGGATTAGCACGATCGGAATTCTGTTGTACATCGTGCCGATTTACGCCGCTGGATTGATGCAAGGTTTGATGTGGCGTGCGATGGACGAGACCGGAAATTTGGTCTATCCCGACTTCATTGAAACGATCCAGTCGATTCTGCCGCTGTGGTGGTTGCGTGTGTTGGGCGGTGCGTTGTTTGTCGCCGGCATTGTGTTGATGGCGGTGAATTGGTTCATGACCTGGATGACGCGTCCGAAAACCTATGACGTGCCCGTCTATCATTCGCCTCGTTTGTCCAAGGAAGCGCCCGAAGAGCATGTCGATACGACCAGCCAGCTCGATGACGTTGCCGTACTCGATTCGGCCAAGAAACTCGACGTCTTTGCCAAGATGGGATGGCACCGTCGCTGGGAGCGTTTGCCGGTGCGATTCACGGTGCTGACAACCTTGGCGGTGGTGATCGCGAGTTTGTTCGAGATCATTCCGACGTTTTTGATTCGTAGCAATGTGCCGACGATCGCGACGGTGAAACCGTACACACCGTTGGAGCTTGCCGGACGCGATATTTTTGTTGCCGAGGGCTGTTACAACTGTCACTCCCAAATGATCCGTCCCTTCGTGGCCGAAACGAAGCGTTACGGTGAATACAGCAAAGCGGGTGAGTTCATCTACGACCGTCCGTTCCAATGGGGCAGTCGCCGAATCGGTCCCGATTTGGCCCGTGAAGGGGGCAAGCAAAGCAGTCTTTGGCATTGGTTGCACTTCGAAAACCCGGAGCAGGTTTCCCCGGGTAGCGTGATGCCGAGTTACGTTCATTTGTTGGATACGAAGCTGAACTTCAGTCAGATAGCCGATCGTGTTTGGGCGGCTCAGTTGTTGGGAGCGCCGTACGACTTTGAACTTTCCGAAGCGGCCGATTTGGCTCGCAAGCAAGCCGAAGTGCTGGCCGCCGATGTGGTGTCCCAGGGCGGTCCGGTGAAGCGGGGCGAGGTGATGACGTTCGACTCCCAGGCGATTGCCTTGATTGCGTTCTTGCAACGCGTCGGAACCGACATCTTTGCGACGCCCGAACCGGCTGCGAAACCAGAGGAGCCAGCGGAGGCAGCTCCGGCTGAAGCAACCCCGGCCGAAGAGACCGCGGAGATCGACGAGGTCGCAGCGAAGTAGGTTTTCGGCATGCGGTTGCCGCATCTCACGTCCGTGATGACGAGGGATCCGGCAGCGGTGCTCGACCCTTTTCGCTTTCGAATCTACTTATTTTTCTCGCGTCGTGATATGAACCATGCTTACTGATGTAATCCGAGCGATCGACTACAGCGACTGTGCTGAAATCGCCTTGATGTTGTTTTGTTTCGCCTTCGGCTTGATGTTCCTCGCGACCATGCGATTGTCGCGTAACGCGACGGAACGATTTGCAGCTATCCCGCTTTCCGACAATGTGGAGACTCCTCGAGATGGACAATAACCCCCAAAACCAAGATGGTGTCCAACAGGAGTCGATCGTGGGCCAGATTCCTGATGATCCGTTGACGGGCCACTCTTACGATGGCATCCAAGAGTTTGACAATCCGTTGCCGGGTTGGTGGAAGTGGATGTTTATCGGATCGATCTTTTTTGCGTTTCCCTACGCTGCGTTTTATCACGGCGGTGCCGAAGGGCGAACGGTCGTCGAGCGTTATGACAAAGCGATGGCGGAGAACCTTCGTTTGCAGTTTGCCGAGATTGGCGAGTTGAAGCTCGACCGCGAGACGGTGGTCAAGTTTTTGTACAAGCCCGCTTGGTTGCGCGTCGGACAATCGGTTTTCAAAACCCATTGCGTTTCCTGTCATGGTTCCGACGGCGGCGGATTGGTGGGCCCCAACCTGACGGACGAGAGTTACAAGAACGTCAAGGACATCGGCGACATCTTGACCGTGCTGCAAAATGGAGCGGGCGGCGGAGCCATGCCCGCTTGGAAAACACGGTTGTCGCCAAACGAATTGGTGCTGGCGGCAAGCTATGTGGCTAGCCTACGCGGTGTTGAGTCGGCGAACGGCAAGACCGCCGAAGGGCGAGTGATCGCACCGTGGCCGGAACCGCCGGCGGAAAGCGAAGACGCTGGCAGCGAAAGTGAAGACGCAAGCAGCGAAACCAAGGACGACAGCGTCGCCAGCGAGCCCGACAAGGCATCGACCTAGTCGTCGCCAAGAACAAGGCACTGATTGACAACGTGATCGCGGCGTCCGATTTGGGGCCGCCGATGCCGCCTCGGCGATCTGCGGTTTTCCAACGCAGGACGCTGTCGCGAGATGTCATGCGCACGACCCCCGCGTTTGACTTGCGTTTTCAGCGAGGGCCGAGTGAACCGGAATATCCGCGTGCTTCGGAGAACCAGGATCGCTCTGAAAAGCGAATCGATCCCCTACGTATTTATTCCCACTGAACTTCACCCCGTACGAGAAAAGTTTAACGAGACTCCGCTTCTGATTAAGGAGGCGTCAATATGAATGATGCAAGAGAGTTGCCTGTGATCTCAGGTGACCCGACGACCGAACACCGTTCCATGCTCGGGGCACCCGAGCATGTGCTTAGTACCCTTGAGCAGGATGGTTCGCGGCGCTGGCTGCGACCGCACTTATCCAAAGGGTTTTGGTGGAAGTATCGCCGCTGGATTGCCTACGGTTTGATTGCATTTTTCGTCGTGTTGCCGCACCTTCGTTTCGCGGGTCTGCCGCCCATTTTATTGGACGTGCCGGCGCGGAGGTTCATTTTCCTCGGACACGTCTTTTTGCCAACGGACACCTTGTTGTTGGCGTTCGTGATGCTCGGCGTGTTTTTGACCATTGTTCTCGCCACCGCGTTGACGGGGCGGATTTGGTGCGGTTGGGCGTGTCCGCAAACGGTCTACATGGAGTATCTGTTTCGCCCGATCGACCGTTTGTTCGAAGGCACCGTAGGCAAAGGGGGGAACCCGAAGCAACCGATCGAAGGCTGGCGTCGGTTCGTCCGCTGGGCCATCTATCTGGTCTTGTGCATGCTGCTAGCGCACACGTTTTTGGCCTACTTCGTGGGCACCGATCGATTGGCTCAATGGATGCAAAGCTCGCCGTTGGAGCAACCTGCAGCATTCATGATCATGGGAGCGACCACAGGGTTGATGCTGTTCGACTTCCTGTTTTTTCGCGAGCAAATGTGTGTGATCGCTTGTCCGTATGGCCGCTTCCAATCGGTCATGCTCGACCGCCAAAGCTTGATCGTCGCCTACGACCCCAAGCGGGGCGAGCCACGCAAGAAGGGAAAGCATGTGCCCGATGATGGAGCGGGCGATTGCGTGGATTGTTCCCAATGCGTGCGAGTTTGCCCGACCGGGATCGACATTCGCGATGGTTTGCAGATGGAGTGCATTAATTGCACCCAATGTATCGATGCCTGTGACGATGTGATGACCAAGGTCGGCAAGCCAACCGGCTTGATTCGATATAGTTCTCAAGACGCGTTGGAAGGGAAAGTACGCAAGTTCTTTCGCTTCCGCACGGTGGCCTACCCCGCATTATTGCTGGCCGTGGGGATCGGTTTCCTTGCCGTGTTGTCGACGAAATACGCCTTCGACGCGCGTTTGATTCGAGGCAATGGCAATCCTTTTCATCGACACACTAGCGGTAGCATCAGCAACCAATTTCGACTGAGGTTAGTCAATCGCACCTCGGATCAACGAGAATACACGATCGAGGTCGTGAAGCCCGAGTCGGCTCTCGTTCGCAAAACGAATGACGATCCTCCAAAACTCGAGAGCAACGCGACGCAACTCGTGCCGGTGGTGATCGAGGTGCCTGGGAAAGCTTTTGGGCCCACAGGAAATGTCGATGCCGAGTTGAAGGTTTCTGATGATGCCGGCAATGAACGTATTTTAAAAATGCAATTACTGGGGCCACGCCGATGACCAAACACGCTACCACCACTGCCACCGCGAACGCACCCACGGCGGTTGAGTTCGACCGGATCGCCAATCGCAATGCCGCCATTCGTTGGGGAGGCTTTGTCGTCGGGATGCTGTCGTTTCAAGTCGCGATCGGGGTGATCGCGGTCATGTTGGCGACGGGAGATCCGTCGGTGGCCGTCGTGCCCGATTACTACCAAAAATCGCTCGCTTGGGATGACCAACGAGAATCCGAAAGCGTTTCTCGCCAACTCGGTTGGACGCTGACGTTGGTACCGATCGCCGCTCCGCAAGGTGCTAGTCTGCAGGCTTTCTTGAAGAACGTGGATGGCGAGCCCGTGCAGATTCAATCGGGAACCCTGCGTTTGTTTCACCATGCTCGCGGAGCGGATGTTCAAACCTTTTCCCTCGAGCCCAACGCGCAGGGATTGGTCGTGCTCGAGGGCTGTTTCTCGGTCGATGGATTGTGGCAAGTCGAAATCGATGTGCGCAATGATCGAGAAGAGCGTTTCGTCGATTCTCAAGATGTGTTCGTGAATCAAACTCAGCGAAACCTGGCGAGAGGAAGTTAATCGTGTTGACGCTTGGAATCGCAGTCTTGGTGGCGAGTTTGCTGGGCAGTTTGCACTGTGTGGGCATGTGCGGCCCGTTGGCGCTGTGGGTCACCGGAGGCGGGTCGAGCCGAACCACCGTGGCCGCGTATCATCTCGGCCGCTTGACTACGTATTGGATCGCCGGTGCCGTCGCGGGCGTTTTGGGAGCTGCCGTTTCGTTGGGTGGCGACATGGTCGGATTTCAATCCGCTGCAGCCAAGGTCGCGGGAACCCTGCTGATTTTGGTCGGTGTTTTTCGGCTGGCAAAATTGCATCCACGCTTCAATCGTCCGCTTCTGCAATCGGGATCCGGTTCGGGATCCTTTACCGTCGCTGCGGTTTTGAAGCGATTTAAGCCGTTGTTGGACCGGCAAACCGCGGTTTCAAAAGCGTACCTCGGTGGCTTGATCACCACGTGGTTGCCCTGTGGTTGGTTGTATCTGTTTGTGCTGGTCGCGGCAGGCACCGGGGGGGCGTTGCCGGCGATGGTGGTGATGTTTGCGTTTTGGATTGGGACGCTTCCGGCGCTCACCGCGATGCTGGTCGGAGTTCGATCGCTGACCCCGAAAATGCGTGGCGTCCTTCCAATCGTGGCCAGTCTGTTTTTGATTGTCACGGGACTTTATACCGTCACCGGACGCGCCGCGGTGGATGTTTCGAGCTTGGTTGCGCCCCAGCTTGGCGCGGAGATCACCGCCACGTCGCTGGTCGATTTAAAAGACAAGCCCCTGCCCTGTTGTAGCCCCCAGGCGTCCCCGGATGAGCAGGCGTCGCCGGGTGAATCCGCGGTATGCGCGTGCTGTGCGAGCGAGGATGAAACGCCAGTTGTGCCCGCCGAGCGTTCCGAGCCCGTCGTTCATTCCACAGCGGAGATTTCCGCGGTGACGCGAGGCGATGATCCATGAACTCGGCAACCTCGCCACCGCAAACGGGATCACCACCGCAAACGGGATCAAACGTAGAGTGCGTCCACTGTGGATTGCCTTCGCCGCGACCACTCGATGAGTCCGAGCCTGCGTTCTGCTGCAATGGTTGCCGTGGTGCGTGGGAGTTGATTCACGGTTGGGGACTCGAGGATTACTATGCGCTGCGTGACTGTGCTCCGTCGGAGACGTTGGCCAATCGCAGTCGCGATTGCTTTGACGATCTTGACGACCCCAAGTTGTTGCTGCCGTCGGTGGTCAAAAAGGTGCTTGGCCCAGGCGGGATTGAGTTGGCTCGCGTTCGTTTGTCGCTCAGCGGGTTGCACTGTGCGGCATGTGCATGGTTGATTGAGCAAGCACCAAGCCGTGTCACCGGATGGTATTCGGCCACGGTGCAAATGCACTCTCGATCGGTTGAGTTGGTTTATGACCCGGCGATTGTGCGTTTGAGCCAACTCGGGCGATGGTTGAAAACGATGGGTTATGTCGCGTCGCCGCTGGATGCGTGCAAAGAGCAAGATGCATCCAACGCCGAGAGTCGACAATTGCTGGTGGATGTGGCCATCGCAGGTTTCTGTGCGATGAACGCGATGTGGATCGCCATCGCGCTGTATGCCGGAGCATTTACGGGGATCGAGGATTCGCAGCGTCATTTGCTACGTATGGCCGGCGTCGGATTGGGCGTTGCCGCCGTGGTGTTTCCCGGACGGATGTTTTTGCGTGGCGCGGTGGCTTCGATTCGCTTACGCGTGCCGCACATGGACTTGCCCGTCGCGTTGGGGTTGTCCGTGGGGGCGATCGCCAGCGTTTACGGTTTGTTGGTGTCTGGTTCGGAAGTTTACTTCGACTCAATCGCAACCTTGGTCTTTTTCTTGCTCGTAGGACGCTGGGTGCAACTGCGTCAACAACATCACGCCGGCCGCGCGATAGCGGGCTTGTTGAATCTGACTCCCAGTGCGGCAACTCGGGTGGAAGCCGATGCGACGTTGTCGCGAGTTCCGGCATCGGAATTGAAGCTGGGCGACATCGTTCAAATTGGCCCCGGAGAGAGCATTCCGGTCGACGGGATTGTCGTGGTGGGCCAATCCAAAATCGATCGATCGCTGTTGACTGGGGAAAGTCGGCCGGTGGCGATTGCGGTGGGAGCCGCCGTCGAAGCGGGCACGGAGAACATCGAATCGATCATTCAAATCGAAACCACGGCGATCGGGGAAACGACCCGTCTGGGGCGGCTCTCGCAATCGGTGGTCGAGGCGGCGGCGAGCAAAACACCGATTGTTCAGCTCGCCAACCGTATCGGAGGATGGTTCGTCATTGTGGTGCTTGCGCTTGCGTTCGTAACGGTGGCCGCGTGGTGGCGCGTCGATCCGGCGCTGGCGATCGATCACAGCGTCGCCCTACTTATTGTTGCCTGTCCCTGTGCACTCGCGCTGGCGACACCGCTCGCTATCGCCGTCGCGGTCGGGAGACTCGCTGAGCGACGAATTTTGGTGCGTTCGGGTGAATCGCTCGAACGGTTTTCAAAACCGGGGACGATCTTCTTTGATAAAACCGGGACGCTCACCCGAGGGCGAATGCAAGTCACGCATTGGTTTGGTGAGCCCGAGGTGCTTCGGAACGTCCAAGCGATCGAGGCGACGGTGGGACACCCGATCGCTCGAGCCATCGTCGATTACAAACACAGCCGTGCGGACGAATTTAATCTCGTAACCGACGTGCAAAACCGTGTCGGGATAGGGGTCGAAGGGACCGTTCAGGGACGACGCTATGCGATCGGAAGCTTGAAGCTGGTTGACCCTTTGCAGCGCCCGTTGAGCTCGGTCGCTCAAACGCAGGTTGAGACAATTTTAAGTTTTGGGTCGACGCCGATCCTGGTGATTGTGGACGATCATGTCGAAGCGGTCTTGGGGGTCAGTGATCCCATTCGCGAAGAGGCAAAAGAGGTCATTCGCCAATTGCAAGCGAGCGGCTGGAAGGTGGCCATGTTATCGGGGGATCACGATTCGATCGCCCACCGCGTCGCCCACCTATTGGGGATCACGCCGGATTTGACGTGGGGTGATCAATCTCCTGAGCAAAAATTAGCAGCGATCGAGCACTCCAAGCGAGACGGACGCGTCGTGGTGATGGTCGGCGATGGTGTCAATGACGCAGCGGCTTTGGCGGCTGCGGACGTTGGCGTCGCCTTGCGAGGTGGCGCCAATGCGAGTCTTGCCGCAGCACCGATTTTGATCGGCAACAGTCGCTTGGAGGGCATCGTCACCTTGACGCAAAGCGCCAAGCGAACCGCTCGCTCGATCAAACAGAATTTCGCGATTTCGATTAGCTACAATGCGATTGCAGCCGTGTTGGCGATGACCGGAATCATCAGCCCCTTGATCGCGGCGATTCTGATGCCATTGAGTTCGTTGACGGTGTTGACGATGACGTTGGCCACGCCGGTGGTCGATGCCACGATGCCCGCGCCGGAGGATCAAAGCGAATCGTTGGCCATGAATTCCCATGAACCCGAGGAATCATTCGCATGAGTGTTTTAACGATCGCGTTACCGATCGCGTTGGCGCTCGGTGCTTCGGCGCTGGTGGCATGCGTGTGGTCGATCCGGCAAGGACAATTCGACGACCTCGACTCCGCTTCGGTGCGTATCTTGGTGGACGAGAAACCGCTCGGCCCGCCTCATCGCGAAGACGCTAAAGAAGATCGCCAAAAATAGCGTTTCTCGCCTAACTCAAATCTCGCGTTCGTGTCTCTCGTCGTGACGGCGAGCGGCGTTAGAGATCCGCATTGAAGATCGGCGCGGCGATGGTTTTGGGTGGGCGTCCGGTTCAAGCCGTAGCGACGTTCACCAGAACGTGGCCCACCGTCGCGCGACGGTAGCTGCACGAAAGGTAAAAATGCGTTAGCGAGTCCATATCACGGTGAAGCTGCCCGTATGGAATGCTTGTCGCTCGTTCACCTGCAGGTCGTAGTTCGCACCGACCGACATGTGATGAGATCGGTAGGCGTTACCGCCGAAGCCCACGAGGGCCCAATCGCGTCCTAGGTCGAGACCGTTGACGGCAAAGCTGGTGCCGTTGAGGGTCCCTGTGACCGTGGTCGAAGGATCAAGGAACTCGTGCATCCAGTGAGCACGAGTGGTCGGTTCCCAGTACCACGCCGACTGCATCAGCTTCCGTTGCGATCCGTAGAAATGAGCGCCCAGGGCGCTGCGAAATGAATACGCGTCGATGTCATCGACCGCGGCGCCGCCCGTCCCCGACTCGGTGAAGTCCTCTTGATGCACCCAAATGTGTTGCAACGAGCTAGTGGGTTGAATCGTCAATGATCGCCATGTGCGAGTCCAACCGCGTTCCAAAAAGACGCCTGTTTGTACGCCGCCGAAGTCACCTTCGATGCCACCCGAACGCGATGTTTCGTGATCGTTGTAGCCGGCGTTTCCGGCTAAGATGTAGTAGTTGCCTTGGTCGTCTTGTCGGTGCAGGAATGCTCCGGCTAGTACACCGTCAATGTCCGCACGAGCACCGTCATCCGAACGAATGGCTTGGTGGCCGTAGTTGCCAAAGACGCCGTACAACGTATGCGGATCGACTTGTCGGAACACTCCGAATTGGGTGCCTCCGGCGGCATAATCGAAACCGGCGGATAAGCCATGCCCGTCCGCTTGTCCCCCGATGCCGTAGCCTTCGATCCAACCACTCCACTTGCCGTTGGTTCGGAAGCCGCGCGTTTGTCGTGACGCATCCCCTGCGTATCCGGATTGCCCTGCGGGCGCTAGCATCTCGGCGTCGACGTAGCTGACCAACTGCAAGTCATTCGTCCTCGACGGGGCATCCAAGGCGACGAATTGGATGCCGCCAGTGTTCGATTCGCCAGCGGCGTTGACGATATTGTGAATTTGATTTCGCAACATTTGAAATTGGAAACCACCGGTCTGAATCGAAACTTGCGAGGTATTGCCTAGCAGATTCGCTAAGGATGATTCGCCGGAAACCGCCCCTGGGGTCGGCGAGGGGTCGGGTGTCCGCAACACCAAGTGCAGTGTCGACTCTTTTGTAACGTTGTAGTCCGAGAGCGTGCGACCGTCTTCGAGTTGCTTGCCAGCGAAAATGAGTCGTTGTTGATCCGCGGGGATGCCCGATCTGTCTTGGACCTTCTGCTTCACGTTGTCGATGCTGTCCGAAGGTTCGACATCGATCGTGACCGTTTTTCCAGCCAGCGTCTTGACGAAGATCTGCATCGCCGAGGCTTCCGCAGCCATGGTTGCGCCGACAAAGAAAAGCAATCCAATGAAAAAGGATCGGGTGAGTTGATTGCTCATTCGTACGCGCAGGCTAGATATTGCCGAAGAAAAGGTTTGCCGGAGGAAAAGTGCACACACAAACGAGATGTGCCCCGCTGAGAAGTTCATTCGGAGCGGTAACAACGTCAGTTCAAGCGATTTTGTTCCAACGCTTGTAAGCCGAATGATCGATTCAACCGGCACTCTCCAGCGGTGCACTTAGATGCCCCGGCGCATGGGAGCAGCAAGATCCACGACGGAAATTAGGTCGATTCTTGGTTCGACGTCCCGGGCTTTCGACGACACAACCACTTGTTCGCTCGCAACATCACTCCGCGTCGGGGCGACGCAAGGCCGCGGCGGCGACCACAGCGAGTGACGGGATCGCGGGCGATCGCATGCGTAGGTTGCTCCAGTAGATCGTATGGACGGCGGACAACGTTAACACCAACGCCCCGATCGCCCACCACCCAGGCCCGAGGATGCTGCGCCCCAACCGCACGCAGCCGAGGATCACCGCGATCGAGAAGACTCCGTAATAAACGGTCACCAGGATGATCGGCGGCCATGATCGCCCAGGGACATGATGGGGCATCGGACTCCAAAGTCGCGCCAAACGCACGACGCAGGACCAGACGAACATTGCCGGTTGGCGGGCAATCGTCGCTTTCGCTGCGTGGTAAGCGAGTTGATCGTCTTCGTGTTCGCTCAAAACGCGGGCGGGCAAGGCCGCGTGCTCCGGTCGCGACCAATCGGTTTGCCAAAATGCCGCGGTGTTGGGATCCCCTTGGAAACGATGCTCGTAGGCTTCTAGAAACGGTTCAGCGTCCCAGGCTTCCCCGAATTTGCCGTTGCGCAGGTAATCGTAAAACGAAGGATTATTTGCCAGCAAAAGGGTGTACCCCCCGTGACTGGTGCCCCACACCGGATGGCCGATCGCGTTAAGGTTCCGCAGCGTCCAAAATCCGACGGCTAGCGCGATCACGGAGGCGGTCGCAACGGTGACCGCGATGCGTTCCTTCCAACGGCCTTGGATACCGAGCAAGATTGCCGGTAGCAACAGGGCCGCCCATGCTAGAAACGTCGGCCGGCAATAGTAGGCCAAGCCGAGCAGGCCGCCAAAAATCAGCCCTTTTGTCAGGTTCGGTGAGACCGTTAACCGACTGACCCAATACCAAACCAGCAGAGTGGCGGTAGCGGTGGCAATCGTTTCGGTCATCACCAACGTCGATTGCTGCAGCAAGATCGGATCGATCAAGACGATCAAGGCGGCTAAAATACTGGCCCATCCGATCCGTCCCCGGTCGATCAATTGCGATGCGATCGATAAAGTGCACACCGTGGTTAGCACCCCAAGTGCGAGATGCAAAACCCCCACCAGTGAATGATGGAGGGTGTGGTTGGTGGTCAGCCAAGAGAGGAGATAGGGATACAGAGGGGGGCGAAAGGCCGTGGCCCGGGCAGTCGTGCCGATTGGGTGGACGTTGGTGTCGCTCGCCGCGGGCAATTCGTTTGCGGTGGGTAATCCGAAGGTCCCGGTTTCGGAAAGCGTTTCGGCGATCACACGGTAGGCGTCGGGATCCTGGGCGAATTGGTCGAGGTTGACCAGAATCACCGCGCCGCGAACGATCACCGCCAATACGATGATGACAACGAAGGTCATGCAACGATTTGAGCTGGGAAGCGTCCGGGTGGGCATGGTGAAACGAACCGTTGGATGACGAGAGTGCCGATTGGATGAAGCAATGTTAACGAAGCCTAGCGTGAACTGCGAGCGAGCATCATGAACAAACCGACCAACGCAAAGGGAATGCCCGGGAAGACGGCTTCGTTATTGATTCGCTACCGAGTGATTTTATCGCTACTGGGTTTGGTCGTTTTGGTCGCCTCGGTTCCTTTTTCCAACCGGCTACAGCTGGATCGCAGTATCGCGGCAATGTTTGCGCAGCGCGACCCCACGTTGGTCGACTATAAAACGTTACAAGATTCCTTTGGTGGCAACGCGGTGGCCATGTTGGTTTATCGCGACCCGGATTTGATGTCGCGAGCAGGTTTGCAACGCAGTGAAGCGATCGCATCGCGTGTCATCGAGATCGAGGGCGTCGACGGCATTCTCTCGCCATCGACGCTCAATGCGGCGATTGAAAAAATACGTCCCGGTAATTTCTTTAGCAGCGCGTCCGATACTCCCGGGTTCATTCGCAAAAACGATGTCGTCGCGCGAGGCATCGAGCGATTGTTTTCCGGTTACACTCACTCGGATGATCATGCCTTAGCCGCGGTGGTCGCGATGTTGTCGCCCCAGCATCCTCGTGAGACGATTGAGTCGTTGCAAGAAATTGCATCCACCCTGCCCGATCATTTCGCTGCGATCGCTGAACCCGGGTTGGTGGTGGGTGAACCGGTGTTGATCCACGATGGTTTTGATTTGATTGAGCGTGATGGACGCAAATTAACGACGGTCACGCTGATCTTGTTGAGCATCGTTGTTCTGGTCACTCTGTTGGACCTGCGGTTCGTTGCCTTGACGGGGTTGGTGGTGGTTTGGTCGATCGTGGTGACCGAAGCGACCCTCGTACTGCTCGATTTGAATCAATCGTTGGTATCGACGATCATGCCGGCGATTATCACGGTGATCGCGGTCGCGGCCGTATTGCATTTGGGCGCCAAGTTTCAAGATGCACGAGCCAAGGGGCATGGCCGAACTGATGCGGTGGGTCGCGCGCTTTCGCTTTTGATCGTGCCGATCCTGTGGACTTGTTTGACCGACGCCGCCGGGTTTGCGGCGTTGGGCTTCTCGCGAATTCTTCCCGTGCGGCAATTCGGTGCGATGATTGCCATTGCCTCGATCGCGGTGTTTGTCGCCATTGTGTTGTTTGCGAGCGTGATCATGATGTTGCCGGAGTGGAGTTTCGGAGACGTACTTCATCGCTTGCAACGACGGATGACACGGTCGGTCCGCCGTCGATGCACCTTGGTCGCGTCGGCCTTCGTTTCCAATCGCAGGGGGGCGATCGCGTTGGCGCTCGTGCTGCTTTGTTTGTCGGTGGTGGGAACATGGCGAGCGAAACCTGAGACCAGTTTTCTGAACAATTTTCGCAGCGACAGCGCGATCGTGAAGGCTTACGATCAAGTGGAGCGAGATTTTGGCGGCGGCGGAGTTTGGGACGTGCTGTTGCCCGCACCCGAAGTGCTTTCCCGCGATTACCTCAAGCAAGTGCGTTCGCTGGAGCAATCACTCCGCCGCATCGATTCGGACGGTGCGAAGTTGACCAAGGTGTTGAGCATGGCGGATGCTGAATATGTGATCGGGCTGACACCGATTTTGAAATTCGCTCCCGCGGAGCTACGGATGTCAGGCATGCGGAGTACGATGCCCCAGTTTGTTGACGCGTTATTGAATGCCGCCGACACTTCGCCGCGTCGTTTGCGGATCATGATTCGCAGCCATGAACAGCTTCCGGCCGAAGCAAAAACACGGCTCATCGCGGAAGTCGAGCGGACCGTTCGCGAGCATACCACCAGCGAGGCTTGGCGAAACGCGTTGGGGGCCGAGCCAACCTCGCAGCCCAAAGTCACCGGGTACTATGTGATGATGTCGCGATTGGTTTCGCAATTGGTCGGGGACCAGTGGCGTTGTTTGGCGCTGGCCGGGGTGTTGGTTTGGCTATTGTTGTGGGTCGCCACACGATCGATCGGGCTTTCACTTGCCGCCCTGCTACCGAATTTGTTGCCTGCCTTTGTCGTGCTGGCGACGGTCGGATGGATCGGCGGGAAGATCAATATGGGGGCGGCGATGATTGCGGCGGTCTCGATCGGATTATCGATCGATGGATCGGTCCATTTGCTGGCGATCTACCGACGCTATCGCTCGCATGGGCATTCGCCCGAGCAAGCGGTCACTCACGCGGCGGGTAACGTCGGCGTTCCCATTTTGCTGGCAACATGTGCATTGGTCTTCGGATTTAGCATTCTGTCGACGAGCGAGTTCATTCCCACCGCCACCTTCGGCACGCTCGTCGCAGCGACGCTGCTGTTGGGAACGCTGGTCAATTTAACGCTGTTGCCAGCCTGTATCGCCGTGGTCGATCGCGGCAAATCACGCTAGCACACGAGGCTGGGGATTGGGAGCGTTTGCTTTGCTCGTGGAAAAATTTTGATTTTCCGCGCGCACCTCGCCCGCTTCGTCGCACTACAGTAATAGATGCCATGAATATTACTGAAGCAACGATCGAATTGAGCTCCGACGCAAGTCCAGCGATACACGATTTGGGCGGTATTTCCAACGCCGATCTACTCGATGCGTGGAACCAAGACCACGAGCCTGCAGCAATGGCGGTGCTGGTCAATCGCTATAGCGTGATGGTGTTGAGCGTTTGCCGGCGGCGGTGTCGATCGTACGCTGATGCGGACGACGCTTACCAGACGACGTTTTTATACTTAGCTCGCAACAGCATCAAAATTCGTCACCCCGAGCGACTCGCGGGATGGCTTCATCGTGTCGCCCAACGTGCTGCGGTGGCGGTATCTCAATCGTGCAAACGCGAAACCGAAACCATGGTCGAACCGATTGCCAACTGCGACGATCCGCTGGACCGTTTGACGCAGCGACACGAAGCGATCGTGTTGGACGAAGAATTGTCCGAGCTGCCCGAACATTACCGCGCCGCGATCGTGATGCATTTGTATGAAGGCACGACACTTGAATCACTCGCCGAATCATTGGGCACCACCGTGGGCTCGGTGCGAGGCCGATTGCAACGCGGCAAGAAACTGCTCGCCGATCGACTGCGGCGACGCGGCGTCGTTCCGGTGTTGGCGTTTGCCGCGGCCAATGCGTTGACCGTTTCCACCACGACGGCAGGCCAGGTAAGTGAACCGCTGATCGATTCGCTACAGCGCGGCGATCTTCCCGATTCCCCCGTCGACCCTCATCTTCTTGACTCCCTACTCTCGCAAGGAACCCGACTGATGCCATCTCTGTTTACGACCCTCGCCGGCTTGATCGTCGGTTCTGCCATCCTCGGCTTGATGATGGTCACGGGCTCGGCGGGCCAACCCCGCGAACAAGCGGAAACCATCACAATCCCCGGTCATCTGGCTCAGTTTGCTGGAGGAGGAGGTGGCGTTGGAGGTGGGAGTGGACTGGCGTTTACCACCGAACCGCGAGACAAGCCTACACAGAAACCGCTCGACAAAAAATTGGCGGGAGAGAAAACGGAGGCCAGCCATGGGGGTTCCCGCGGAACACGGACGATGTGGGCTGAGCAAACCGTGGTTCCAGATCCGGTCGGCGAGGTTGCCGAAGATGCACTGAGGGCGATGGAGCAGTCTTTTGAATTCAACGTTGACGTGACACTCGACGATCTGCCAACGGCCCTCGAGTCGATAACCGGTGTCCCCGTCATCATCGATGATCGCGGCGTCGCGTTTGCCGAACTACCGCAGGATGAAACGCGATTCAAACTCACCGCAAGGGAATTGCCGCTGAAAACCGCCCTGCGAAAGATGTTGCGCCCGCATGGGTTACGTTCCACGGTGGAAAATGACGGCATGGTGATCACGGCGGACACCGCGACATTGGTTCACAAAGGCATCGGCGTTTCACGCTGGATCAACGTCGACGAAGCCGCAGCGAAGAAAGTCGCCGAGGCGCTGCAGAGCTCTCAGGGGCACAGCTTTGTCGACACTCCACTGGACGAGGTGATGCAAAAGATATCCCATGACTTCCGTCTCCCCATCCTCATCGACCGCCGGGCTTTGGAAGAGCTTGGTTTGACAGCCGATACCCCGGTCAGATTGGAATTGAAGGACGTTCAACTCAAGACCGTTCTCGACATTATGCTTGCGGGGCTCGATCTGACCTATACGATCCAAGGTGATACGTTGATGGTTACGACCGTCGAGGCCGCAGAGGCACTACTGCTCACTCGAATCTATTGGCTCGAAGGAACCGGTGTCGCTGGGGATTCAAAGACGATTACCACTCTGATCCAATCCACGATCCGTCCCGACGCATGGGAAGCGTTGGGGGGGACTTCGACGATGGCACCGTTTCAATCGACGCGGCCGGCGCTACTGATTTCAACCACCTTTGAAGTGCATCAGCAAATCGAGTCGCTGCTGCAAACGCTGCGTGAATCGCACTTTGGTCCCGATCCGGTATTGGAATCGGTCGAGGTCCCGATGCCGATGTCGATGCAAGGCATGGGCGGCGGCATGGGCGGCATGGGAGGCGGCGGGATGTTTTGAGTGCAAAGCACGAACAGCGGATTTCAGTGAGCTCCGCCGGTGTCAAATGCAAACGTGATTTTCATCGGCGGGCGCCACCGATTTTGGCTCGGGGTCACCATACACTACCACTTGATTGCGACCTTGGTGCTTGGCGACGTACAACGCACAATCGGCTTGATTGATTAACGATTGAGCGTCCTCGGCACCCATTTGCAAGTGAGACACTCCGATGCTAACGCTGATTTGCAGTTCGGGTTGCTCTTCGAATCGTTGGTCGGCAACCCTTTGGCGAGCGACTTCTCCCGCCTGGGTTGCCTCTTTGAGGGTGACGCCAGGCATCACAATACAGAACTCTTCACCGCCGTAGCGACACACCACCGCTGGCTTTGAAAACGATTCGCGCAGAATGCGTGCAACGGCTTTGAGGACCTCGTCGCCGACGGGGTGACCGTAGGTGTCGTTGACCTGTTTAAAGTGGTCGTTATCCACCATCAAGCAGGCGAGCAAGGGTTGAACGCGATTGACCGTTTTCCAAAGCGCGTCGAATTGTTCAAGCAACGCTCGGCGATTGACACAACCGGTCAACGCATCTTGAGTCGCGAGCAATTGAAGTTCACGGTTCTTATTCGAAATTTCCTCTCGGCTATTGCGGAGCATTTGCAGTAGCTGTTCCACCTCGGCTCGATGTTCTTCGACGGCAGTGACATCGCGAAACGTTGCCAACACGCCCCCTGAATCAGCCTTGGTGGCCTCGATCGGTGAAGCGTTGATCGCCAGAAAACGATAGGAACCGTTGGGATGTTGGTAACGCATCAATTGGTCCACGAGTCGCGTTTGGGTATGCATCGCTCGTGTCCAAGGAAAATCCTCATGCGTCGCCGAGCGGCTGCAAACCCACTTCAGCGAATCGAGTTTTCGACCCACTAATTTCTCGGCCGACCGACCGACGGTGTCGCAAAAGGAGCGGTTCGCTAGTACGATGCGATTTGCCTCGTCGGTGATGACCAAACCTTCGGCGAGTGCGTCGAGCGATTGACGAACGCGGTCGGTCACGACTTGCGTGATCTCGAACGAGCCAAACAAGCGGACCACCAACAACGTGTAGGCGGCAACGCCCCCGACGATGAAGAAGGCGACCAATTGGAAAATCGCGCGCCCATTGTCGTGGATCGATGCAGGGATCAGCCCGAGGAACTTGCTTCCTAAAATTAGACTGATGCCAACGCAAACAATCGCGATCGCGATACGCAACGATGCGAAATAGATCCTTAACAAGCTCGTGCTCCAAAGTGAATGGCGTTCCCCATTTCGGAGAGTTCCCCCTGACGCGTTAGCAAATCGCGGCGAGGAATCGACAAAATGGGGCCACGTCTAAGTCTGAACTGGGCTGCAGGGGGCGTGGAAGTGGAATCCGGCAAAGAGTGCAAATGAAGTTATGATGGGGGGGCAGTAGTTCGGGGATGTGCGGATTTTAGGGGCGTAGCGGATGCAGCGGACCGCCGCGCGTCGCCGCGTTACCTGCGACGGCGACCCAGGCAAACGAATTGGATTTTGAAGGGTCCATTTCCCAATTGGTCGATTGGTGGTCATACTTGGCGGAATGAACACCACGCAAAAAAATGTTGCTTCGCAAACGGAGCTGTTGTCGCCGGCTGGGGATTGGGATTGCGCACGCGCCGCCGTCGAAAATGGAGCCAACGCGATTTACTTTGGGCTCGATTGCGGTTTTAACGCCCGCTTCCGGGCCAAGAACTTTGGGCTCGATGATCTGCCACAACTGATGAGTTGGCTGCGGACGCGTGGAGTGCGCGGCTACGTGACGATGAACACGTTGGCCTTCCCTTCGGAGCTACCGGATTTGATTGAGGTGATCGAGCGAGTGGCCGATGCGGGGGTCGATGCCGTGCTCGTCCAAGATTTTGGCGTCGCCCGAATCGTGCGATCGATCTGTGAACAGCTCGAAGTGCACGCCTCGACTCAGATGAGCTTGACCAGTGCGGAAACGATTGCGGCTTGCCGTGACTTGGGGCTCTCACGCGTTGTGCTCGCCCGCGAGTTGTCGCTCGACGAAATCCGCAAGATCACGTCGGCGACCGAGATGCCGATCGAGGTGTTCATTCACGGTGCGTTGTGCGTGGCCTATTCGGGACAATGTTTGACGAGCGAATCGCTCGGGGGACGCAGTGCGAATCGGGGCCAATGCGCTCAAGCGTGTCGTTTGCCCTACGAGCTTATCTGCGATGGAGAGGATCGTGATCTGGGTGAGGTGCGTTATTTGCTGAGTCCTCAAGATTTGGCGGGTTATGCTGCGATCCCCGATTTGATCGACGCGGGCGTGGCTTCGCTAAAAATCGAGGGGCGACTAAAGACGCCCGAATACGTCGCCAATATTACGGGGCATTACCGACGTGCGATCGACGATGCCGTCCGCACCGGCCAAGTCCATGTGGACGAAACCGCGCGTCAAGAAATGGAATTGTCGTTCTCGCGAGGCTTTTCGCCAGGCTGGCTTGGCGGTAACGATCACAAGCAATTGGTTCCTGGGAAACAGTCTTCCAAGCGAGGCATTGAGATTGGCTCGGTGCTCGGTTTTGACCAGAACCGTGTTCGCGTGCGGCTTCGCGCTCCGGTCGCGTTGGGGGACGGATTGGCGATTGCCGTCGCTGGTGAAGCGATGCAAGGAGGTCGGATTTATTCGATCGAGGACGTGCAATACGAGCGGCTTGAATCGGCCGCCGCCGGTGCCGAAGTATGGATCGGCTTTGGCCGCGGCGAGATCGATTGGCGCGAAGTGGAACTCGACGACACGGTCTTTAAGAATGACGATCCCAAACTTAACCGTCGTTTGCGTCAGAGCTTTGCCAAACCCGATGCCGTCGCGCGTCAAGCGATCGATATCGAAGTCCGCGCGGCGGTCGGATCGGTGCTGCAAATGTCGGCAAAAACCATGGGAGGACGAGAGGTCTCGGTTTCCGGAACGCAGGTGCTCGAGAAAGCCAACAAACATCCTGCGGACGAGACGATGTTGCGCGAGAAAATTGCTCGACTCGGCGGAACCCCTTTCCAATTGCGAACCTTCACGGCCCAGCTGAGCGACGGACCGATGGTCCCGGTGGGCTTGCTCAACCAACTTCGCCGCGAATTGGTTGAGACGTTGATCGCACAACTCGAATCACGCCCCGAGCGCACGATCGATGTCGCCGCCGGTCGTCGCTTGCTCGCTCCGCTGAGCGGAGACGTTTCGTCTAGCCCCGACGCATCGCCGCGTTTAGCCGTGCTGTGCCGCAATTTGGAACAAGTCGCAGTGGCCAGCCAGTTTGAAGGATGCACGTTGTACGCGGATTTTCACGATATTCGCCAGTACAAACAGGCGATTGCCACCGCGCACGCAGGTGGTGCCCAAATCGGGATCGCTTCGGTGCGCATGCAAAAGCCCGGCGAGATGGGGTTGTTGCGCGTGCTGGGCCGTCATGAACCCGATTTCTTCTTGGCTCGCAATCTCGCGGCAATTCATCATTTGACTGCCACCGGGAAACCCGTGATTGCCGATTTCTCGCTCAATGTTGCCAATCACCGCTCGGCCGAGTGGTTGCTCGGTTTGGGAGTCCAACGCGTCACCAGTTCGTACGATTTGAATCGTGACCAGTTGATGGATTTGGTCAATTCGGTCGTGCCTGGTGATTTAGAGATCGTGGTACACCAGCATATGCCGATGTTTCATATGGAGCATTGTGTGTTCTGTAGCGTGATGTCGCCGGGCACCAACAAGACAAATTGTGGCCGTCCCTGTGACCGGCACGTGGTCAAGTTGCGAGACCGAGTGGGGGCGGAACATCCGTTGCAAGCGGATGTCGCATGTCGCAATACGCTCTACAACGCCACCGCGCAAAGCGGTTCGGAAATCGTTGCGGAGTTGATCGAGCGGGGCGTTCACTGGTTTCGTATCGAGTTACTCGAAGAAAACGAGAAGGAGACACGAGACACGATTCAGGCCTACCAATCGCTGCTCGCCGGAGAGATTTCCGGAAGCGAAGTGTGGACGCGGTTGCAAGCGACAAACCGCCTAGGGGTGACGCGTGGGACGCTCGAGTCGAAACGCAATCCGTTAGCGATTTTGTAATCGCGAATCCGCCGCTGCGCTCGCGGGTTGGGTTTTCTGCGGTAACGCGTCTAGAGCATTTTGACCAATGACGCGGGATTCAAACCGTAGCCCCGTTCGCAAGAACGTGGTCCACCGCGAACGCGACGGTACCGCCATCAAAATTAACAATGTTCTAATCGTCGAACATCGTTGTTTGAGTCGCTTGAGGGCGGCGAGTCGCTGGAGGGGGAAAGGCTTTGAGGTCGATCGGGCGAACACATTCGGGATCGTCGTTGCGAACGTGGTTGACGTGTCGCGAAACGGGGGTCGTGACGAAGAAGTCACTGGGGGCCGCGGCCAGTTGTTTTTTGAGCGAGGGTGTATCGCGATGGTTTGGATCGAGCCAGCGATCAAAGTCGCTTGGGTCGATGATCACAGGCATGCGATCATGGATCTTGCCGGTGACCTGGTTGGCTGGGGTCGTGATGACCGAAAACGACAGAATCGGTTCGGATCCGTTGGCGATTTTGGAGTTAGATTCCCAGACGCCTGCCATCGCAAAAACACCGTTGTCGGGTCGGTGAATCAAGTAGGGTTGTTTCGCCGCAGCTCGTTTTTGCCATTCGAAGTAGCCATCCGCGGGGATCAAACATCGTTGTTGTTGGAATGCGTTGCGAAAGGATCGTTTTTCGTCGATCGTTTCACACCGCGCGTTGATCATCCTCGCCCCGACGGTGAGATCGTCGGCCCAGCTGGGGACTAGTCCCCAACGCATCGCGGTCCCTTCGCGGCGGTCGCCTGCATTGGATTGCCGGATCACCGCGACCGATTGCGTGGGCGCGATGTTGTAACGGGGGGGATCCGTCGGCAAGGTAAAGTCTTGGGGATCGACGTCGGGGAGGAACATTTGCCGCAGATCGGCCAACGACGCGCGCAAGGTGAATCGACCGCACATTGATTCGCTTTCAAAACGACCCGCTCGATACTGGCGTGGCTTGCAACCCTTGTGCAAATCAGCGCCAGCTGAAATCAGTCCTGCGGGCCAATTTAACATAGGATGCCACGGGGTGGCCAAGCCCGCTTGCCGCTGTAAAACCGCGCTCAGTCCTGTTTTCGATCGTTTTGCCCCTTTAGCAGTTGACGGAATAAAGGTTCACGTTGCCGCCACCAGAATCGGACGCTCCGCGAGCGGATGGGCGGACTTGGGGGGAAAGAATCGCTTTTTCGCCTCTGTTTTCAAGTAAAATCGGCACCATGGCCGCATCGATTGAAGCCGACGCGCGGGCAAAGCAATTTCGGGACCAGGAAGGTTGAAATCGCAGCATGGGGGCCACCGCGGCAGGGGCAAAAGAGCCGGAGAACGTTCCCCATCGCCGCTTGGTGAGGGGGGCTCTCGACGGGGGAGTCGTCCCGCTTGCGAAGGACTCTACGATAGTTGGCGGTGGCGGGTTAAGCTGTGCAGTGAAAAGGTTTCCACTTCTACCTTGTATTGACCGACGTGCTTTGAACTATCCGTTACTGTTTCGTGTACTCGGCATCATTTGTTTGCTGATCGGCGGCTCGATGAGCTTCTGTTTGCCGTTTGCGTTTCCGGCGTTGGCCAATCGAACCCATTTGCCGGCTGCGGCAGCGTTTGAAACCGCGGGTGCGCGGGGGCTGTTATTGGGAACGGCGGTCAGCGTGATTGTGGGCGGCGGATTGCTGGCGATTGGTCGCCGCCATCGCGGTGGGCCGCTGTACCAAAAAGAGGCGATGGCGATCGTCGGGCTCAGTTGGGTATTGGCAACCGTGTTGGGGGCCTTGCCGTACTATTTGAGCGGAACGGAGATCGCGCCGGATCGTCCGATGACATTTATCGAAGCGATGTTTGAATCTCAATCCGGTTTTAGTACGACCGGAGCGACAGTGATCACGGATTTAGAAACGCCCGCGAGTGTGCCGCACTGCATTTTGTTTTGGCGGTCATGGACCCACTTCCTCGGCGGTTTGGGGATCGTGGTTTTGTTTGTTGCGATTCTTGGCCAAGGCTCGGCGGGCAAAGCGATGATGCGGGCTGAAATGCCGGGGCCGACCAAGGAGGGCAGCATGCCTCGGATGCAGCACACCGCGCTCGTCTTCGCGGCGATTTATATTGCGCTCAATGCGATCTTGACGGTGATCTACGCCCTCGAAGGGATGTCGTTGTTTGATGCGTTGTGTCACGCATTTGGAACGATGGCGACGGGCGGTTTCAGCACGTACAACCGCAGCTTGGGGCGGTTTGAAAGCGCTTCGATTGAATACACCACGATCCTCTTTATGGTCTTGGCCGGGACTAGTTTCACGCTGCTTTATCTGTCCCTTTTTGGGGGTCCCAAACGGCTGTTTCGCGACGTGGAATTTCGCACCTTCATCGGCATCATCTTGGGCGTTGCCGGCTGTATCGTGTTCTTCGGGATGCGCGCGGGGGACGTCGGATTTGGGACGCTGAGTGAATCGATTCGCAACGGTTTGTTCCAGGTCGTTTCGATCATCACGACGACGGGTTACGGGACCGCGGATTTTGACCAATGGAATAACTTTGGTCGAGGCATTTTGTTGTTGTTGATGTTTGTCGGCGGATGTGCGGGCAGCACCGGCGGTGGCATGAAAGTGATTCGTCACGTTTTGTTCTACAAGATTCTTCGTCAAGAAATCGAACGCGCCCATCGTCCTCGCGTCGTCCGCCAAATCCGGATTGGGGGAGCTCCCATCGATGACCCAAGCTTGACGCAGGGGATCGTTGTCTACTTTTCGATGATCTTGGCGATCTTTGTCTTCTCGTGGCTGTTTCTGATTACCTTTGAACCACGCGGGACTTGGGGAGCGGTGTCGCAAGCCGAGTTGGATGATCGCGAGGAGAATCTCAGCAGCCGCGGCCAACGGCAAGCAAAGGAACAGGTCGCGGCATTGGTCAACGAAGGAACGTTGGACGAAAAATTATTGGATTCCGCCAGTGCGGTGGCCGCCACGCTTAACAATATCGGTCCCGGTTTGGGGGTCGTGGGGGCAACTCAGAACTATGCAGGCTTTAGTCAGGGAGCGAAATTGTTGTTCGTTTGGCTGATGATGCTCGGACGCGTGGAGGTCTTCAGCGTGCTGGTTTTAATCTTTCCCAGTTTTTGGCGCCGCATCTGATCGGTGGGTGAGCCTAGGAAGTATCGTCTGTTAGAATTCAAACATGGTTTTTTCACGACAGGCTTGCACTGGGAACCAAAATGCGTGGTTTGCCGACTCTAATCTCGATATGCATCGCAGCGATCCTGCTCACGTTGATGCCCGCGCCAACCCAAGCTCCGCTGGGGCCGGCGGAGCAAGACGGCGTTGACAAAGCGCGGGTTGGGAATGTCACGCCGCGTCGCGCCGTGATCATTCCACTACAAGAGATGATTCACCCGCTCAGCGCCGCGCTGTTGGAACGCAAGTTTCGCGAAGCGGTCGATTCTGGCGTCGAGGTGGTGATCTTTGACATCCACAGCCCCGGTGGCTTCACGCAAGTCACGTTCGAATTGATGGACATGGTGCTTGACGCGAAGGATGTCGAAACGGTCGCCTTCATTGAAAAAGATGCGATCAGCGGGGCCGCCCTGTTTGCGCTCGCTTGCGACAAGATCATCATGCTACCCGATTCGAGAATCGGAGACGCCGGGGAAATCGTGATGGGCGCCGATGGAGCGTATCGTTACACCGAAGCGAAAAGCCGTAGCGTGTTGGCACAAAAAGTTCGTGATACCGCCGCCGCGACCGGACGACCGATCGCATTGGCGGAAAAGATGACGGACAAGGATATGATCGTCTTCAAAGCCACTCACAAAGAAGATGGCACGGTACGCTACTTTTCCGACAAAGAATGGATCGCATTGGAGGACCAAGACGCGTGGCAAAAAGGGACTCCGGTTCGCGAAGCCGGCAAGGAAATGTTCTTTACCGCCAACGGACGCCGCGCCGCGGAGCTGGGAATGATCGATCAAACGGTGTCCAACCGTAGCGAATTGGCTTCAGTCTTGAATCTCGAGGAACCGATTCCGACGATGGAGCGAACCTGGGTCGACACGCTTGTCTTGGTGTTGAATTCGGGGGTGGTCACCTTCTTGTTGATCGTGATTGGATTGACGGCCCTGGTGATCGAATTGGGGGCCCCCGGTTTGGGAATTGGCGGTTTGACTTCGTTGCTCTGTTTTGGATTGTTTTTCTGGAGTCGATTTCTGGGCGGGACCGCTGGTTGGTTGGAGGTCACTTTGTTCGTGATCGGGTTGCTGTTCATTGGGGCGGAGATCTTTGTGATCCCCGGCTTCGGGGTTGCCGGGGTCAGCGGCATCACGTTGACGTTGGGATCCTTGGTGATGGCATCGCGACGCGTTTTCGTGCCCCAGAACGGCGAAGATTTGATGGCCCTCGGAATGGATGTCTTAACGGTGTTTGGCGCCTTCTTTGCATTCCTGGTCGCGTTGCTCTTTCTCTCTCAATATTTGAGTGAAATCCCAGGGCTGAGCCGCTTGACGCTCAAGCCCACCGTGGCGTTGGAGGGGATGGCTGCAAACCCTCACGCCCCTCCTGCATCGTTGCCGGGATGGCAACGCGTCGAGGTGGGCAGCGTCGGGGAAGCGCTCTCGCCGCTGCGACCCGGGGGACGCATCATGGTCGACGACTTTACGGTCGATGTGGTCACCGAGGGGGATTTTGTCGATCCCGGAACCCAAGTACGCGTGATCGGCAAGCAAGGGGCGCGAGTGGTCGTGCGGCCCATCGCGTAAAGGCCCATCGCGTAAAGGTCGGAGGAGAACGCAGGCTTCAGCGCAGCCAGCTTCATTCGCCCCGGTTCACTTCCTCGATTTGTTCATTCAACGTGCAGGTGTCGTAGAGGTAGCCAATACCAAACAACCCGCCGGTCAAGAGATAGAGGACTCCCGTCGCAATCTTTCCCATATAGAAGCGATGGACGCCGAAGATACCCAGGAAGAGGTGCAGTACCCAAGTCACGGTGTAATCGATTCGGCCATTGGGGTATCTTTGGTTTGCCTGTTCCGCCATCGCGGGAATAAAAAAGAAGTCGACGATCCAGCCGATCAGAAAAATCCCGCCGGTAAAGAACCACAAGATCCCGGTCAAAGGTTTGCCGAAATAGAAACGATGGGCGCCGATAAATCCGAGGATCCAAAAGAGATACCCGACCAACACCGGATGAGAGACATCGGCGTCAGCGGTCGTTGGATTGAGATCCGTGTGATTCGTCGTCATGGGAGCCTTTTTCATCAAGATTGGAGGCGGATTAGAGGTGCGGGAGGAGGCAACATGACTATTCGTTCGTTATATCCATGTCTTTGCAAATGACGGTCCAATTGGCGATTTTATTTTTCTGCATCGATTCGAGTGAATCTGGCTCGCTTCGCGTTTACCGCCGGGGTGGGCAAGATGCAGTACGTTGAATTGCATTGTAAGAGCAATTTCTCGTTTCTGACCGGGGCGTCGCATCCCGACGAATTGGTCGAGCAGGCTGATACGCTTGGCTACGCGGGAATTGCGCTCACCGACGAAGCGTCGCTGGCCGGAATCGTCCGCGGCCATGCGCCCGCCAAGGACGCCGGGATCCAGTACATCGTGGGCAGCGAGTTGCATCCCAGCGATGCGCCGCCGATGGTGCTTTGGCCGACTAATCGTGCGGCTTATGGACGACTATGTCGGCTGATTTCGCTAGGCCGGATGCGGTGCGAAAAGGGACGTTGCGAACTCGCTTGGCACGAGATTGCCGAAGCGAGCGAGGGCATGATCGCCGCCGTCATTCCCAACGATCAGTGTAGCGGCCGTTTTTTGAGAACGGCGTTTCGTGAGGTCTTTGCTAACCGCGGCTACATGTTCCTCGAATTGCATCGAGGCGTGGATGATCGCGACAAGGCGCTGCGGCTTCGTCAATTTTCCTTACAGAACGATGTGCCGCTGGTCGCTGCGGGCGATGTGCACTACCACGTCGCACCGCGGATGCTGTTGCACGACTGTGTGACGGCAATTCGTCATGGTTCGACCATCGACCACGTTCATCGCGAGCGTTTCGCTAACAGCCAACATGGGATGCGTTCGCTCGCGGAGATTGCCGATGTGTATCGCGATGCCCCGGACGCGATTGCCCGCACCGTTGAGATCGCTGGGCAGTGTTCGTTTTCGCTCGACGAACTTCGTTACGAGTATCCCTTAGAGATTGCACCGGAGGGGATGACGCCGGTGGAACATTTACGGCGATTGACCTGGGAAGGGGCGCAGCAGCGATGGCCCCAGGGGGTTCCCGAAAAGGTGATCGATCTGATTCGTCATGAAATGGAATTGATTTGCGAGCTCCATTATGAAGCCTATTTTTTGACCGTTTGGGATCTGGTTCGGTTCGCACGGGAGCGAAACATTTTGTGCCAAGGTCGCGGCTCTGCAGCGAACTCGACCGTTTGTTATTGTCTTGGCATCACCAATGTCGATCCGAGTCAGACCGATTTGTTGTTCGAGCGATTCATAAGTCGCGAGCGCAACGAGGCTCCTGATATCGACGTTGATTTCGAACATCAACGTCGTGAAGAGGTGTTGCAGTATTTGTACGAGAAATATGGTCGTCATCGCGCTGGATTGACCGCGACGGTCACGTCGTATCGCACGCGGAGTGCGATTCGCGAAGTGGGAAAAACGCTTGGGATGTCGCCCGATGTGATCGATTCACTGGCAAAATTTGCTGGCGGGCACGATCAAGGTAGCGACTTTGCGCAGCGCTGTCGCAATGGCGGACTGGATCCCGAGACGGAGATCGGCAAACGCTTTGTCTACTTGGTGGAGTCGCTGGTCGGGTTCCCACGTCATTTATCGCAACACGTCGGTGGGATGGTCATCACCCAAGGCGAACTTTGTGAATTGTGTCCGATTGAAAATGCGGCGATGGAAGGCCGGACGGTGATCCAGTGGAACAAGGACGACCTCGATGAACTCGGGATATTAAAAGTCGACGTGTTGGCGCTGGGGATGCTTTCAGCCCTGCGCCGTGGTTTTGAATTGGTTGCTAAGTACCATGGGCGTTCGCTTTCGCTGGCCAGTATCCCCGCGGACGATCAGCCGACGTATGACATGATTTGTGCTGCCGATACGGTGGGCGTCTTTCAGATCGAAAGTCGAGCTCAGATGAGCATGTTGCCGCGGCTGAAACCACGCTGTTTCTACGACTTGGTCGTGGAGGTGGCGATTGTGCGACCGGGGCCGATTCAAGGCAACATGGTCCACCCGTTTTTACAGGCTCGTGAAAACCCCGATGCGGTGGTGTATCCCAGCGAGGCGATTCGGGGCGTCTTGGAAAAGACGTTGGGCGTGCCGATCTTTCAAGAACAAGCGATGCGTTTGGCCGTCGTCGCGGCCGGCTTTACGCCCGGCGAAGCGGACCAGTTGCGGCGTGCCATGGCCGCTTGGCGGCGTCCCGGAGTGATCGATCGCTTTCGAATCAAGTTGCTTCAAGGGATGAAGGAAAATGATTTGTCGAGCGAATTTGCCGAGCATGTGTTCAACCAAATCCGCGGTTTTGGTGAATATGGGTTTCCCGAGTCGCATGCGGCAAGCTTCGCCTTGTTGGTCTACGCCTCGTGTTACTTAAAGAAACACTATCCGGCGGCATTCTGTGTGGCACTGCTCAACAGCCAACCGATGGGTTTTTATGCACCGGCCCAATTGGTTGCCGATGCGAAACAACATGGTGTCCGCACCTTGCCAGTCGATATCAACGACAGCGAGTGGGAATCGGGGCTTCGCAAGGATCCCAATCGTCCCCAGCCGTCGATTCGTCTGGGCATGCATATGGTTCGTGGGCTGTCGGCCGAGGCGGCCACGAAGATCCTCCATCAGCGGCAACAAAACGGGGCGTTTCAAAGTATTGCCGAGGTGGTGCGCCGCAGCGGAATTTCAAATTCGGTCGTCGCGACCTTGGCCGATGCCGGCGTGTTTGAGTCGATCGCCGGAGACCGACGCGCTGCGATTTGGCAATCGCTTGGCGAAGAAAAGAAGCCGCAATCTCGACCGTTGTTCGATCACGAGCCAGCCGACGAAGAAGATTTGCCCGCAGCCTTGGTGCCGATGACACCGCAGCAGGAAGTGCATGCCGATTACAACAGTACCGGAATGAGTTTAAAGGCCCATCCGGTTTCGTTCCTGCGCGGGGCGCTCGATCGACAACGCTGTGTGCGGGCTGGCGATCTGAAGACGCTCCGTGACGGACGGCATGTTCGCGTCGCGGGGTTGGTCTTGATGCGGCAACGTCCTGGAACCGCCAAAGGGATCACGTTTGTGACGATTGAAGACGAAACCGGGCCGATCAACCTTGTCTTCTTTCCGGCGGTTTGGAAACGTTTTTTTCGCATCGCCCAGACGAGCAACCTGTGGTTGGTCGATGGGAAACTTGAAAATCGTCAAGGCGTCATCCATGTGATCGCGGGACGCATCTCTGACTTAGCCAACGAGTGTCCGGAATTGAACCCGCGGTCGAGAGACTTTCGTTGAGGACGATAAAGGGGATTAGAGAATGCTTTCGGCGACCAGTTGCTCGGTGTGAGCACGGCACTGATCGACGCGCCATTGGACGATGCCTTGAGGATCAATCTCGCACTTGAGCAACAGATAGATTTTCTTCGGTTCGGTGTCGCGATCGGGGTTTTCCAAAAAGACTTCCGCTTGCGGAGTGCCGTAAGACTGAAACACTCGCACGGGCTCGGAACGCTGCCAAGCGACCCCGGGGCCGAGGGCGAGGATTTGTTGGTTGAGCAAGTCGGTTTCAAACTCCGTGAAGCTTGTCATCGTCTCTTCGGTCGATTCGTAATGTTCCATCAACGGCATCTTTGTGGGCAGACGATCGACCGCATTTTTTTTCAGCTCCAAGGCAATCGCGAATTCACCGCTGCCAATCACATCCAAATATTGGCGGGCAAAGTATTCCGCTTGCTGCCCCAGCGTGGCCGACTTCATGGTGTGGATAAAAAAGCCACACGAGCCGAATCCCACCGCCAGCAGTAACCCCAATTTGGCGGGGGTTATGCCGACCGGTTTGGGGTCAGTCCAAGGCCGCAAGGCAAACAATCCCAATGCGATCGCGATGATCGCCGTGACAATCATGGGGTAACCGATCAGGCTCAGCACGCTGAGCAACCCAAATAACAGGGCGATAAATCCAGAGAGGCGGAGCGGGGCCACTGGCTCCTCTGTCTCAAATCCTCCTTCGCCGCCCATCATCGGAACGATCGGTTTCATCTCAGCATCGGTCGACATCAGGAAAGAAAGCTCGTGGAAGGATTGGGAGATCGGTTTAGACGGCTTGGTAGTTTGTCTACGCCGGTAGAAGGAGGAGGGTTTGCAAGCGAAGACAAAATGTCGACTTTTTTATGCTGTTTGTTTGTACAGGTTCGCCAAACTCCCAAATCGAGTGGAGGGACCCAGCTGTCGCAAAACGGGGGCATTGCCGGTGGCGTCACCGCTTTTCTGTCAAATCGGCAGCGGAAATATGATGGTGCTAGCAAGAAATAGATCTAGCCGAGTGAATCGCTTGTCGACTACAAGCCACATTCCAAGTCAGTGAATTCAGCAGAAAATTTGACGTACATAGACTCGTCAGGGACGACGAACAACGATGAGAAATTTTGGTCGCGCACTTCGAATCGCCTTGCGCCGTAAATGGTCCATCGTCGGGATCGTGATCACATCGATGATGATCGCCGTGCTGTGGGGGGCGAATATCGGCACACTGTACCCCTTGGTTGAAGTCGTATTCAAAGGGGACAGTCTACCCGGCTACGCCGAGAAGAAGCTCCATGAGGTCGATACGCGGCTCGTGCAACTCGACGCGGAAGTGCGTGAGTTGACGGCCCAGTTGCCCGCGGCCGATGCAACGTCGGCAAAACGTTTGCAACTCAAGATCGAGTCCGCCACGGCCACCCGAACCGCCATTGCCGAGTCGAGTAAGTACTTGCGTTGGGCGCAACCGACGATCGATGCCTACGCTCCGCGCGACGCTTATGCGACGTTGATGATGATCGTGGCCCTGTTGGTGGGTGGAACCGCGATCAAATTGGTCGCGTTGTTGATAAATTTAATGTTGGTCCAGTACATCGCGGAAACGGCGGCCGTGGATCTCCGCGCGTTGTTCTTTCGCAAAGCGTTGCGGTTGGACCTCGATTCGTTTGGCGAGAACGGTTCGGCCGATTTGACCTCGCGTTTAACCAACGATATCGCCCATGTCTCCGCTGGGATCGCGGCGTTGATGGGCCGGTTGGTTCGCGAGCCGCTGAAGATGGCGGTTTGTTTGGGCGGTGCCATGTTCGTTTGTTGGCGGTTGTTGTTTTTTGTGATGATTGTCACGCCGTTGGTGGCCCTGGTGATGCATCATCTCAGTCGAGCGATTCGCCGTGCTAGCCGCCGTGCGATGGAAGAGATGAGTCAACTTTACGGCATGCTGAACGATTCGTTCTCGGGCATTCGCGTTGTCAAAGCCTTTAGCACCCAAGCGTTTGAACGGGCGAAGTTTGATCGCGGTATCCGTGCCTATTATCGCAAATCGATGAAGATGTCGTTCTACAACACCCTCGCGCGCAGCAGCAGCGAAATGTTGGGAATGACGGTGGTCGGACTGGCAATTTTGGCGGGTGGCTATTTAGTCGTGAACCAACAAACCGGCTTGTTCGGAATCCCGATGAGCACGGTGCCGTTGGAAGTCGGCGAGATCTTGATGTTCTTCGGATTCTTGATTGGTGCTTCCGACCCGGCAAAGAAGTTGTCGGATGTTTGGAGTGGCTTGCAGCGTGGGATCGCAGCAACCGATCGCGTCTACGAGATCATCGACCAACCGATTCGCGTCACCGAACCGAAACATTGCCGCACCACCGCTCGACCCCATCACGAAATTCGACTGGAAAACGTTGTTTATCAATACCCCTCGGGGCCGACGGTATTGCGTGGCGTCGACTTGACGATCCGGCACGGGGAAACGATCGCTGTGATCGGCCCCAACGGGAGCGGCAAAAGCACCATCGTGAATCTGCTCTGTCGATTCGACGATCCACAAAGCGGACAGGTGCTGTTAGATGATACGCCCATCAACGAAATCAAAACGCGGGATCTGCGACGCCGGATTGCCTTGGTCAGTCAACGGACGATCCTGTTCGACGATACCATCGAAAACAATATCCGCTACGGAACGCCGGGCGCGGATTCGCATGCCGTCGTCCGGGCCGCAAAAATGGCCTTTGCCGATGAATTCATTCTGCGCAAAACCCCCGATGGCTATCAAACCAAATTGGGCAGCAGCGGGACCCGGCTCTCCGGGGGTCAGATGCAACGCATCGCATTGGCACGGGCATTCCTACGCAATCCCGATATCTTGATTCTGGACGAAGCGACGAGCCAAATCGATCTTGAGAGCGAGCAATTGATCCATCAAGCCCTCGCCAAGTTCTTGGTCGACCGAACCGGCGTGATGATCACCCATCGCACGTCGAGTCTATCGATGGCCGATCGCATCGTTGTGATCGAATCGGGAAAGATCGCCGACAGTGGTCGCCATGAAGAGCTGATCCAACGCAATCGCTTTTACCAAAGCTTGCGTGGTGGCGAACAACAAAAGGCGGCGTAGCCAGCAAGACTGTCTGAGAGTGAGACAGTCTGCGAGCGGCACCGTTTGTGAGCGGCACCGTTTGCGAGCAGGTAAGCCCTGCTCGCGAAATCGAATCCCCAGCCGCGGCGACGTGCCGGGCGGGTCACTCTTTTTCTCTCGCCTTAAAAGACAACCTTAAAAGGCAAACGGATCGTCCATCGGGGCATCGCCTCCGAAAGGATCCGCCGCGGGAGCTGCGCCAGCTCCGAAAGGATCCGCCGCAGGAGCGGCGGCGGCATCGGCCGGAGCCTCGCTCGCCGCAGGCATTCCGGCCTCCGCATCCGCAGCGCCGGCGAAGGCATCATTGGATTGGAGCTTCGGATCGCCTGTTTTCATTTCAATATCATCCGCAAACGGGTTGTCCGCGGCAGGCGGAATCGGCGGAGGCGCAATGGGTTTTTGCGGAGCTGCTGTTTTCCCAGCCGACGACGCTGGGGCGGCGGCCGCAGGCGCCGCGGCATCAATTTCACCGTAGCGTTGCTGTGAACGCTTGGCAGCGGTTGCCATCATTTCCAGGCGTGCCGTTTGGCGAACTTGTTCTAGTTTTAACCGTTCGGGGCCTTGGAAGCGTGCCAAGGAGCGACCGATCGAAGGATTGCCCCCGCTGCTCGCTTCCAATTCAGCACCTTGACGCCAATCGGCTTCGGCCTCGAATTGCCGCCCTTGGGTGTTCGCGACGAGTCCGCGAAAGTAAAAGGCGCGTGGGTCTTTGATGCCATTGTCGATGGCCATCGAGAGGAATTGATTGGCGTCGTCGAGTTGGCCAGCGTAGAAGGCATGTACTCCTCGACCATACATTTCGGACAAAACCGGGTTCTGGGCCAAAGCCGAACCGGAGCCGGTTAGCAGACCGAGCGAGCAGGCGGCAAACAGAGCCGTGCTGAGTAACGTCTTTTTCATCGTGCGTGCTCCCCAAGTGGAGGGGTTGGTGATTTGTGCTAGTCGTAAGGTGGGTACCGAAAGTTCCGTTTACAGGGGGCTTTGCGATCTACAGACTCTAATTGTCGCAGCCAGCTCCGGCAAACCTTTTCTTTCGTGACGAGAGGCAACCCCCGATTAACATTTAGAGAAAAGACCGACCTGTGAGCCATGTACGGCCCAGTGTCGGCATCTCCGATTGTATCAAATGTGTGGCAAGCGAAGGTTATTTTTCGTTTGCCACCGCTGCGTTACCCCAATGAAGTGGCCCAATAAAGCGGCCCAATGAAGCGGCCCGGTGACGGCGTCAGCGTAGGTTCATCCACGGGGAATCGATTGTGTGAAGTCAGACCGGGATGAGATCATGCCGCTGCGGGGACCCACGGCGTGTCTCGGTTTTTGTGATCGGTAAGCTGGGTGTCAATCGCGTCGACCGCGCGACGGAGGACGGGATCGATGCTGAGTCCCCCGGGAGGCAGCGGTTGATTTTCGGAACCAGTGGTCTGTGCGGACTTCTTTGTCTCATCGGCGGCGGGCTCATCGGCGACGGGCTCATCGGCGGCGGGCTTCTCCGTCTCGTCGGGCTCACCGGTGGCGGTGGGCGTTCCCTCGGCGTGCAACTGTAGCGCCATCGAGGACGCCAAGCTGGGGTAAGAGGCTTGGCGCCAACGATTTCCGAGCTTTTCAAGCGTCTCGTCATCGACGCTCACTGTCATTCCCTCGCTGGGGCGGACGCCCCACTCATCCTCGTCTTTGGCCTCGATGCCGCGGTGGATATTCTTCCCGCTCGGGCGGTAGTACCGTGCCACGGTCAAACGCAACGCACTGCGTCCATACTGTAGCGGCAAGATGTTTTGCACGGTCCCCTTTCCGTAGCTGCGATTCCCGACGACGGTGGCCCGTTGGTGATCTTGCAAGCACGCCGCCACAATCTCGCTGGCACTCGCCGAGTTTTCATCGACCAACACGGCGACCGGTTTGTCGTTGCTGACCAACGTGCCCGGCTTCGCTTCAAATTCGTCGTAAACGGCGCCGCCGCGAATCCGTGTCGAAACGATTCGTCCTCGGTCGAGAAACATGTCGCTGATATCGACTGCGGCATACAGCAACCCACCACTGTTACCACGCAAATCAAGAATCAAGCCACGAAAATCGTTGTTTAGCTTTTTCAACACATCGCGAAGCTCCGTTTCGGTTTTTTCACCAAAGCTGGTCAGCCGTACGTAGGCAATCGAAGGATCATCGACCAAGCGATAAACCCATCGGTTATCGTCGTCGCGATAGTCGCCAATCACCGATTCAAGCTCGATGGTGGTGCGGTCGATCGATAAGGCCAATTCTTGTTCACCGCGGCGAACGACGACGTAGACGACGGTGCCAATCGGTCCTTTCAATTTGCCGCTGACCTCCTTCAAACTCAGCTTGGCCACATCCTGGCCATCAATTTTGAGGATCTCGTCTCCAGGCATCATGCCCGCTCGCAGCGCTGGTGAACCCACCAATGGGGTGATCACACGGACGGGTTGGTTGGGTTCAGGTTGCTCGACATAAATCCCAATCCCAGCAAACTCTTGACTCAAACTATCCTGAAATGATTCGTAAGCATCGATCGGGATGTATTCGCAATTTTGGTCCAAAATGGAGGTCATTCCATTCATGGCCGCGATCAACAATGTGTCTTCATCGATGGGGTCGACGTAGTGGTTATTAATCAAATCCAAGGCGTCACCGACCATCATTGCCGGCCGCGCACGACGATGGGTCAAATAGCACAACAGTGAGATGCAAAATGCCAGCAAAATAATATTCAGATTGCGTGATGGCATACGAAGGGCCTTATGAGAACGAGCGAAGGAGAGTCGTAACCCTCATTGTATCGGGCGAACATGACCTGCCGAGAGGGAGAATGGGGGGCGGCGAATTGGGCATCCGAAGCGGTGGTCCGTTGGATCGACCAAATCCAGTGGTTTTGCAGTGGCGCCAATGCCGTCTTTCCCAGCACATCCTAACCCGACGCGTTAGCGAGGGACCGAGTTAAGATCGAGATTCCTTCGCTTACGCTTCGGGGTGTAAATAACACGCAACCTCAAAAACGCGGAAGTGCGCTGGGAATGCTTGGCGTTGAGGAGCTCGCTAAACGCCACCCACAAACGGAATCGGAAGCAAGATGGCGTGTTGTTGAATCCAGGTCTGCAAGCCATCCCAGCTGGTGTACTGAGATAATTGGACGAAGGTTAAATAGGTGCCCACGACCACCAGCATTAACATCCGCACCATTCCACGCGACAGGCTGCCCCAGATGCCCTTCGCGGGCTCGGGCTTGCTTCGCGCTCGTCGCAACGCCAACCCTTCGGCAATGCGTGCCGGCAAGATGAATGCGACAAACACCAAGCAGGGCAACCACAGCACTTCACGCGGGGTCGCTTCGATTTTCAATACGTACAACGGGATCGGCATCAACACGAAGCCAATCACCATCGCGAGCAACCACGCCCAGGGGGCGCGGCGAAAATCGCCCCGAATCGTGCGCACCGCAAACAAGGCAGCGATCCGATTCTCCGCAGCAAAATGAACTTGCAACATGGGCAGATAGAGAAGCGAAATGCCAAGCAGGAGAATGCAGACAAATCCGATCACGCCGGCCACGGCGGGCTCGCTGTTGCGGTTCGCTGCGATCAACAACATCGCAGGGATCAACCAAATCAAGGTGCCGAGGAAGCCGCGAAGGCCGAGCCAAAAAAGTCGTGGCATTTCAAACGCGGTGGTGAAATCCCACAGCCGATCGGCCGCTTGGGTGTAGGTTCGCAGACGCCATGCCTGTTGAAAAAAGCGTTTCGGTTCGGGCCGCAAGTAATGGGCCAACGAACCGCCACGAACCCATGCCCAAACCAAGTAGCTGATCGCCAGGAAACAGAGAGCCATCGCCCAGAAACGCATCGTGGCAGCTTGATCGGAGCCTGGGTCAATCAGTTGCGCCACCGATTCCCAGTGAATCAATAATTGAGTCGGCAACGATGCTAAAAAGATGGCCAATGCCGCTAAGCCAACCTTGCCGGCTCGCTCTAAATTCGGCAACGCTGCGGAAAACTTACTGCCGCCCGCCAATCGCCCTGCAACATCCAACAAGTAACCAAACGCAATCAATTGTACCAGCGGAATGGAAGTGAACACCGCCAACAAAACGATCAAGGAAATCAGCGAGAACAGACCCGAAATCGCCCAAGTTGAAAACGAGACCCCTTTGCGAAATCGAGATCGTGGGAGCGATGGTGGCGTTGGTATCAGGGTTGCTAGCAGCGGTGTTTCCCTTGCCTGGTCTCCCGCCAGCGACGCGATGATGACGTCGGGATCGTTGCGGTTTGCATCGGCCTGGGGATAAGGATGGGGGGCCACGTTGCGTATCTCGACAAGTGCCAGGAAGTGGAAACTAGGGTGCGAAACTAGGGTGCCGTTCATGCTATTCGACTCAAGGCGTCGGATCTTGGCAATCAAATGGTATCTTGGCAATCAAAAATGTTTCTCGCTCAGGACGCTGCCGATGCCGCTGGGGTGGCGGACGTCACACTGGGTCCGGGCCCCTCGTGAACGTTCCCCTCGGCGTGAACACGCCCCCACTTGCAATGACAAGATGTGACGGTTTTAGCGATCGTTCCCCGGGGGGGACGCTAAGGCAAGTCGCGCGGGTCCAATTGCCGATAGTTTATCCAAGGCGGATTCAATGCCGTCTTTTCAGCGGTCGATGAGGATATCGACCTTGAGTTTGGATGCCCATCAAGCATGCGGCTCGTGAATCATGAACGCACACGGCGGAAGGAACTGCCTGATATGAAAACATTCGTTCGTCGAGGCCGGATTGCCATTGCTGGTTTGTTGCTCTGCGTTTCGGCCAGCACCGTGTCTGCAGATTGGCATCAATTTTGGCATAACTGCAATCGCGACTACTATCGCAACAACGCTTGGCCCGAACCGTTCCAAGAATTGGACGCCATGCAGGTCAGTGCTGCGTTCGATACCATGAAGCACAATGGATGGCGATTGCACAACACAATCGGCAACGAATTGTTCCGCGACGGCGATGGCGCCTTGCTCGCATCGGGACATAACCGGGTGTTCTGGATCGCGACGCAATCACCCGAATCGCGTCGTAACGTCTACGTCTTGCGGGGCCGTACTGATGCTGAGACCGATGCACGCGTGGCATCGGTGCGGCAAACCTTGGCGAGCGTTCCGAACACCGGTGCCCAGACCAATGTCTTCGTCACCGATCGAGAGCCTTCCACCGCACCGGGGGCCTGGGCCACCCAGATCAACCGTCAATGGATGCTCGAGTTGCCGAAACCGAAGTTGCCTTCGGCGACCGCTCAAGGCGGCCCGTCGGTAACACAATAGCCCAGCCAAGCGTCGTCGTCGCCTGCGGGCGTTGTCAACGGGCAACGGAAAAATGGGCCTCGCGCACGAATCGAAGCTTACTCGCTAGCATTTAATGAAAAAGCGGACTCCTGGAAACGGGAGCCCGCTTTTTTTATTGGATTGTTGGAAATTGGTTAATCGCAGTGAAGTTGCTGTGGTAATTCGGTCGATCCTTACAAACGGAACCATACGATTTAACCGCACATTCGCACGCCCTGAACTTATGGGAGTCCTCTCGCCTGCTCGAGAGAAGGACTTCATCGGTTTGCCTTCGGGAGAACTTCTCGTGAAACGATCAACCAAAATTCGCCGCGCATTACTGCTGTCGTTTATCGCCGGTTCTGCGCTCAGCTTCTCCACGGGTTGCTCGAATCAGCGTCCGTCCTTTGCGTCGATGAACCCCTTCTCGCGATCCTCGATTGAAACGGCGGAGACCGAGAAGCCCTCGATGACCGAATCCATTGCTTCGGCGACCACGGGGGCGAAAAAGCAAGTCAGCGCCGTAGGCGTGTCGGCCAAGAACGCATTTGGCAAGAGCACCAATGCCATTGCCGGAGTCTTCCGACGTGACTCGGCGGAGGATGAATCGGAGATCTCCAAGACCGATCCGTTGCGGCTCACCGATGAACCCGCCGCAGTGGGACCCGAGGTGCTTGTCGCGAACGGTCAGCTTTGGGAATCGACCGGCAACTTTCAAAAAGCGATGGAAAGCTATACCAAAGCGTTAGACAAAACGCCTAACGATGCCGCCGCCCTCACCAGCGTCGCGCGATTGCATTTTCGTCAAGGCAACCACGCCAAGGCGACGGAATATTTTCAACTTGCGATCAAGCAAAACCCCGGAGACGCGGCGCTCTATAACGATCTTGGCCTAACCCTTAGTAAGGGCGGCGACCATCAGCAAGCGGCACAAATGATTGCAAAATCGCTTGAGTTGGCGCCTGGAACGTCGCGTTACGCAAACAACCTTGCCAGCGTGTTGTTTGAGTCGGGAAACAATCCGGCGGCGTTAAAGGTATTGCAAGAAAACAACAAGCCAGCGGTGGCCCAATTCAACATGGCGTACTTGCACTACAGCAAGGGTCAGATGAACGAAGCTCGCACCTACTTGACCGAAACCATCAAGCTCGATGCGAAAGGCGCTGAGGATGCTGCGGTGCGGAAGGCGGTAGATCGTTCCCGCGAAATGCTCGCTCAAATCGATGCGTCCGGAGTCAAAGCGGGGACTCAAAACATCGCGGCACAATTGCCAGCAGCAACGAATCCAGCGGCGACCCAACCCGTGGCCTCCGTGGCTGCTAAACCACCGGCAACGACCGCTAACGTTTCTGCAAGCGGAGGCTCCACGCCAGCGGCCTCGGTAAGCTATCGTCCGCCAGCGACAAGTTGGGCACCGGCAACCGGGGCCATCACGCTTCCGCCAGCCGCGGCTCCGACAGCGACGCCGCCAGCATCATTGGCGCCCGAAGCGGCGACTGCAACGCCAACCGCACCAACCTCCGCCGCGGCTTGGTCCACCACGCCGGGAGCTGCGTCTCCCACGGCAAGCAAACCGATTCAACCTGCGTCCACCCCTGCTGCGGGAGTTCCGCAAGACGCAGCGAAGGCCCCAGCGTTCGAATTGCCCCATGGTTTTGTGTTTCCGGAATCAAACTAGTTTCCGGAGCTAGCATCCGAACGAGCAAGAATGTCTTAACCATTTTCTTAGAAAGGGGTTAAGACTTTTGCGTGAGGTGCACCATCAAAATCATGACCCGACGCGTGACTTTTGAAGTAGCGCTATTGCAATTTCACCTAGCAAATCCTAACCCGACGCGTAAGCGAGGGACTGATTCAAGCGTGAGATTCCCTCGCTGACGCTTGGGGTTATCGAATATCCATGCTAGTCGCGGGCTCGTTCCGGGGAACCATTCACGGCTATTCCAGCATTTTGCTATTCGTGCATTTCTTCGGGCGGAAACGGCAACGATAAATCGTGCAACTCGGCCAGCGCGTTGGACGCGGCCCGTTGTTCGGCGTCCTTTTTGTTGTTGCCCCACGCGGCGGGAAAGCTGCGTTCTTCGATCACCGCTGAAATCAAGAATGCTTTGCGATGATCCGGTCCCGTTTCGCGGATCATGCGATAGATCGGGGTGCTCGAAAGTTCACGTTGGGCGTACTGCTGCAGCGTGCTTTTGAAATTGCTTGATCCTTGGCTTTCCACCGCGATCTTGACCTCGTCGGCGAGCCATTGTTTCAACCGTTCGCGAATGATTTCGGGGCCCCCGTCAAGGTAGATGGCCGCGACAATGGATTCAAACACGTCGCTGACCAACGACTTGGGAAAGCTGCGGTTGCGTGTCACTCCGCGTCCGACGATCAAGCAGCGGTCCAGACCAAGGGCACAGGCAATCTTGCCACACGATCGTCGGCTGACGACATACGATTTTATCTTGGTCAAATCACCTTCGTTGTACTCGGGATAGTCCTCGTACAACCAATGACAGACGGTCAAGCCGAGCACCGAATCGCCTAGAAATTCGAGCCGCTCGTTGCTTTCCAAGCGGTGCGAAGCGCCCGATGCATGCGTTAGGGCTGACAATAACAACGATTCATCAGCGAATTGATAATCAATGATTTCTTGACATCGCTTAAGTTTCGATGCCTGATCTCCCCCGTCGACGCCTTCCAAGTCGTCGACGAGATTTATCTCGGCAGCATCGGAAACCGAACCAAATTCCGACGAATTCACTTCTGCACCCTGTTTGCGTGTGATGTTTCTCCCAAACGCAAAGCATGTCGTTGGCAAGAGCGTGTCTCGCGCAAGACGGTGTCGATTTGGGGGATGGCAATTTCTGTCACACGCCGGGGATCGGGTTGCGGCGCAGTCAATGATTGCGGACTCAAGCGCCGGTGTGTGACGAACCTCCCCAGTCTAGCGAGCGGCATGTGCGTTGACCAGTCAAGAAATCGCGACATCCCGCGTCGGGGGAAACTCCGTCATACGGCCCTTTCCCCCCCTCTGACCCAGCTTCTGTGCCGCTGGCGTCCATGACACTCCGGGGCGGACTAAACCACTCGCCCAAACCAGCCACGACTCACATTTCCGCGGTGCATCGTTGTGGCTGCAGCTCGAAGCCACAGCCACGCCACGTTTCAGATCCTCATTGACGAACCCTGAAAAAGACTAGCGTGCCGAGGCGTTTTGAGCCTGGGCTGCCCCCGCTGCCGCGATCACTTCAGCATCATCAATCACCAAGAAGTGACCATGGTCGGAGGTCACAATGATGGCGGTATCGTCCCAGGCGTTTTGGCGATCCACCCAATTGACGATCACCTCAAACGCAGCATCACCACTGAGCACCGCGCCAATGCTGTTGTCCAAGTTGTTGGCGTGGTTTGCCCAGTCGACGTCACCCGCCTCCACCATCAACCAGAACCCTTTTTCGGATTTCTCGAGGATCATCAGGGCCGCTTCGGTCATATCGGCAAGCGTGGGATTTTCCTCAATATCCGCTGGCGAATACTTTTCGGTGCCCTTGGCATCGAACGTGGGATTGAAGTTTCCATCGGCGGTTTGGAATGGCAAGTGCCCCCCTTTGGTTCCGTAGAAGCCGATGAAACGGCTTCCTTCGCGAGCCGCTTGCTCGGCGCCCTTCATCAATCCTTCGCGTCCTGGGACTCCTTCGTGACGTTGTGCGACAAGGTACTTGCCGCCGTTTTCACGGTCGACCGCGTGCAAGTCTTCTTGGTGGAAGAACGGGTTGCCCTTGGCAAAGTTTTCACCTTGCGCGGCGGCTTTGCCACTGCCCTCGCCCCAGCCGCCGCCAATCAAAACATCCACTCCTGGTAACGCTTCCTCGCGATGCGATGCCGATCGTAGACCCACCAAATCTCGCGTGATGTCTTGGTAATCTGCACGGGTGACGTTGTTCGCATAGGCTGCTGCCGGCGTGGCGTGGCTAACCGGGACACTCGTCACGACGCCGATCTTGAAACCCAAGGGTTGTAGTTCGCGTGCGATGGGCACGATGTGCTCGCCATCGGCGGTGTAGTTGACCGAACCGTTGTAAGTCTTGACGCCCGTGGTCATGCTGACCGCCGAGGCGGCCGAGTCGGTTACGGTGTGAGGTTGACTACGATCAAGCCCGATCAAGTAATCTCGATTGCTTTGTTCTCGCCAAGGGTAGTCGCCTCCGCGCGCTACGTCGTAACCGCCCGTCGTCTCTCGGTCACCACCTAGGACGACCTGGGAATTGACATCAAACTTTGCTCCGCTCAATTGAGGACTGGTACAGAAGAAACCGAAGTCGGTTGGGGCGCCTCGGTAATTCTGAAACGACAAATCGTTGCCGCGACCTGTTTCGTAGTTCACCTTGCCGGCTTTGTAAATCGCCGCCGCCCGTGTGGTTTGCCAATCCATACCGTCGAACACAACCAAGATGATATTCTTACGTCCTTGCTCGAACGCTTTCTTTTGCAGTCGATAAACATCGGTCTGGTCAAAGTACGTCGCCGTGGGGTTCACCGTATCCTTGGGCACGCTTCCGTAAAGCTTCTTTAAACGCTCCGGATCGGTGTAAACACTCCCCTCTTCACGCAATGAATCCAAGGTGATGCCGAACGTGTACATCGGAATTAACCGATTGCTGTGACTAAGCCATGTGCTGAAGCGATCGGGGATGTGCCCCCAGTGACCCCAGGTTGCGGTTTGATTTTTGATGGCGTTGGATTGAAGTTCATGCATCACATCGACGGTGGCCGAATCCGATGCCGCTTTGTTGTTTTGCGAAGCTGAGTCCTTGGACGCTTCGGCAACCGTGCTCGCTGCAACCGCAGCGTCCTGAGCTAGACACGTCGACGAGGGCAGCAACGGAGAAATTGCGATGAACGCTAGACAAAAGGGCAAAGTGTAAGGACGCATTGTTTTGTATCGCTGAATGGTTGGAAATCGCGGGGGAGGACAAAATGCGGAGTCGGGTTCGTTTCGGGGCGAGCTCGACCTCCGCAGTGGGAAATGCCATAGAGACCACAATACCTGCTGGGCACAGGTTTGTCAGATCCCTGTTTGGGAATCGGAATGCTGGATTAACCTAAGTCTCATTTTTTCAACATGCAAGCGACACAAAAGGAGGGACGTAAAGCCGATGCCGATCCCCAAACTGCTCCATTGGTAGAAGGTCAAACCACCCACAAAACGCGGTTCGGGTCGCCACACTTCGCTGATCAAACGAAACACTGCGTAGCCCACCAAGTAGAGTGGCATCCATTGGCCGGTCCACTTGCCACGGGCGATTCCCACTGCGGCAGCGCAGGCAAACGCGGTGTGAAAGACGAACTCGTACAATTGAGTGGGATGACGCATCAGCACGCCGCCATCGTCAGCCGCTGTAAAATAGACTCCCCAACTTTGGTTCGTTGCGATTCCGTAACAGCAACCATACAGAAAACAGCCGATCCGCCCCAATGCGATCGCGATCGCGACGGGGACGACAAAGGAGTCCCCGGTCGAAACACGAACGTAAAACGTCCACTTGGCAAACTCGACCCCGAGATATCCACCGGCCAAGCCCCACAAGACGGTCTTGCCATCGCTGAACCAAAGTTCCAACAGGTTGCCTCCGGCAAAGGTTCCAGCCAACACAAACGGCAATTTTGCCGCCAACGTGGCGCCAACCAAACCACCGACCAAGATCCCGATTCGCTGCGTGGTATCAAGCGGCAGCGAACGTTGTCGACGCCGAATCAAGGATGCGGCAATCCAGGTCGCCAAGACCATACAGATGGCATAGGCAATGCGTGACTCAAGCATCGGAGATTACGACTTCAACGGCGGAAGTGACAAATGACCGGGACGGTACAAGGTGTTGTACGCACAAAACGGCACCACATGCCCGCTGGGCAACACATGATGAGTGCAACACTTCATCAATTGGCGGACATCAAAATTGTAGGCGTCTAGGAAGCTGGTGATCGTGACACGCATCATGTCTTTCGCCGTCGCCTGTTGCGCAAGCACGCGTGCGAAAAAACGTTCAAGCACCGGGTCAATCTCCTGTGATCGATGGCGGGAATTCGATTCGCTTGACGACCCGAGGGAGACAAGATCCGAACAACCACAATCGCTGCCGCAATGCGACATGCGGTCGAGAAACAAGCTGAGCAATTGTTTGGACCGCTCGGGGGTGAAACTGATGCCACCGGCGATCAAATCCAAGTTTTCGGCGACAGGCCCGACTTGGTTGAGTCCCGCCAAGCGGTCGCCATCCCGGGCGGCCAACATGATTTGATGACAATTCGGATGGGCACAGGGAAGCGGTGTGAAATCGTCTTCACGGATCATCGAACCGCTGGCGTTTGCCAGGCCTCGGATGACATCCGGAAACGTCACTCGGTCTTCGAGATCGGTGGGCAAGAGATGCCGGCCACTGAAGGTAGCCGGTTGCAGACTCAATCCGGTGACGTTGGGACGTCCGAGCGCTTCGGCCCACAAATCTCGATAGAAATGCTCGTCCAAAGGGGCCGTTAAGGTCGACACTAGCGTGACGTGCAAATCGGCTTGTTGCAATCGATCAAGTGCGCGGCGTTTGACGTCGATGACGTCTTCGCCTCGCACGCGGCGCACCAGCTCACGATCGCTCCCATCCCACTGGAAATAGATCTCGATGCGATCGCGGTTGTTTGCTAACCGCTCGACCAACGCCAGATCTTTCGCCAACCGTAGCCCGTTCGTATTGATCATCACGTAGTCAATCGGTCGCGTGAGGGCTTCGTCCACCACGCGTTCAAACTCGGGGTGAATCGTCGGCTCGCCACCGGACAATTGACATACCTCGGCGCGGCCTTCGCACTCAACCAAACGGTCAAGCGAGGCGATAATGTCCTGCAGGGAATGGTCTTTACCCCCAGGACCACTCGAGGCAAAGCACATCGGACAACTCAAGTTGCAACGGTCCGTTAATTCAACCAGACCGATACAGGTATGTTGTTCATGTTCCTCGCACAACCCGCAATCATGTGGACATCCCTTGCCGGATTGTGTCGATCGCACGAGTGGCAACACCGACGCGGTGTGCCCTTCCCCGCGGTCCCACCAACGAACGTCGCTACACACAAAGTCCTCACGCACGCCGTGTTGTGGACATCGCTTGCGAAAGTAAACACGTTGTCCGCGAGTGATGATTTTTGCCGGCACCACCGTCATGCATTCCGGGCACAACGAATCGGTCGTGCCGATCATGACGTGATCCGCACGCGGCCGAGGATCGATCGCGGCGAGCGTCGATTTGGAGTGCGGCCGTTGGGGATGATTCATGATTCGCTTGCGCTTTCGGGTTCTGTGATTGCCACGGATTCCTTGCCCGCTCGTCGCCTCGCCTGCAGGGCGTATTGAGCACGCACGGTGGCCGCAATGCAGCCAATGGCGACGACAAAACCAAGCATCACGGCGAGGCTTAACCCTAGCATCGTCGGTCCATAACCTTCCGCGCCAAGCGTCACCATGGTGGCGAGTCCACCGGCGGTACAAACCGGCACAAACAACACGAACACGATCGGCGTTAACAATAACGCTAACCCAATTTTCCACTGCATCGTCAGCGTCACCCCGCGCAGCAGAGAGACCATCACCAACAGCGAGGCAAACCCGATCAAAGCGAGTGCAATGATCAACATGGTGGGGTAGTTGCCAATCATAAGGACCCCGCTGACGAGGAGTATCATGAACGCGATCCCTCCGCCACCGCCCACTGCCAACACCGAGGTGATCCCTCCGGCAAAGCGAACGGTTTGTGGCTGCGAAGGCTCGGGTGGGGCAGCTTCGTCGCCGGTGTCGGTAGGAGATTGATAGGGATTATTCATCAGAATCGTCGTTTCACTTTTTGCCAATCGCAATCAAGTACTCTTGTCGGTTTTCGGCTGGCCCGACGCCCGTGCGGATGAGCATGCGATCATCGATTGCGACCGGAGTGGCGAAGATCGAATCACCCGATGGATTTTCGGCCAATAAGTTAAAACCTTCGGGCGAGGCGGTGACGACGTAAACATCGCCATCTTCGGAGGCGATGTACATACGGTTGCCGACCAACATCGGCGAAGCGCTGATGCCGCCGCCAAAGAGTCGTTTCTTCCACATTTCTTTGCCGTCTTGGCTTCGCCAGCAATAGACGACGCCATTGTCCGCAGCGGCGAACACGTAATCTTTGATCGCCAACAAGGATTGTTCGTAACATCGCACGGGATGCTCCCAAAGTGGTGCTCCCGAACCGTCGTTGCCGATGCACCAAACGCCCGCTTTGGGGTTACCCCCGCTGACCATGATGTGGTGCTCATCCCAGACGACGGTGCCGCAAATCGCCTCGGTCGACGTATCCGACCTCCACAGCTCTTTGCCGGTGCGGGGTTCGTAGGCGCAAATCATGTCGGCGCCCGCCAGCAGGATTTGGCGTTTTCCGGAGATGGTGGTCACGATCGGCGACGCGAAGTTGAGGTTGGCCGGACGCGGTACTTTCCAAACCTGGTTGCCCGTCGCCGCGTCCAACGCGTACAAGCCACTTGCGGCACCGTCGTATTCGGCCGCCACGATGACAAGATCGTCCTCGACAATCGGGCTGGCGCCGTAGCCAAACTGAAACGCCACGGGAGCGAAGTCGCTGACCTTCCGTTTCCACAACTCGCGTCCTTCGCGAGTCAACGCGGTGACCCAAATCGCATCATCGGTGTGAAACGCGACAAACAAACGGTTGTCGGCAAACGCAGGACTCGGTGAGGCGTGGGAATTGTGGGGGTGAATCTGTGCTGGCAACGTCCCGCGGTGAATGACCCATTGGTCGACCAAGCGGCCACTGATGCGATCGAGTTTCAGTACACTTTGGGTCCCCGCATCGGTGTCCGCCGTCGTCAAATAGATCGAGTCTTGTACGACGCAGGGGGTCGAATGGCCACGCCCGGGAATTTGGGTTTTCCAGGCCAGATCGCTGCTGGAGGTGATGTCCCAGCGAAGTGGGGCTTGGGCGTTCGTTGCCGCATGATTGTTTGACGCCGGGCCTCGCCACTGCGGCCAATCCTGGGCCGCCACTTCAGCCGTGAAAAACGAAAAAAACGCAAGCATAGAGAGGAGTAGCAGAGAATGTTTCATTATTTCCTCGCGGAGGCACCGATAGTCAACAAGTGATGATTCGAATCGCCTCGACGGAAAAAACAAAGCGGATCGATTCGAAGAGCAGTATCAGTCTAGCCCATTGACGGGGCCGTGAACGAGAGCGGTGCCCGGTTCGGGGCTCCGATTCCTGCCCAGCCCGAGCCTTGGGGCTGGGCGTGGCCGAGACGCGCCCCGCCGCGACGGGGAATGGGTGCGGCGCGTGATGCGTCGAGCGAATCGCACACCTCAAAGCGAGGGTTCGCTGATTCTCTTCCCCGTTTTGGGTTACAATCACCGCCGCCGTTGAGCAAAGTCACCCCCGTTTTTTATTGTCATTCAATCCTCTGTTGGAAAATTCAATGCGAGCTGGAATTGTTGGAGTCGGTTTCATGGGCTGGATTCACTATTTGGCCTATCAACAATCAAGCAAGGCGGAACTCGTTGCATTTGCAAGCCGTGACCCCAAGAAACGCAGTGGAGATTGGCGCGAAATCAAAGGAAACTTTGGCCCTCCCGGGGAACAAATCGACGTCAGCAAGATGAGCGTGTGCGAGTCGCTCGAGGAAATGTTGGCCGACGATTCGATCGATTTGATCGACATCTGTCTGCCTCCCCATTTGCATGCCGATGCGATCCGCAGTTGTTTGGCGAGTGGCAAGCGAGTGCTCTGTGAAAAACCACTTGCCTTGGATGCCGCGACGGCCCAGGCGCTCGCCGCCGAAGCGACGCCCGGACAATTGATGGTCGCTCACATTTTGCCGTTCATGCCCGAATTCAAAATCCTCGTCGATGCAGCCAAGGATGGACGTTGGGGCAAACCGATTGCCGGACGCTTTAAACGCACGATTAGCCCGCCCGATTGGATCCCCGATTTCTATGACATGGATCGGGTCGGCGGCCCCTTGGTCGATCTGCAAGTTCACGACGCGCATCTGATTCGCGTGCTGTTCGGAATGCCAACCGCCGCCGCCTGTGCCAAGCAATGCAAAGACGGGACGCCTAAGTTTTATGAGACCGTGTTCGAGTTTGAAGATCCGTCACTCGTGGTTTCCGCCGGTGGAGGCGTGATCGATTCACCCGCTCGTGGTTTCACGCATGGCTTCGAAGTCAGTTTCGAAAAAGCGACGGTCCAGTTCGAGTTCGCTGCTTACGCCGATGGCTCCACCGCTTCGATTCCGTTGACGATTATGAATTCCGATGGATCGGTCGAACGTCCCAGCGTGGGCGACGGCGACCCGATCGCTGGATTCCTGCTCGAGCTTGATGCCGTTGCCGACGCGGTGGCAACCGGTCAGGTTTCGCCAATCTTAGACGCCAAAACGGCGGCAGATGCCCTTTCGATTTGCGAAATGCAGCTGTAATCGAGCCCCCCGCCGAACGACTCGCTCCGATTGCTAGCACCGCTGCTAGCAATCGGAAAACCGTGGTTCCGCGAATTTTGCTGCTTGGGATCTCGCCTGGATTGCCACATAATAGGCCATTCTGTTTCTTTCCCTTCTCTCAGGGCAGCAAGCCGCATGGATGCACTGGATCGCGATCAGCCAGCACTTGGCTTTGGCACCGATTCGCTCAATCCGCATCCGCCGCGCGGTATCGAAGCGGTGGGTGGAGCGACGGTCGAAGCGATTCGCGACCACGTGATGCAGACTTGTCCTCGCGTTCCCGGCGTTTACGGGATGCTTAGCCGCACGGGAGACTTGATCTATGTGGGCAAAAGTAAATCGCTCCGCTCGCGTCTGCTGAGTTACTTTGCGGCCTCGAACAAGGATGAAAAAGGGGGCCGGATCATTGAGAATACGCGTGCGATTCAATGGGAGACGCAGCCCAGTGAATTTGCGGCATTGGTTCGCGAGCAGCAACTGATTCGTCGCTTTTCGCCACGCTGGAACGTGCAAGGGGTTCCGAAGCGCCAACGCCCGGTGTATCTCTGTCTGGGCCGCGCCCCGGCACCCTATTTCTTTCTGGCCGCCAAGCCGCCCCAAGATTGTGTTGGCGTGGAGGGACCGTTCTATGGTGCACGGCGGATGCAACGCGCGATCGAGGCGTTGAACAAAGTCTTTAAGCTGCGAGATTGCAGCCAACAGCAAGTGTTTCATTTCGCCGAACAATTGAGTTTGTTCGACCTGGATCACCGACCGGGGTGTTTACGGCTTGAGCTCGATACTTGCCTGGGCCCCTGTGCTGCTGCTTGTACCGCCGACGCTTATCAGGAACAAGTTAACGCCGCGGAGAGTTTTCTGGATGGTTTTAATGACGAACCGATCGTCGCGCTGCGGGACCAGATGGAGCTTGCTGCGGCGAACCAGCAATATGAACTTGCCGGCCGCGCGTACGAGACGCTGCATTCGCTCGAGTACGTTCATCGCAAATTGCGGATGTTGGCCAAGGCGCGTCGCGAGTACACGTTCATTTACCCTGTCGCCGGCTATGATGGCTGTCACACGTGGTACTTGATTCATGGTGGCGAGTTAGCGGCCGTTGCCGCCGCGCCCAAAAATGCAGAGCAGTATGCGCAATTGAAGCCAACGCTAAAGCATTGGAAAGCGATTACCGCAAACCCCATCGATCGGGGTCACGGCGCCTACCCTCACACATTGGGGCTTGTCGCAACTTGGTTCCGTCAGAACCGAGCTGAAAAGAAACGCACCTTCTTGCCCGTCCAAGCCGGTCGCAAGTATCGGTCGATGCCGATGCGTCACGCCGGTTGACGTAGGATTCAAGCCGTAGCTGCGTTCGCCAGAACGTGGTCCACGGTCTGGCGACGTAGCTACAGCAAAATCAAAAATGCTCTAACGAAGGGTTGCCGTACCGCTCGTGTTGCTGGCCGCGGCAGCTTCGGCTTGTCCGGCGGCGGTGGCCTGCCCAGCAGCTTGCCCAGCAGCTTGCCCGCTCAATCCCGCATTAACGTTGCCACTGGCTGACGCTTGTGACGCCGCCGCAGCACCGTTATTGGCAGCAGCTTGGACTTGAGTTCGGGCTTGGCCTTGCACTTGAGCCATCGCTTCCTGTTGTGCCGAGGCGAATGCGGCGAGTTGGGTTTCCATCGTGTCGGCTCGAGCCATCAATTCCGCGTTGGCCGTCGCGATCGCTTGATCGCGAACGAGCGAAATTTCCGCGAGCCGTTGACGCGCCGCGACGTCGATCATCGCCGACAAATCGACGTTTGAAGCCAGCACGCCTGCGACGCCAAATTGCGCACTCGACTGACTTGAACCGCGGGTCGATGGTGAAGCTTGGTCGTCGCTGCGAGCACCGCCCGTTGCTTGCCCGCTCGCCGCTGCGGCGATGGCACTGTCCGAAGCCGCGTTGGCATTGGCTTGCCCCGTCGCGATCAAGCCGCTCGCGGCTCCCGCCGCGGCGTTGGCGTGAGTCTCGGCGTTAGCCTTGATCAAGGCGGAGGTACGAAGCGGATTGAATTGACCAAAAATCGAATCGTAAACCGCCACGTCGCTGTGAGTGATTTGGATGGCGTTGGCCGAGACGCCAAGCCGTGCCGAGGGGTTGCCCGAAGCCGCGATGCCGATGGGGCCGGCTTGGTTCTGGCCCGCATGCACGTTCGCGTTGACGTTTGCGTTGGCACTCGCATTGATGCGGGGGTTGGAGGCGGTGTTCAGGGCAGCCGCGGAGGCCGCGCTGCTTTGCGCTTGCACACGGGCTGCCAAGCGAGCCGCTTGACGCGCTGTGACGTCGACTTGCTGGTTGATCCGGGCGGTGACGTTGCCGGCAACTTGAGCCTGGATCCGCTGTTGGACCTGGGCTTGGACTTGAGCCTGCACTTGCGATTGGACTTGGCTTTGGATCTGTCCTTGAACTCGCTGCTGGACTTGGTTCTGGACCTGTTGTTGAACGCGTTGCTGCGTTTGGGCTTGGGCTCCCGAAAGGGCACCGCCGAGACCTTGGGCGGTTGCGGTGCTGGAGAGGGCAGCACCCGCGACCACGACCGCGATCATCCGTCCAATTCGTTTTTGTTCGTTCATCCTGAAACAAGCTCCATGCGAGGGAAAAGGGAGGTGAATTGGCTCATGTCAGCACTCAGGAATCACGACCATCGTGAATCGGGGTAGTCACTCGCGCCGATCGCGTGTTACTACATAGCTTGAACGCCAACCATCGTTCACCTACACGCGAACAATACTGAATCTCGGATGCGATCCGCCAGACAGATCTGTTTGCCAATTCGATTTTTCGACCGTTGCATCGACGCCAATGCTTTCATCTTTTCCGAAGCGTTCATTGCCTCTTCGCATTTGCGTCATCGCCTTCTTTTCAGGTGTCGTCTTCACCTCCGTCTTTGCTGAGGATGTCCCCTTTTCTAGCGGCGCGGCCCTATCTAGCGGCGAGGCCCTGTCCAGCGACGATACCTCTCCCACGCCTGCTCAGCTGGCGATGTTAGAGATGATGCAGCAGCGGGTTGCGAAGACCCCCGAGCATTCCGACTCGTGGCGTTCGCTGGGCCGCTTGCAAAACACGCTCGGCGATCCCGAGACGGCGCTCGCTTCGACGCGCCGCGCGATTGAATTGGATCCGTTCAACGCCGCCGCCCATTTTGATCTAGGGCAATTGTTGGTCGCAGCGGGGCATCCCGACCAGGCTCAGTCCCACTTTGATCGCGTCTACCAAATCGCTCCTGAGAGTGCTTATGCGGAGCAATTGAAGCAGCAAGGGGTGGCCGATCGGCGGTCCGGTACCGCCGTGTTGGGGACGCCTGAAATCTCGCCCAACGGCCCATCCACGCAACCCTTCTCCGCCGCCATCCTGTTTCCCCAGGACCCACCTGATCCGTCCAATCAAGCCCCCGTCCAACCCGCCAGTTACGCGATTCAGTCGTTTGACGGCGCGGACGATTTGGAGCAGCGTTTTGATCAACTCGAAAGCGAAGTACTCGAGCCGCTCCATCGCTTGCGCGTCTTTTTTGAAACCGGCGTGCTCTACAACTCCAACGTCACGCTAACGCCGATCAGTCGTGAATTGGCACAAAGTGACAGTGCTAGTTTTCAGGCGTTCGCCAATCCCGACCTCGATTGGAAATGGATTCGTACCGAGACGATGCGGATGGGGCCAATGTTCCGCGGCTACTTCACCGCGAATGAAGCAACGTTCGAGGAGTTCAATTTGGCGAGCTTTCAACCCGGAGCGTTCTTGGAGCGTGATTTCCAGCTCGGACAAAACGAAGCGATCGGTCGGCTAGAATACATTTTTGCCAACGACTTTTTTGACGGCGAGCAAGTGGGCGAGCGCCATTCGGCCACCGCCTCCATCACGCTGATTCGGCCCGATTTGGACGCGATCTACGGCTACCTGACGGTCGCCCAATCGGATTTCCGTGACGACGGACTCGATCCTAATCAAACGTCGCTCGACGGCACCACGGTGACCGCGGGCATCAGCCGTTTCTTTCAAACCGGGTGGGATCGCTTGCCGACACATTCCCTGGGGATCGATTTAGAGTCCGCCGACACCGAGGGGGCCGACTATCGATACAAGTCGATCAACTTGCATGGATCCGCGGGATGGGAGATCACGGATCGTTGGAAGTTTATTCCTACCTGGGGAATAGGACTTCGCGATTACGGCGATTTCACTGGCCCGGTGGCTCGCGATGAGTTTTTCTGGCGTTTGCATGGCCGATTGCAGTACGCGTTCACCGATTCGATTGCCATCGCGGTGGTTGCCGGACATGACCGTTTTGCCTCCGACAATCCAGATTATGATACCGAGCGCAGCGAAGGCGGATTGGTCCTCACGTTCACGCGATAAGCGACACGTTCACGCGATCCGCACCCGCGTGTTCCGCCTCTAACGAACGCTCAACCACGGGGCCGCTAGCCCCGCGACGCCCATCACCAATAGCAGCGCTAGCGTAACGCGGCGCAGTCGTTCTCGCCCCAGCCAATTCCCAAAACGCAGCCCCGCGAACGTGACCAGCAACAATACCGGGGTTATCGCCGCAGCGATCATGCCGGGCTGAACGATCCGTGTTCCAAACGTCGTGTACAGGAACCCCAGCGCCGGCAGGATGCTGATCAAATACATCGCGAACAAAAAGCCACGAATCCGCCGTGTGTCCCAATCATGAGCCTGGACCCAAAACACCATCGCGGGGCCTCCCATGCCGACCAAACCTTGCAAGAATCCCGAGAGCGGAAACGAGAGCCATGCCCAACCCGGATGAAGTCGGGTTCGAGGCTTGGGGTTGAAGACCGCCGTGGCAAGAGTGACGGCAATCACCACCGCCCCGACGACTTGGCGAAGCGTGATCACCGAATACGACTCGAGCGTTCGCAGCACGCCAATTCCCAGCGGCAAAAAAACAATGCGCGCGATGCCGGGAAACCGTAATTTGGAAAACGAAATCACGTCACGCAGCGACCACACTCCCCAAATGTTTTGAGGAATCGTGGCAACTAGCAGCGCGGTTTGCGCTTCGGGGATCGAGTAGCCACACCACATCAAAGCTGGCACGATCAAAAGCCCCGCCGCAAAACCCGCCGCCGATTGGACAAAGATCCCGACACACAGAATCAGTGCGAACGGGAGCATCGAAACGAGGTCGTTCATTGGATCCTAATCATGGCTTCATCGAATCCGACCGCGTTCGGAGGCGTTTGCTGTTCGCGCGGGATTACTCGTGCTGCATCAACACACAAATGGGTGACGGTGCAAACACGACATGCTGGTTGAACATTAATTCGCCAGTCTCTTGATTGACCGCAAACGACGCAAGGGTGTGGGACAATTGCCCCGCCGCCAATAACCATTGGCCACTCGGGTCGAGATTAAAGTTTCGCGGCGTCGCTCCGCGAATGAATTCTCGCTCGATTACCGCCAGTTCTCCGTTTTGGGGATCGACCTTGAACGCCGTGATCGTGTCGTGGCCGCGGTTGGCCGAATAAACGAATTTGCCATTGGGATGAACACGGATTTCGGAAGCGCTGGTGAATCGTTCCTTGGCAAGCTCAGATTTGGCCACGGTGGGAATGGTTTGCTTCGGTGTCATCGTCCCTTGTTTCGCGTCGTAATCGAACATCGTCACACTCAGGTCGAGCTCGTTTAACAAGTAGATCCATTGGCCGTTGGGATGAAATTTCATGTGACGCGGTCCGCCGCCCATTGGAGCTTGACCAAAGCCGTGTGGCTCAATCGTCGCCGTGTTCGTGTCGACTTTAAAGATCATCACTTTGTCGAGTCCGAGGTCGGGGACAAATGCAAAACGCTCGTCTGGTGAAAAGCCAGCCCAGTGTGCATGGGGGGCTTCTTGACGTCCCTTCACCACGCGTGATGCGCCTTCGTGTTTCTGAAGCGACGTGCGCTGCTTGATCGAGCCGTCGGCGTTCAGCGAAAACGCAGCCGTCGATCCGCTGCCGTATTGCGCCGTCAACAGCATCTTGCCTTGCGAATCGATCGCCACATGAGCGGCTCCGCCATCACCGATTGGCACGGCATTGAGCAGCGTTAGTTTCGCGTCCTTGCCCTCGCCATCGATCTTGTAGGCCGCGACGGATGCTTCCCCGGCTACGCTTCCCACAGCATACAACACCGAACCATTGGGGTGCATCGCAAGGAATCCAGGGCCGCGGATTTCCGCAGCCAACTCGGGATCCGAGAGTTGGCCGTTTTCGGTATTGAGCGTGCAGTGATAGATGCCTTTGCTCGGTTTAGCACTGCTGGTGCCAAGCCAGACGCTAAGGATTGGGTTGTCCGAGGGTTGGGCCGCACGCGCGGGCGAAGGGGAACTCAGGGAGTGTCCTGCGATCATCGATCCAAGCAACAGAGTGAGGGGCAATGCACGACGCGTCACGATGTCAGTTTCCTGGTGAAGGAGGGAGGGGATTGAGGCGGGAAGTCTGCTCAACAACCACTAATCTAACGATTTCGCTTGCAACCGGGTGCCCCCAAGCCGACGTTGGCGTGTGGGTTTAGGGGATCTAGGAGGACTCGTGCTGTTTGCCGATTTCGATTCAAGTTCACCGGTTTTATTTAAGTTCACCGGGTGGCGAAGCCGATAGAGATAGGGAGTGTACAGAACAATCGAGGGGGGATTCCTCGAAATAGGGCGGTTTGTTGCGAGCGATTTCCGCTGGCTGCGTCTTGAATCCGTTGGCATTGGCTGGCTCCACAGCCCCGGTGCTCTGCGGACCCGAGCGACAGTCTGTGGGATTGGAATCGCCGCCGATCGCCGGTTTGACATGTCGCAATTCGCACCTACCAAAACATTGCTATTCGTGCTCGGTCTGGGATTGATTTCAATCTCGGGGGGATGTGTTGCATTGAATATCCCCAGCGAGCGAATCGCGGATCCCGAGGATGGAGGTGGGGTGCTCGGCGATTGGAAGAAAAATCGCTCGAAACGGGCGGCGACCACGCTGCATCACGCCTTCTCCGGAGTCGAGGGAGAGGGAGGCATCCACTCGCAAGCGATTCACTCGCAAGCCATGGATCAATGCGACGTGCCGAGCGAGCAATACATCGATGGTGGCGCCCTCGGGGTCGATCCGTTTGACACTTCCGTCGAGCAGGACGGTTCGCTCAAAGCCCCCGAGATTCCTTGGCCTCGTTTTCATCCGATGCCAACCCGCCCGGTCTTCGGCGGCGGCTAAGCCACTGGGGCGTAGCCCAAATGGACATCATCGATCGCCCGCAGCGAGGGCATGGCCCTCCGCTGCGATTTCGCTGACCGGTGGACTACGAGTTGATCTCGTAACCCTTGCGGTATTCGCGAGCGAGGAACGAGTTCGCCTGGGCGTCTCCGATGATTTCTCGCTTGGCGGGATCCCACTTCAGTTCACGGTCCAATCGCATCGCGATGTTGGACAGATGACAGATTTCGAGCATTCGGTTGTGCGACCAAACGTCGGAGATCGGTTGCTCTCGTGTCCGCATCGCCTCGATGAAGTTGGCGGTGTGGTTTTCGCTTACCTTTCCACCATAGACCTCTTCGATCGCTCCTTCGGGAAGCGGATTGTCCTTCAGGTCCTCCACAGGTTTGCCAACAATCTTGCCGCGGTTGACGAAGAACCGACCTTCGCTGCCCTCGAACAGAATGCCGTTGTCACCGTGGCTGGTGATGATCATTTCCACCTCGTTGGGCATCGCGACGCTGATGTTGAAATGCGTCGCGACGTTGTACTGGTCGTGCACTACGGGATTTCCATCCTTGTACTCGACCGGCAACGTGTACTCCAGCGGCGACACTCGGCTGGGCCCGGTGTCGCTGGCACCGAGCGCCCAGCAGGCGATGTCCACGTGGTGGGCACCCCAATCGGTCAGTTTTCCACCCGAGTACTCGTGCCAATTTCGGAAGGAGTAGTGCCCATTGCTATACAATGGCACGCCGCCACCGTAGCCGACACGCAGTTCCGGAAGCGCTCGATAGTCCACTTTCGGAGCGGGGCCGAGCCAGAAATCCCAGTCGAGTTCTTGTGGAACCGGGGCGACCGGAATGACCGGCGAGGCCTCCATCGAATTGATGCCACAGGTCACTTTTTGGACCTTACCGATACGTCCATGCTTGATCAACGCAATCGCTTGTAGGAACCGCTGGTCCGATTCGGTCCGCTGCATTGTGCCGACTTGGAAGACGCGCCCGGTTTCTTTAACGACCTGCTCGATCAACTTGCCTTCGGCAATGGTTAACGTCAGCGGCTTCTCACAGTAGACGTCTTTTCCCGCGTACATCGCTTCGACCGCAATCTTGGTGTGCCAGTGGTCGGGCGTGGCGATCATGACCGCGTCGATGTCCTTTCGATCCAACACCTTGCGATAGTCTTTGTAGGCGTCCGGTTTTTTGCTCTGCTTCTGGTGCGTTCGTTCCACGTTGGTCCCGAGCACGTTGGAGTCCACGTCGGCGAGGGCCGCGAAATCCGCAAAACGAAACGACTTCTGAGTGATAGTCCAACCCTGGTTTCGCAGCCCAATGGTTGCAAACACGGGACGGTCGTTAGCCGACTCGTTGCCGAGGACTCGATTGGCCGAGGAGCTGAGGATCGTTGCAGTCCCTGCAGCGGCTACGCCCTGCAGAAAATGACGGCGGCTGGGGTGGCGAGATAGGGACATCGAGCAAAATCCTTTTCAAAAAATCAGACCCAAAGGTCTTCAAGGGATGGGGAGGGGTGAGGCTGCTCCATCGCATGGAGGGAAGACAGAACGCGTCCCGGCCTTGGCCCAACACGGGCGTCGTAGGGGGTGGGAAAAGGGGGAGACGCTAACCGGATAGTCTAATTGGAAGCGAGCCTTGAAGGGGGGCTGACGCGAGGGGAACGCAAAAAAAGACCGTAAATCACTCAGGAAAAGCCCTGGAAATCAAGGGAGTTGTCCGTAACCCGGGAGCCTTGAAATCTGCCAACGGGGCCTGCAAACGGGGCCTGCAAACGGGGCCTGCAAACGGGGCCTGCAAACGGTCTTGATGTCGGGGCCAGGATTCTCGCGACATCTTCCGCAACGGCGGGGGCTCGCTTTGCGTGGACGAGCCATCTTCACGTGCATGGAACCGATTCATCATCAACGACGGTGATGAAAGCCCGGGACAGCGATTCCCAAGGCATTGATTCCCAGTGCATTGATTCCCAAACAGGGATTCCCAGACAGGGATTCCCAAAACGGGGATTCCCAAGATAGCGCGGTGCGATTCGCACCGCGAACGAGTGGCGCAGCCCTGCGGCTGCGCGGTTCCCTAAATGAATCTTTCGCATCGGCGTAGCGGACGACTCGCGCCGCATGCGCCATCGATGGTCACGCACCCGCATCAACGGGCACGCCGCATGCGCTCAAAAACCAGGCTAATTACGCCGCGTCGTTCCAGTGGTTTTTTAACCAGGTCGCTGGCAGAGTGGACTTGAACATTCCGCCCTGGTAGCCCGCAATCGCTTGGTCGGGCAGCGGGTAGCCGTGAAATGCTAGCACGCGCATTTCGGAAGGTTGATAGGGTTCTCGGATCAAGTTCAGTGGGAAGAGCGGACGACAACTCCGTTTGAAACTGCAGACCCATTCTTCGGGCCAGAATGCCAAGTCGTCCATCAAGGTGCGGCTAACGTATTGCTGCTCGATACGAAACGCTTCGAGCACCTCGGTTTGGTGGTCACAGAAGTGGTCATAGACGCGCGAGTGGCTCGCCGGATTGAAACGAAATACCGACGTATTGCCGACTTTTCCATCGCGGCCGGGCATCCAGGCGCGGCGTTTTTCGAGCCAATCATGAATGACGCAAAACCGGCCTGGTTGGAAGCTGAAAAAGTCGTCCAGCGGGCCCGTCAACACAACATCCAGGTCAAGGAAGAGCGTGTCGCCTTGAAGATCCGCTAAGCCGGGCTTGAAGAGCCCGACCTTTCGCCACGTTTCGCCCCCTTTGCGAGCATCAAACGCCTGCTCGTCAAACGGAGTCGTCGGCAGAGGATGGATCTCGACCTTCGAATCGATCCCCGTGGCATTGTCGGTCAAACAAACAAACCGGGCGGGCATGGAAAGATGCTCCTCGATCCCACGCAGCAAGCGGTTCACGTAATTGCTACCATATTTCGTTCCCCACTTGATGCAGACAATATTCGCTTGCATAACCGATTCCTCCGTCTCAGAGTTGTTGTATTTCGACGACTCTTACCTACGAAATTTGCCCCTTCACGGGAAGACGAATCCGAGCGAATGAGGTACGCAAGCAAAATCATCACCCCAAGCCTCCGTTTCGAAGTCGCGCTATTGCAATCGTTCTTAGTAAATCACAACCCGACGCGTTAGCGAGGGACTAAGCAGGTGGGCAGGAGTCTTGCGGCAGATTAGCCGTTTTGCCGCCAGCGGCGGTTCCCACGTTCCACCGGGGTTAACACTGGGATGTGGAAACGTTGGGGTTATGGGATGTTGGGTTTGCGCAATTTTCATCCCGACGGGATGACAGACGGTAGCCGGTGGTTTGATCGCAGCGAACACCACCGGACGGCCCTCTCGGCTCGCTCCCTCGCTTACGCTTCGAGTTGGGAAAATTCCGCAGCTAACGCTGTCGTCCGAAGGTATACGGATCGGTTCTTGCTAGCGTCGTCGTCACCATCGTGCCGGTACCTTTGCCAGCAACCCTGCAATATCCGCTCGGAGCTCGGTCAAACAGTCTGCAAAAGAGGATCAATTCCTTAGAATCGTGCTAATATTGGGAGTCGTTAGAGTATCAACACGGATGCGTCTGAACCCATTCTCTGAATCCGAATCATGAAAATCCAACTCCGATTTGCTTTGCTCATGTTCCTCTTTACCACCACGGTGTCACTGCCCATGGAATCGCGCGGCGATGAGGGTATGTACCTGTTCAATGACCTGCCCTTGCAAACGCTGAAACAGCAACACGATTTCGTGCCCGATGCGCAATGGGCCGACGACCTTCGGCTTTCCTCGGTTCGCTTCAATAGCGGTGGCTCGGGGTCGTTCATTTCCAGTGATGGCTTAGTGCTGACCAACCACCATGTCGCCAGTGACACGCTTCATAAATTGAGCACGTCCGAAAGGAACTTGATCAAGGACGGCTACCTCGCCAAGACTCACTCCGAAGAGCTGAAAACACCCGATCTTGAACTCAACCAACTCGTTTCGATCGAAGACGTCACCGACCGAGTCAATCAGGCGGTCAAAGCAGATGCGTCGAGCGACGATGCCGTCAAGCAGCGGCGCAGCGTGATCGCCACGATCGAAGAAGAGTCCTTCGAGAAGACGGGACTGCGGAGCGATGTCGTGACCTTGTTTGGCGGAGCAAAGTACCACCTCTATCGCTACAAAAAATACACCGACGTGCGACTCGTCTGGGCACCCGAGACGGCCGCTGCCTTTTTTGGGGGCGACGCGGATAACTTCGAATATCCACGCTTCAATATGGACGCCACGATCATGCGAGTTTACGAGGATGGCAAGCCAGCCAAACTCGAGAACTTTTTGCGTTGGGATTCCGAGCCACTCCGCGAAGGAGAGTTGGTTTTCGTCAGCGGCAACCCCGGCCGAACCCAGCGTATCTTCACCGTTGCTGCGCTTGAATATCTACGCGACGATCGACTGCCCTACATACTTGATTTCCTTCGCCGCAAAGAAATTTTGATGCAGCAATTTGGACTCGAAGGCACCGAGCAAACGCGTCGAGCACGCGACGAGTTGTTCGGGATCCAGAACGCACGTAAAGCCTATACCGGCATGCTGGCGGGGCTCCAAGATCCGCAAACGTTCGTGACCAAAACGGCGCGTGAAGAACAACTGCTCGCCAAGTTGCAGAACAATCCCGAGCACCAGAAATTGGCCGCGGCTTGGCAAACGATTGCCGAGATTCAAGATGACAAACGCGAAATGCTCAAGCAAACCGTTAGTTTGCGCAGCGAATTGTTCGACACGGCAATGCAAATCGTGCTGCTCACCAGCGAAGACCTTAAACCCAATGACCAACGACTTCACGAGTTCACCGATGCATCACGAGAATCGAAACTGCAGTCGTTGTTGAGCGAAGCCCCGATTTATCGTGACCTTGAGCTCGCGAAACTGAGCGACGAAATTTCACGGCTGACGATCCTGCGCGGCGCGGAGGACAAGCTAATCCAAGAAATCCTCGCTGGCAAAGGACCGCGAGAACGCGCCGCCGCCCTGATTGAAGCGACCAAGCTCGACGATGTCACTTTTCGTAAACAGTTGGTCGAAGGGGGACATGCGGCAGTGCTCGAGTCGAGCGACCCCATGATTCAATTGGCACGCGCGTTGGAGTCCGAGTATCGACGGATCCGTGAACGCAACGAAGAGATCGAAGAACGCGAACGACAAGCCTATGCCAAGGTTTCCCAAGCGGTCACCGCGATCGAAGGAACCGGCGGCTATCCCGATGCCACCTTCACGTTGCGTTTGGCCTACGGAACGGTGAAAGGTTACAGCGAAGACGGAGAACAAATCGAACCGACCACCAACTTCGCCGGCGCCTACCAGCACGCCGCCGCACACCAGGGCCAAACCGATTTCGATCTGCCCGAATCATGGATGAAAGCGAAAAGCAAAGTGAACATGGATACCCAGCTCAACTTTGTTTGCACCGCCGACATCATTGGTGGAAACAGCGGATCGCCGGTCGTCAATCGCAAGGGAGAATTGGTTGGCTTGATCTTTGATGGAAACATCCAAAGTTTAACCAGCGATTATCTCTACAGCGACGCACAGGCGCGAGCGGTCAGCGTTTCGGGCGTCGGGATCATCGAAGCGTTGCGTTCGATCTATGACGCAGGCGACTTGGCGGATTCGATCGGAAAATAAACGTCCGAAATCGATGATTTGAAATCCAGTACGAGCCCGCCGGGGAAGCTAAGACGTTGGCATCCTCGCGGGCTCGACTCGTTTCATCGGCGCGTTTCATCGGCGCGTTGAATGCGTCCCTGCAGAGAGCCGACACCCTCTTCGTTCCACTCCACTGGTTCCTAGCCCTCGTCGTCGGATCCCTCTTCGGCTTCTTCGACACTCTCGCGAAGCTCTTTGCTCGATGTCCAGTAGAACACGGTGCCAATCGCAGCCATCGCCACTTTGACAATTTCAAAGACCAACGCGACAAGCGCCCCTGATGCGGTGGTCTTCGTCGCTGGCACAATCTTGTACAACCAAGCGATCGTCGCTTCGTAGACTCCCAGGCCTGCGGGAGTAATCGGCATCGCGGCGGCCAACATGCCAATCGGAACAATCACGAAATGCTCGACCAAGGTCGGCGGATCGGTGTAGAGTCCACGTGCGATCAAATACATGCTGAGGATCATCGAGGAGTGAACTCCAAGACTCATCAGGATCGAAACTAAAAATGCGATCGGGTGTGCATGGAACATTCGCAGTGGCGGACCCACCTTGGCAACCACGGGACCGACAAACGACAAACCGCTGCCCCAGCGGACCAGGCGATCGACGCCCTTGCCGCCCAATACCAGCACGCAAAGCACGATGCTTCCGACCGTCATCAACGTTAGCGTCGCCCCCTTGATCTGCTGCATCTGTTGGCGGTCGATCTCAGTGGATTGACTCGGTTCGATCAACATCAATCCCAACGCGACGAGCACCAGTAGGCCATACAGCCCCACGCCGCGATCGACCACGACCGAAGCCACCGCTTCGATCCGTTTTCCCGGGCGCTGTTTTGCCAAAAAGATGGCCTTGAACAGATCCCCGCCCACGCTACCCGCCGAGACAAAGTTCAGTAGAAAACCGATCGAGCCGAGACGAAAAGCCTCCAGCATCGATAACGAGATGCCTTGGCAACGAACCAACAAGCACCAGCGGGCAAACGAGAGGCTCAAACCCACCATCGCAACGGCCAACGCACCGACTAGCAAGCGGTAGTCCTTGGGTTGGGCTGAGAGCTGAGCCCAGTCGATGTGATTGGCCAACCACGTGATAATGGCTACCGGGATAACAAACTTAAGCGCGATGGTCGCGGACTTTTTCCATGTGAGATGCATCGAAGCAGGATAATTGCCCATGCCCAACTCTCCAAGCGGACTTCAAATTGGCAACGATCCGATTCGGTAAATTTGCCATTGCCTTAGGCGATGCTCAACGGAATCGACGACTAGGGCTTCGTCTAGCCTCGGACTTGGGGTTGAAGCTATTAGCCGCTTTGGCGTTAGCCACGGTTCTGTCGCTAAAAACCGTGGCTAACGCCAAACGGCTAACGCCAAAAGTAAAGTTTGACGCAGCACTAGTTCGTCATGATCGCAGCCGCTTCTCGGCTTGGCCTGCCTTTGATTCTTAATCGTAATCTTACTCTTAATCCTAATCTTCTTTGCTTGGCTCCGGTCCAACGAGGCTTGCGCAGACGGGATCCAAGATTAAGAGTTGATGGTGCCCTAAGCGACATCGCCCAGATCGAGTCGCTTCCCGTAGCGTCGCATCACTTGAGTCTTCAGATCCTGCAGTTCGGCGTCCTCCAGCTCCGGATCCACTTCGATCATCGCCTGAGCGATCTGTCGCGCAACCCTCAGAATCTCGATATCGCGACGAGGGTCTGCGATTCGTAGCGGCGCCATCCCGCTCTGTTTTCGCCCCAACAGATCGCCGGGGCCGCGCATTTCAAAATCGGCTTCAGCGAGTTCGAATCCATCGTTCGTCTTCTCAAACAGACTCAATCGCTCGTTCTCGCTCGGGGGAGAATCGCCGTCGGAAAACACGCAAACGTACCCCACGTGGGAACCTCGCGAAATGCGGCCACGCAATTGATGCAATTGGGCAAGCCCAAAACGCTCGGCGCCGAGAATCGTCATCACGGTCGCGTTGGGGACATCGATTCCCACTTCGATCACCGTCGTGCTGACCAAAACGTCAATCGCTCCCGACGCAAATGCCTGCATGGTTGCAAGTTTTTCCTCGGCAGTCATGCGGCCATGCAATAATCCGATGCGGAAATCCGACAACACGCCCGTCTTCAGTTGCTCGAATACCGTTTGCACCGAAGAGATATCTTCGCCTTCCTCTTCCTCGGAGTCGCTGAGTTCCGTTTTGGTCACCGGCACCACGCGGGGAGCGACGACGAACGCTTGCCGACCCTCCTTTAACCGGTCACGCACAAACGACCACCAACGCTCCTTCCACCCATCATGGGCAAGGTAAGTGTTGACGGTCGCGCGTCCTGGAGGTTTTTCTCGCAACGTACTCAGCTCGACATCGCCGAACAACGTCATCGCCATCGAGCGTGGAATCGGCGTCGCCGACATCACCAAGTAATGCGGATCGACTCCACCGCTACGCAGCGTAACTCGCTGTCCGACGCCAAATTTATGTTGCTCGTCGATCACGCATAAACCAAGCTTCTTGAATTGAATGTCACCATAAAGTAGGGCTTGTGTGCCCACTAAGAGATCGATTTCGCCCGCCGCCGTTGCCGCGATCGTTGCCGCGCGTTCGGCTCGGCTGATCGAGCCGCACAACAGCCCGATGCGGACGCGACTGTCCTTCAATATCTTGCCTAGCGTCTCGAAGTGCTGGCGGGCGAGCACCTCGGTCGGAGCCATCATCACGGCTTGGTGCCCGTTGGCGACCGCTAACATCATCGCATACACCGCGACGACGGTTTTGCCACTGCCCACGTCCCCTTGAAGCATTCGATTCATTGGGAACTGACACGCCATATCTTGGCTGACTTCCCTGATCGCTTGGCGTTGATCGTTCGTCAATTCGAACGGAAACCGATTCAAGATGCGGGCATCGATGACGGCGGTGGGGGATAGCGGTGGCGATTGCAAATCACTCGTCAATTTGCGTCGCCGCATTGCCAACGCGAGTTGCATTACCAACAACTCTTGAAACACCAAGCGAATCCGCGCCGCTTGTAGTGACTCTTCGTTATCGGGTTGGTGCAGTTGACGAACGGCTGTTTGGATTTCATCCAACGGGCCTTCGATTTGTATGCCCGCAGCGCGCAGTGCATCCGCCGAATCGGCTCGCAACTGCTCCGGCATCACCTCATGCAACTGATCTCCTAACGCCTCCAAGACGTTGCCTGCTAAATGGCGCAGATCATGTTGCTTGACCCCTTCGGTCAACGCATAGATCGCCAAGATCTTCGGTTCGGGAAAATCGTCATCCGCTTCGAGCACCGTCACCTGGGGGTGCACAAACTCCATCCGCAGCCCGCTCAATTTGGGCGTTCCCGAGATCACCACACGCTCGTCGACTTTGATTTGGTCGGCGCGATAGGGCTGGTTGAAGAATAGGATTCGCACCGCGCCCGTCTGGTTTTGGACGACCGCTCCAAACACCGACTTACCCGGCGAACGCGACATCAAATCGACCTCGGTGACGACGCCGATCAACGACGCTTGCTCTCCGTCACGCAATTGGTCGACCGATTTGGGAGGGGCGGGTCGTTCGTAATCTCGCGGGAAGAAGAACAGCACATCTTGCGCGGTACGCAGCCCCAGCCGAGAAAATTTCTTCGCACGAAACGTCCCCACGCCTGGCAAAAATTGGACCGGCGTTGTCATCGTGACAGGCGGGGTGGGTTCTTCATCCATCGTGGCAAAGAGCGTGAGGTGGCAAAAGAGAGTCGGAGTGTTTCGAGCACCATCCGCGGTGCGTATTCGTTTTTTATCATAACCGAGCGAGTCATCGGCGTCGGCAACCGGTCCCTTTCGGAACCGCAAGGATTCTTCCCATTGCTTGCCCCTTCGCCCCACTCGAGCATTTTGAGAAATGACGTAGGTTCAAAAAGTAGCTGCGTTCGCAAGAACGTGGTCGACCGCGAACGCGACGGTAGCTACATCAAAATCAAAAAATGCGCTAGCGAACCCGATACCGGCGTTTTTGATAGTGGTGAGGCGTGAGTGTCGAAAGTTGAGGGAGAGCGGGTCAGGATACGAAAAAAGCCCGCAAGACGTTAAGTCTTACGGGCTTTGAATCGCTTGGGCCATGCCCTGAAAAGTACCGAAGGAGGGACTCGAACCCTCACTGGATTGCTCCAACTGGATTTTGAATCCAGCGCGTCTGCCAATTCCGCCACTTCGGCTGCTCTCTTCTAATGTGCTAAATATCGCACCTTTCGCCAAGTCCCCTTAACAAAACTATGTTTTTATATGCAAAACATCTCGGTTCGGGTGAACTGGTGATTCGCAAAAGTATCGGATCCAGTGGGCTGGTTGGCAAGTCCCCTAAACCGAGGCAATATGATCACCCAAATCGGCCCGGCTTCCCCGCCCCGCGGTAAACGTGATCCTTCGCCACATTGGAAACGCGCACCAGCCTTACGCCGGCTTGCTGGCGAGTTTCACGATCGTGTCAAACTCCTTCTTCTTCACCGGTTGGACGCTCAGCCGGCTGCCCTTTTGCAGCAACACCATCCCTTTGAGCCCGGCTCGCTCGCGTAGCTCAGCAAGGGTCACCGGACGCTCAAATTCGGATTCCAAGGTGATGTCGACCATGTACCAACGCGGATTCTCAGGATCCGATTTTGCGTCGTAATAGTTGCTCTTGGGGTCAAACTGAAAATGGTCCGCGTACCCGCTCCGACTGACCACGGCCGTCCCCATCACGGCGGGAACCTTGCAAGCGGAGTGATAAAACAACACTCGATCGCCAACCTGGATCTCATCCCGCAACAAATTCCTCGCCTGGTAGTTGCGAACCCCTTCCCAGCACGTCGTTTGATCGGGCTGATTCGCCAAGTCGTCAATCGAAAACGTAGTCGGCTCGGATTTCATCAACCAGTAGTTAATCGTCATCGCTTCAAGCAATCTCTCGGGAGGCATCGGCTAGCGCATTTTTAATTTTGAGGTAGCGACCGTCGCATTCGCGGTCGACCGCGTGCTGGCGAACGCAGCTACGGTAGGAATCCTACGTCATTTCTCAAATGGCTCTAGATGCCGATTGTGAATTTGTAACAGCTGGGCACTCTGTTTTGCCCGTGATCTTTTTTGGCAATTCTGGTCCACGGCAAAGCCGATAACAACCATAGCGCCGGGAAAAGCGCTGTTACACAAGCATTCGATTGGCGACAAAGATCGTCGCCATCTCGTGCGGGCCAGGGAACGGGCCATGTCTATGTCCGTTCACCTTCGATACAAAGGCTCGTCAACGATGAATGTCGATACACTTCATGCCGCTCTCGGCATCACCTTTACCGCAGTTTGGCTCGTCGTCGGACAGATTCTGGTCGGCAGCCGTTGAGTCGGTTAGCTCTGCTCGCTCTCGGGCGCTGTCCTACTTCACGCTGGCCCACTTCATTCTGGCCTGCTTCATTCTGGCCTGCTTCATTCTGGCCTGCTTCATTCTGGCCTGCTTCATTCACTGAGGCTTAAGCAGCGAGGCAGGAATGAGTGGGTGAAATCCCATTGGCCGCTTGGGAGTTAGCCCCGGTCGAACCGCTTGAACCGTGGCTAACGCCAAAACGGCTAATCTACCGAAAGACTCCTGCCTACCTGCTTAACAGCTGCTGGAAAGTCTCGGTCAAATCCTTCATCGGAAAGATACAGAAGGGATGCTCGCGGCTTTTCAACACCGTCCGTGAAGCTCGCTCGCGAACCACGCCCGCCAATTCCGACTCCAATTGCGAACGCGTCTCGCCTAGCGACGCGGACATCTGTTGATTGATGGAGTCGAGCTCTCGGTGCCATGCTGGTTTTGCCTCCGCATTGGGAGTCTGGGCTAAGAGTTGCTCTTTGCGCTGAACCAGCAAGGGATCCACGCCATGGACGCCCGCGAATTTTTCAGGCTGAAAACGCGTGTCGCGAATCGCGCGTCGCAGTCGCGTGATCTCAGGATCCATTTCGTTGGGCGACGGCCCTGGCAATTGGATGGTAGCCGAAACGACCATGAACTCGGGTGGCGTGATGCCAAAGAAACGCTCGGCGATCCGGTCGCCCAATTGATCGTACTTTCCGCCCCCAATTCCATGCAGAAAGAGGTCGCTGAGCACGAGTCGCGCGTACATTGTCGTGATCAACGCACGCGGGCGAATCTTAAAATCGGGACCAATCAAACTGGCCAGCGTTTCTGCGGTATCGGATCTCCCCAGCGGAATTCGTCGCTCTTGGCCGCTGCGGTCGCTGATCATCATCGTCTGGTCGGTGACTTTAACCCAGCCCGGTCGGCGCTCCGGTATCGCGTCACTGTAGATCCAAATCGGCGCCTCCAACCAACCCTGTTCGGCGTGCAAGTTGGGAACGGGGTGCGAGTTGCTGCGAATGCCATGCGCGTGGCGATAAAAATCGGCTTCGGCATTGTAAGCTTCCCGGAAACGCGGAAGCTCGCGGAGGATCAATAGCAGGAATTCAGCAAACATCCGGCCTCGACACAGCACGCCCAACGGCAGCTCAAGCGTGTTTAGACCAATTTCCCCTTCGAGTGCATGACGCGCTTGGGCCAATGCACAGCCGGCGATCCCACATCGCTCGACCGCGTGACGCGCATGCTCCCATAACCGTGTGACTAGCGGATCGGGAACGATCGGCATCACCGACTTGCGAACGTCATCATCGAAATGATCGAACCGCTCGCGGTCCTGGATCACCGTTTGCTCATAGGGAACGCCGCCGCCAAAGCGATCATAGCGCACCGTGCTGTAGACGTAGTACCCCGTGTCTCGGTCGATCGTGGGAACTCGGATCGCACTGCCCGAAGCGGCATCATTGTCGATGACTAAATTGATCGCCAACGCTTGGTGTTGATCTGCCAATTGGCTGAGGGCAAAGTTTTTGAACCACACGCCGGGATGAAACAGCGACGGTTGGTGTCCCGCCATCATGATCGGAGCGTCGCGCCGGCTTACGATGGCGTCCACGTTGCGATACGTCGATGTGTAACGTATCGCATCGCTGATCATCTGCTGACGCGCATCGCTGCGTAGCTTTTGCCACCACGCATCGTGCTGGGAAAGCAATTCAATATTGCGGCGCAACTGAGGCTGGACATCTCCGAAGCTCGGATCTGTGAACGATTCACCGTGCGATTTAGGAGCACGGTAGTGTCTGAATTCTGGGAGCGTTTTCAACCAATCACCTAGCTGGCGTTATTGCCGCATCTCGATTTCTCTTTGCTAAACGTCGCGCCGTTTGCTTCAGCGTCAGCAATCGCATCCTCGAGAACTTGGTTGTAATAGTTCAGGCGTGTTTCGGCATGGTCGAGCGAGCCACCAAACGAACGACTCAGGTCCAGATAGATCAGCGGTACCGGGATTTCGATCACTCTCAAGCCGGCCGCGGCCGCTTCGACCCATAATTGCAACGGCATCGCGTAACCATTGTCGGTGATCCGTAGCTCCCGTAGCGCTGAACTGCGATAAGCCTTGAAGCCACAAAAGGCGTCCGTCAAATTCAGTCCTAGCCGCTGGTTCAATTCGCCCGTGATCCGACGATTGATGAACATCCGCTCCGCCGGCGGTGCGTCGTCCCCTTCGTACTGCTTTAAATAGCGGCTGCCCGAGACGATGTCGGCCGCCCCCGCCGCTTCGATGAACCGGGGAATCCGCTTGGGCTGATGCTGGCCATCGCAATCGAGCGTCACCACGCCGTCAAAATTCTCTTGCATCGTGTAGGCAAACGCACTGCGCAGGGCCGCGCCGTAACCTTGGTTCTCGGCGTGCTGGATCACCCTCACGTCGCTGCGGGTCCGCAGCACCTCGGAGGTTCCGTCGTGGGAGCCATCGTCCACCACCAACACATCCGATGCGTACTGGGTGACTTGATCTAAGATTTCGTTGACCGTGTCGACTTCGTTGTAGACCGGGATCGCAACTAACCATCGTTCGCGTTTTGGCATGAATCTCTACTTTTCTCATTGAAATGAGTGACTGCCCTAAAATGCATGACGGGGACGTTGGACCGCCAAACCGGCTGGCGCCGCTCGGAAAGCAAGTCGCCGCTGGGAAAACTAGGTCGCCGCTGGGAAACCAGGCTGGGGGGCAGCCCCAATCTCGGCCCTGCAAAACGACTCGGCAGCAGCAGAATCAGCAATTTCTATTCCGAACAGAGGCATTTTAAGCGTATTTAGAGGATGGTCAATGTTTCTCGATCCAGTGGCCCCGGAGAATACTTGGCATTTGAGGCGATCCACGTACGAATATTACCTTTGCGGTTCGCCCGTCGCCGTTGCTCCGCTCGTCATACCAGACGTCATGGCACGGCTGGTTTGAATTCAAGCACCGCTGCCGTGTAAAGAGAGGGGCTGCCCGCATGGCAGCCGACCTGCTTGTGCGTCAAGCAACCGTTCCGATGCTTTTGCGGCGGACGGTTTTTGCCGCGTCGCACCGTTTGCCTCAGCGCGTGACCATTTCGATGGGGTCCGATTCGCAGCGACTCGGCCAAATTGTCAGTTCCGGAAGACTCGCTGACAGTCGTTCGGCGAGCTGCTCCATCGCAAAGCGTTCGCTCCAGTAATGCCCCAGCAGGACCAGCCCGACTTGGAGCGACTCGGCTTCCAAGCAGGTATGGAAGGTGGCCTCGCCGGTAATCAGTGCGTCGCAGCCTTTCCGCTTGGCCGCCGCCAGAAAGCTGCCGCCGCTCCCACAGGCAAACGCCACTCGGCCGACTCGCTGGTTCGCGGCTCCAACGCGGCGAATGTGCACGGCCCCCACTTTGTCTGCCGCCGTTCGAGCGAGGTCATCTAAAGTCATCCGGGCAGCTAAGTTTCCAAAGCGTCCGCTGCCGAGCCCGCTAGCGGGGACCTGAGGCTCGCAGGACTCGGCCGGGATCAACGGCTGAGAGTCGCAAATGCCAAACCGGTCTGACCACAATTGATTGATGCCATTGGCAGCGGAGTCGAAAGCGGTGTGGGCACTGTAAACCGCAACCCGTGCTTCGATCATCCGCAGCAACATCGATCCTGGGATGGTGTCGGCGGTCAAGCGAGCGAGCGGCTTGAAGGGCAACGGATGGTGAGCGACGATCAAATCGACGTCCTCATCGATCGCTTCTTGGACCACCGCCGGGGTGATTGTCAAACAAGTCATCAGTCGCGAAACGGTCGACTGGCGATCGCCGACGAGCAACCCCACGTTGTCCCATGATTCGGCGAGTCGGAGCGGGGCAAGCTCCGCAAGCGTTTGGCAAATCTGATCGACCGAGGACTTCGACACTGGCGGCACTCAACTGGATACTTGGGCTCTCGCGCGAACAGGGGTTCTCGCGCAAGGAGGGCTTTCACGCGAACAGGGGCTTTCCACGCGAACAGGGGCTTTCGCGAAACAGGGGCTTTCGCGAAACAGGGGCTCTCGCGAAACAGGGGCTTTCGCGAAACAGGGGCTCTCGCGCGAACGGTTTTGCCTCAGCCGGTCCTGGAGGGGAACGGACTCTTGTTTGGGACCTGGTTCAGCGCTGTTGTTCGGGGGGAGATCGCCGATCGCAAGCCCGTCGCTTGCAAGCTTGTCGATGGCAAGCCCGTCGATGGCAAGCTCAGCTTAGCCGCAAGCTTGACTTCGCGTGCTCCGCTTCGGTCGCGCGCTCGACTTACCCGTCTTTCGGCACCGCTTCGTCCTGATTGGACTCCGCCGCGTGTGGTTGCTGACGCGGCGTGGGTTACTTAGGCGCGACCATACAGATCATGCGGCGGCCGTGTTGCTGAGGCGAGGTTTCGACTTTGCCGACTTCGCTTAGCAATTCAATGACCATCGCCATGACCTTGCGGCCTTCTTCGATGTGAGCCATTTCGCGACCGCGGAACAGGACGCTGATTTGCACTTTGTCCTTGTGCTGCAGGAACTTCTCGGCTTGCCGAATTTTCGTACGAATGTCTTCGTCGCCCGTTTTGGGACGGAGGCGAATTTCCTTGGTTTTCGTACGAGCGTGGCTGTTGTGGAGCTTCTTGTTCTTGTCGTACTTGTATTTGCCGTAATCCATGATTCGGCAAACCGGAGGTCGCTCATTCGGAGCGACTTCGACAAGATCGAGCCCTGCATCGCGAGCGCGTTCCAGGGCTTGTTCAGTTGGGATGATGCCTAACTGTTCGCCCTCTTCACTGACAACTCGAATCGGACTGATCCGAATTTGATTATTGATGCGAATGGTATCGCGAGGATCTTGCTGAGTGCTTTTTCGTGCCAACGCCACTAATGTTTTCTGCTCCGGCCGGAGGGCATTCCGGCTCAACTTGTAAGGAAAAACACGATTGTAACAATAAGAATTGAAACAAATCGCTGTAGGAAGGGGATCCGAGAAACAAAACCTGATTGCTTCTAACGGCTGCCTTCGCTTCTAAACTTAGCTCATGATTCCAATGAACTGACGTGATAAAGTTCCGCAGTGGAGTTTCATTCCACGCTTAACACCATCAGCTGGATGGCGGTGAAAACCTTCGTCAAGCCCAAATCTCACCTCAAAAGTATCCATATCATGGGTGGGGAGCGTCAACAGTGAAACTCGTGAAATCCCTATTTTACGAAGGAAACAATCCACTCCCCCAGGTTTGCCGCCCCGCCAGCCTCGGAATTTCAAGCGGAAGCGGAGGCGGATCACGCATCCTTTGGCCGCGGTGGGGGCCGCGATCGGTGTAAACGGTCAGGCTGAAAAAAAAGAACGCTCAGGCCCAAAAAAGAAGTGCGGAGAGAGTCTTGACGAATCGACGTGATCGATTCAGACTACCGCAACGCATTGAGCGAGACGATTTGTTAAAGAAACGCCCCCCGCTAAACCGAAACAGGAGAGGTGGGGACGCGACCGCGATCGTGTTCCGCAAAATCGGGCAATTAGCTCAGTTGGTTAGAGCGCCACGTTGACATCGTGGAGGTCACAGATTCGAGTTCTGTATTGCCCACTCTCTTAAAAGGCCGCAAAACCCAGTGTTTTGCGGTCTTTTTTTATGCGCCGACATTTTCCTTGCCGCGGCAACTGCGTCGTATTCCCCTTTCCGTTCCCGTTTCAGGAACCATCAAGGGCGAAGCCATGCCAACAGAACCAAGGCCGTACTGGAACAGTCAGCAGCAAAGATAGGTCTGCACCATCGACGGCCAACGCATCACGCTCGGGGCCGAAAAGGAAGCGGCGTTCGACAAATGCCGCCAGCTGATGCTCAACGGCCGCGCGGTGTCGGCAGGATTGTCGACCGTGTACGAGCTGTCGCAATCCTATTTGGACTGGTGCCAAGAAAATCGGAGTGCAGGCACGTTCAGCAACCACCGGCTCTACCTGAAGAGTTTTATCGGAGCGATCGGCAAGACGCTCAAAATTTCAGCCTTGATAAAACTCACCTCCTGAATTGGTCAAAGGGCGTTGGCGTCACAACCAGTCAGAACGACGCAATCTCGGTGGTTCAGAGGAGGTTCAATTGGACGGTTGAGCACGAATACCTCCACGCCTCTCTATTCCCAAAATCGTCAAACCAAAGCGCAGGCGGCGAGAAATCGACTACACGCCCGACCCATGGAAAGTCATTCAATCCCACGCCAGTCCTCCGCTTGCGGCTTTGATCCACTTCCTTTGGCCAACGGGATGTCGCCCCAAAGAAGGACGCACTGTTGAGGCCCGTCCCATCCACGACGATCTTGTCATTTTCTCACCGGACAAAAGCAAAGGTGAAACGGACTCACGAGTAATCTTCCTAACCAAAGAAGCCAAAGCCATTGTCGAACCGCGGATGAAGGATAAAGGTGTCCTGTTTAAGAACACGCGAGATATCCCCAACACCAAGGACGCCCTCGTCCAAGCCATGATCCGTATCTCGAAGAAGGCCGGCTTCCGGTGCATCGCCTACGTCGCTCGACACAGCGACGCCACTAACGCTCTGATTCGATCGGTAGACACCGACTCTCACTGTTGCACCTGAGGGGAGTCGGCACGAATGGTCTCAGCTATGCCTATCTGTTACAAAACATTGAGCACCTTCGTAAGCAAGCAGTGAACGATGGTAGTAAGAAGTGGATGGCCCTTTTGCTTGATTTGTTGGATCTAGGGACATACCAGGGGAAGGGGGCAATTCACTTGCCCAGGATCGTGCTTACTGGAACACAAATGAGTCGAATTTGACACGTTGGGCCGACCAACGGCAGGCATAGCGAGTCGCCAAAGTGAAGATGCCAAGCAGCACAAATTGACGCGCAGGTACGATTGAACACCGAACACAAGGCCTGACCCTGGCGATAGCCTCCCAGGTCCATCGAACGGAAACTTGGCACTACGGAAGCGGTAGTCCAAGCTTTTGAGGCGAGGTCGAATGAACTCAGCGTCAGTCAGTCATTTCGTATTATTGGTTCACTTCGGACGAGCACGCTGTGGACAGCTGGAATACTTTTAGCGGCGTTGGTCACGTCCGCATTCAGTTTTGGACGTTTGGTTGAAAGCTACAGTCAGGAAAAAGTCGAAAGTCGACAGATGAACGACGGAACAGATTGAAGCCTTGGATCCGGCGAATTCAGTGCGATGCCAAAATATGATACGCAAACCAAAATGGATTTTACGTTTCAAGTTGTGGCCCGTTGGCCTGAACGATTTCATGGAGTGATAGTATATGTTATGAAAATCGGCAGACGATTCAGCGTACAGGGGGGGCTAGTCGAGTGCTATGTCGTGACCCAAGGTTCATCTCCCGCGAGAGAGTAAGGGCAAAGCATGGATACCAAAATCATCAACCCGTTTGAAAGCGGTTCGCAATGGCGCAGGTGGAATCCGCACATCCACACGCCTGGCACACTGCTTAACGATCAGTTTAAATCGGACTGGGACGGCTATCTGGAAGCCATCAACGACGCCGCACCCGCTGTCGAAGCGATCGGAATCACAGACTACCTTTGCCTAGAGGGTTACAAGGCAGTTGTCGAAAAACATCGTGCGGGAAAACTCCCCAAGATTCGTTTCCTGTTCCCAAACGTCGAGTTGCGTCTGAGCATCGAGACGGAGAAACGCAAAGGTGTTAACCTCCATCTCCTTTTTAATCCCGCCGATCTCGATCACGTGGCCCACATCGAGCGTGCGTTGCTAGAGCTTACATTTGAGTATAAGGGTAGCCCGTATAGATGCAGTCCGGGGGAATTCGAAAGACTTGGAAGGGCTCACAACAACCTTCTTGTCGATGAGTTGGCGGCTAGATCAGAGGGCGCTAACCAGTTCAAAGTCAGCCTTGACCAATTGCGGAAAATGTTCCGCAACGATACGTGGATCGCGGAGAACTGCATTGTCGCCGTGGCTGCAAGTAATAACGATGGGACGGCTGGTCTGCAGAAAGATGCGTCATTTGCCGCGACGCGAAAAGAGATAGAGGCATTCGCTCATGTCATCTTTGCTTCAAATCCCAACACCAGAGACTTTTGGCTGGGCAAACACCCAGCCCACGATGTCGAGAATCTCACAGCGAACTACGGGGGGCGGAAGCCCTGTCTACATGGATGTGACGCTCACTCAGTTCAAAAAGTGTGCGAGCCGATCGAGAAGCGGTATTGCTGGATCAAGGGCGATCCTTCATTTGAGTCATTGCGACAAACCCTGCTAGAACCTGAAGAACGCGTCTGGATTGGCGAATCGGCACCAAATCGGCATGACGCCAGCCAATGCATCGCGAGAATTTCCACGAAGAAAACGCCGTGGCTTAGTAACGGTGAAATTCCAATGAATGCTGGTCTAGTAGCGATCATTGGCTCGCGTGGATCTGGAAAGACGGCTTTAGCAGATATCATTGCATCTGGGGCTGATGTTGATTCTCCGCTGAACCTGGCGACCTCGTTCATTCATCGCGCCTCGACTCCTGTGAATTACCTCGAAGAATCTGAGGTTCATCTTTATTGGGGTGACGGAAACCATCAGCCTCGATGGATCAACAAGCAGATTTCGGATCAGCCTGGCGAATCCGTACGCTACCTTTCGCAGCAGTTTGTTGAGCAGCTTTGCTCAGCAGCTGGTTTAGCAGTCGAGCTACGGAAAGAAATCGAGCGGGTGGTATTCGACACGACCAGATCGGAAGACCGGTTTGCAACCCACTCTTTTGAAGAACTTTCAGAAGTTCATCTCAAGCCGATCAGACGTGAGCGTGATGTCGCGCAGACAGCCATCGCGAGTATTTCCGATCAAGTAAACGCAGAGGAGACGCTGACGGCAAGTATACCTGCGACCGAGAAAGGACAAATAAATCGCTTAAAGCAGATTGAAAAAGCGAGAGAAGATATGAAGGGGCTCATTCCCAAGGATCGGGAAGTACGGGCAGCGCGACTTGCTGTTCTCGAGGCGGCGTTTACCAAACTGAATACTCAGATTGAACTTCTCAACCGGGCACAACGTCGAGTCGCAGACTTGCGACGAGAAGTCGATTCTATTCGGAATACGACGTCACCTCAGCAGCTTGACCAACTGAAAACGTCCTTCGCCGAAGCGGCATTAAAGGAAGAACAGTGGGACGCATTCTCACTCGTCTTTAAGGGGAACGTCGACCAAGTGATCGCCGATCAGTCAGCAGCGATTTCGGCGAAGATCAAGCTTTTGACTGAAGGCACAGGAATCGTTGTGGACGTCACTTCTGCACCGATTGAAACATGGCCGCATGAGATCCTGAAGGCTGAGCGAGACAGGGTACAGAAAGAGGTGGGGCTTGATGGTCAAAAGCAGCTCCGATACACGCAACTTCAGAAGCAGTTGGAGGCGAGCGAGAAGGCCCAGCAAAAGTCGGTTGAAGAGCTGGCCAACGCGAAGGGAGCAGCAGATCGAAGAGGAGGATTGCTAGAGCGTCGCAGAAAACTGTATTCGGAGGTTTTCCAGTCGTTTCTTGACGAACAAAAGGTTTTGGAGCAATTATATGCTCCGCTGCAAAAGACGTTAGAAAATTCGACTGGTTCGCTTGAACGGTTGCGTCTGGCGGTAAGTCGTGAAATTGATTTGGATGCTTGGATCAAGAGGGGTGAAGACCTTCTGGATCTTCGCAAGGAATCGAAACTACGAGGGCACGGTGCCATGGAACGTCAGGTTCGTTCTGATTTGGTTCCAGCTTGGCGTGTCGGTACCGCTGAGGCAGTCGCGGAAGCAATGCAGAAGTTCATCGCGAATATGCACGGCGAGATAATGAAGTCAGCGCCAGCAACAGTGACTCCTGAAAATAAGGCCGTTTGGATTCAGAAAGTTGCGACGTGGCTCTACAGCACTGACCACATCAAGATGGTCTACAACGTCACTTACGACGGAGTTGCCATTGAGCAATTGTCACCCGGCACGCGAGGAATCGTGTTGCTATTGCTATATTTGGTGATTGACGAGAAAGACACTCGTCCACTGATTATTGATCAACCAGAAGAGAACCTCGACCCGAAGTCCGTTTTTGACGAGTTAGTCCCGCATTTTCGAGAAGCGCGAACGCGGCGACAAGTCATAATTGTCACGCACAACGCAAACCTAGTGGTCAACACCGATGCGGATCAGGTGATCATTGCTTCTTCAGAGCCGAATCCAAGCGGTGGATTGCCAAACGTGACCTACCGCTGCGGTTCAATCGAGAACTCAGTGATTCGAAGGACAGTGTGCGACATTCTTGAAGGCGGCGAGGAAGCGTTTCGTGACCGTGAACGGCGATATCGAATTCAGCGTGATAGAGACACACAGCAACCATCCGCCTAATTCGCATCGGTTCGCGCTGAGGATGCGATCGTCGTCGCCTTCCGTCAAAGTTCCGCTGGCTGATGCCGAAGGTAAAGAACGCAAAGTCGTAGGGAATAGGCGGTTACTTGGGATTGCTTGCGTTTCAGCGGTCTAGGATCGGTTGGTTATGACTGTCGATCTCACGTTCGATGAGCGTTCGTAGTAGGTCTGCGATTTGAATCTCGCGTTTTACGCAGTTCATCTTTAGCTTTTTATGGAGAGCTGGATCAATGTCGATCGTCAGTCGCTTCGGCTTGACGTTCAGTTTTAGTGGTACGAGCGGTTCTCGTGTCTCGACCCACTTATCGATTTCCGGTTTCTGTTTGACGCGGGCTGTCATGGCTATTTTCTTGCTCATTTGATCCTCCTGAGCTCGTTGACGAATTTCTTGATTTCCTTTGCCGCCTTAGATCGCTTTTGATCCATCACCGTTGATCCGCTTGCGGCACTTTCCGCGAATGCCACCCGTTGTCCGATGTCACTTTCTAAGATGGGGACTTCGAGTTCGACCAGGGCGTCTCTGACATCTCTTCCAATTGCCGTGTTGGCGATTTTTCAATTGAGTGCAAGGCAGCATTTGATATCGGGATTGAACACTTGGGCCTCACGAACCAGGTCGACCGTTTCGGCTGCCGCCCAAACATCCATTGGCGATGGCTGTAGTGGAATGATCACCATGTCTGCTGCGAGGATGATGGATCGGGCCAGTTCGGTGACTCGCGGTGGACCGTCGATCACAACGTCGTCGTAGTCTTGAGCCAGACACTCGATCTCTTTGTGAATGGTCGCTTTTGCCATGCCGACGACCGTGAAGTCCGCCGTCTCGCGATGGTTCGACCACCCAAGCGAACTGCCCTGCGGATCCGCGTCGATCAACAGCACGCGTCGGCCCCGGCTAGACAGCTCGGCGGCGGTGCGAATAGAAAGCGTTGTCTTGCCGACCCCACCTTTTTGTTTCAGGAATGCATAAATCATGTTCGTCGTATTTCTGTGCATGAGACTGCACGTTATTGCGATTTCACGCTACAGCGTTTTGACGTGCAGCGCAAGCGTCTTTTGCAGCGGAAATTGCTTGCGAAATTGAGAAGACCGTGGCAATGTCCGGCTCATGCACCCGGACTACCGCCTTAATGATGCGATTCACAGTGGCTGCACTGCGGATTTCAATGACGCGGTGGATGCCGGTGCGGATGTCTCGTTCCCGGACTGGAAAGGCCAAGAGCCGTTGGAAGTCGCCATGAGGTGTGCTCGCGCAGACATGGCCCAACAATTGATCGAATTAGGAGCGGACCCGAACGGGGCAGTTGGAAAACGACAAGACCGTTTGATCCATGCAGCGGCACGACGGAAGGACTTTGGCTTTGTTCGATTGTTGCTCAGCGCGGGTGTCCCACCGAACTCACGGGGAACCTGCGACCGGACAGCTCTTCACTTTGCCGCAAACGCAGGCCTGCAATATATGGTGTCAGATTTGCTGGCGCACAACGCCAATCCTAATTCAAGCGACACTTCCGGTGATACGCCGCTACATCTGGCAGCACGAGCCGGACAGCCTGGCACCGTGAGACAGTTGCTTGGCGCCTCCGCCGATGCCCGGCGACCCAACAACATGCTCTACACGCCGATCCACGAGGCAGCTGCAAAGGGGCACACCGAAATTGCAGTCGCTTTGCTCAAGCACAGAGAAAGCGATCGATGTGTCCGCAGCATTCGTCGATCTCTCCTACCGGGTTCGGAACGTGGCCGAGCGGCATGATAAAAAGGCAACTGCCGAGAAAATTGAACGCATCATTGAAAGCTTCGCTCCCAGACTGCTCCCGTGATTGCCAATGGGTGCCAATGGGGACAGAGCATGTGGTGCGGGCAATTGTTGTTGAGCCCCAGGCCGTGGGCCTGGGCTGACATAGGGCTGCCCCGTTGGGGCGGAGATGTGACGCTCTGGTAGGCCCAACGGGCCGGCGCTGGGTCAGCCCAGGGCAATGCCCTGGGATTGACGGAGACCTTATCCAGCGAAGCCCCAACGGGGCGGTCCTAATCCATCGGCGTGGCTTCACGGTTGCCACGACCGAAACCATTGTCGATCGCGAGTCGTCTCTGTTTTGAACGTCAATGCCGCGAGGACGGACGAGTGTGCGCTGAGCCGTTACCTCTTGTCCATCCGCCTGGTTGCATCGGAGATCGGTAGTCGGCATCTCCGGGGTAACTCATTTTTTGAATCTGGAGACGCGTTTGATTAGAGCGACTGGCTTAGTGGCGATTGTTCAGAAAGCAACTCGAGAATCGCGAAGTCGATGGTGTCGTCGCGACTCACTTCGTTGGTTGGAACCTCGTTGTGCTCGGACTCAAGTGAGGGGACTTGATCGACGCCAGGATCACTTACAAAGTCCCTTGCCGGATCAGCGATAGTCGTGCTCAACGAGGGATTCGTTTCTAACGCTGGGTCGCTACGGTCCCGTACATCATCCGCAGTAACACGGGGCCCTTGCAATTCAGAGAGGACCGGTATCATTTCTCCGCTGAGGGAAGTACTGCCGACAATTCGAGCGAGACCGTTAATCACGCGTAGGGCATCAAGGGCCGTCAGTTCACCGTTGGCTGTGGTGTCAAAGAACTGTAGCGGATGCGCACCCTGCAATTGTGTGGGATCGATCAAACGCGAGGTACCGCTAATCACAAATCGACGACGATTCAATTCGTTGATGATATCCAAAGCGTCGAGGGCTGAGACTTTGCCAGAATTATTCACGTCCAAACGATTTAGAGGGTTGGTCCACCGAAGCCCACCGACTTCGATGGTCGCATTGTCTGACTGAGCTAAGACGATGAATTGGTCACCATCAATAAGAGTGTCTCGGATCGTAAATACGTTCTCGACGTTGATCGTCGTATTCACTGAAATATTCAAAATGTCATCGGGCTCCATGATGACACGCAATCGTCGACCGCGGTCAGGCAGTGACGCGACGTGAGCTTCATTCAACCTCAGGACGATGGATCCGTTTCCAGAAACATCGATCACTTCAAGGCCTTCAACCGAGCCTGTTGGCAAGGTGGTCAGATCTAGGCTTTGATCCTGACCGCTGATTCGCAGCGTGTCGGTTCCGTCACCGAAGTGCAAGCGGACGAGACTGCTGAACGAAGTAACCGTGGCGATCAAGTCAATGGTATCGTTACCGTTGGAACCTGTGAAATTTAACCCTGCCAATTGGTCAGCGGGGCCTTGGAATAAGATCAGACTGCCTTCACGAACAACCACGTCGCTGCCGTTTTGCTCGATCGTTACCGTTGTGGCGTTGATCGAGGTCAAGTTAACCGTGTTGTTGCCGGCCGCTTCCAAGTTGGCGATGTAGTCCTCCACTTCGCCGTCGGCAGCTATCCCGGATGGGGTAAGACCGCCTGCAGTGCTGAGTCGAAATCTTGCCGCAACATCCCCGGGATTTGCGCCAGCGGGAATGATGTAGCTGAGTGTGTTCACGCCAGGAGTGACATCCTTGCTTGCGAAAACTTGCTCTCCGTCGTCGTCCCAGTCGCCGTCCCGATTGAAATCGATCCACGCATCCAGCTTTCCGGCCGCCGAGGCGACAATGGCAAAGCTCGACACCGTATTCGAGGTGGGGGCGGCGATTAAGCTAGCCCGTGCCGTCACGCCGTCTTCGTCATTTCCGTCTCCGCTGGCATCCGCGGTTGCGTTTCCATCGAGTTCTTCATCAATGCTGGCCCCGAGGAACAGGCCCCCGGTCGCATGCCGAGCACCGTTTTGAGATAAGGTAACGGGGAACGTCGAGGGCGCGTCTCCAAAATCAAACATCGTTGGCGGTTCCACCGTCACCGTCGCGCTCGCAGTTGCGACGTTGCCAGCTTGGTCAGTGGCCGAGAAGATCACGACGGTATCGCCGATTGGAAAATGCTCTGGTGCGTTGTGCGTAACGGTCACGGAGGGATCGACGTTGTCGGTCGCAGTCGCTCCGGCAAGGAAGGCTGCAATCACCGAATTCGAATCGCTCGATCCATCCAAGTCGTCCCCTTCAACGGTAATGTCATCCGGCACCGTAATTACAGGTGCCGAGGTATCGACGCCCGTCACGTCATTGTCAGTGATTGTTGCTGTGTGAACGGTCGGGTTGCCAAGCTCTGCGCCCGTTGGCGTTCCTAAGGTCACAACGACCGTCTCGTCGCCTTCGACAATGGCATCATCGATCACAGAGATCGTGATGGTTGCCGATGTTTGACCAGCGGGAATGGTTAGCGGACTGGCCGTGATTGAGAAGTCACCGCCCTTTGTCGCTGTGCCGGTCACCGTGAACGGTACCGAAACTTCGCCGTTAACCGCTGCAGAAAGATTGACCTTGATGGTCAACATGCCCACATCTTCAGCCACATTTTCATTCGTACTGGCGATATTGACTGTGGCTAGATTTATATCACTGATGCCGTTTACGACAATTCGATACTCAAGGGATTGGTTGTTGTCTTCCTCGCGAACGAAGGCCGTGTAAGTTCCTGTTGCTGTCGCCACGTGCTCGGCGTTCGATTGATCAGCGGTATTGCTAACCCCGGTTGTAATCTGCACTCCGTCAGGACCGAACAGCTGCAAAATGGGATCTTGACCACTTGTATTGCTGTTCGCGTTGCGCTCCCCGACGGCAATGCGTATCGCGTCGCCATCAGTTGCTGTGAATTGGTGAACGTTAAAACTGCCCTGCGGCAATGAAGACTCAACCTCTTGACCATTGGCGAGATCGAAGTCTCGATCGGTGAGTTCCTGTGGATCAGCGTTCGGAAGCGTCAGTACCCGAATTCTATACTCAAGGGGTTGGTTGTTGTCCTCCTCGCGAACGAATGCCGTGTAGATTCCTGTTGCTGTCGCCACGTGCGCAGCGCTCGATTGATCGGCGGTATTGCTAACACCTGTCGTAATCTGGACTCCGTCAGGACCGAACAGCTGCAAAATGGGATCTTGACCACTTGTATTGCTGTTCGCGTTGCGTTCTCCGATGGCAATGCGTATCGCATCGCCATCAGTTGCCGTGAATTGGTGGACGTTGAAACTGCCCTGCGGCAATGAAGATTCAACCTCTTGACCGTTGGCGAGATCGAAATCTCGATCGGTGAGTTCCTGTGGATCAGCGTCCGGAAGCGTCAGCACCCGAATTCGATACTCAAGCGGTTGGTTGTTGTTCTCCTCGCGAACGAATGCCGTGTAGGTTCCTGTTGCTGTCGCAACGAGCTCCGCGCGAGATTCATCCGTGGCATTGCTAACCCCGGTCGTAATCTGTACTCCGTCGGGACCGAACAACTGCAAAATGGGATCTTGACCACTTGTATTGCTGTTCGCGTTGCGTTCTCCGATGGCAATGCGTATCGCATCGCCATCGGTTGCCGTGAATTGGTGAACGTTAAAACTGCCCTGCGGCAATGAAGACTCAACCTCTTGGCCGTTGACGAGGTCGAAGTCTCGATCGATGACCTCCTGTGGATCAGTATCCGGAAGCGTCAGTACCCGAATTCGATACTCAAGGGGTTGGTTGTTGTCCTCCTCGCGAACAAAGGCCGTGTAGGTTCCTGTTGCTGTTGCAATCAGCTCCGCGCTCGATTGATCGGCGGTATTGCTAACCCCGGTTGTAATCTGGACTCCGTCAGGACCGAACAGCTGCAAAATGGGATCTTGACCACTTGTATTGCTGTTCGCGTTGCGTTCTCCGATGGCAATGCGTATCGCATCGCCATCAGTTGCCGTGAATTGGTGAACATTAAAACTGCCCTGCGGCAATGAAGACTCAACCTCTTGACCGTTGACGAGGTCGAAGTCTCGATCGATGACCTCCTGTGGATCAGTATCCGGAAGCGTCAGTACCCGAATTCGATACTCAAGGGGTTGGTTGTTGTTCTCCTCGCGAACGAATGCCGTGTAGGTTCCTGTTGCTGGAGCAATCAGCTCCGCGCTCGATTGATCGGCGGTATTGCTAACCCCGGTTGTAATCTGCACTCCGTCAGGACCGAACAGCTGCAAAATGGGATCTTGACCACTTGTATTGCTGTTCGCGTTGCGCTCTCCGATGGCAATGCGTATCGTATCGCCATCAGTTGCCGTGAACTGAAATTCATCGACACCATTTACTGGAATGCTTCCTATTATTTCCTGCCCGCTGATAATGGCAGCTAGAACCTTCCGTGTTTCAAGCTGTTCCATTCGCAGGCTACGAAAACGCTTCCGCTGTGCATTTTTTGGCTTCATACCGAGCTTCTTGTCGACGGACAGGGGTGCCTAGGTATCAAACTAACATACTGACTGATGGGGGTCGTGCAACTACCCCCTTGCGGAGGTTAGGGGGACGAACGGAAGGGACGGAAACAAATTTAAGAGCATGGGGAAAGAGTGCGGGGGGGATCGGCGCCGGCTTAAGCGCAATGACTTGTCGAGTAAGACCGTTCAATTTGCTATCCCTTCTCTTGTCAGAGAAATCTGAAGACTGACGGCGCGGCGTCCACCGGCGCAATTGCATTCATCATCTAAATGTCGCTGCTGGTTCTTGCTATTTGCTGGACGGTCATGGAGATGCTTTTCGATTTCTGCATCGAATTCTGCGCTCTGATCGTGGAGGTCACCGATTCGAGTTCTGTTTTGCCGACTCTCTGAAAAGGCCGGAAAAACCAGTGTTTTGCGGGCTTGTTTCGTTTTTGTTCCGCTTCGAATGCCCCTGGCCGATAGCGAGCTCGGTTCCTCTTGCTCGATCCGTCCCCGCTCCCGAACGTCGCTGAAGGCTCCGCTGGACCTCTTCCCCAACCAAGTGGATGGAGCGGTGGCAGATAACCAACGCAGCCGACCGACCACGGCAACCCCGAAGAACTGGCAACCCAGCGCGAGCCGTCCGGTTGCAGTGAGGCAGGCGTTTGAATTAGAGCGGGCGGCCCTTCGTCGCTCCGCTAACAACATCGACCTGCAATTTCGTGGCCGTGTAGAGGGGGGAATCGTGTTTGGCTCTGTATTTGCTATCTGTCAGTTGCTAACTGACCTGAACCGCAATCTCTTTTCTCGGCATTTGCTTATTGAGGTGGTTGGGTGGCGATCAATCCATGGATAGGTCGCCCGCCATACAGCGCGATAGGATCTGCAGCATGATTGTTGAATCATTCATCGGAGCGAGCCTGTTGGCGTTGATCCACCTGTTCGCAGGCAGGCTTCGTTTTCTCGATGTGATTCCCCGCAGTCGATGGTTGTCGCTCGCCGGTGGAGTCGCCGTGGCGTATGCATTGTTGCATTTGTTACCTGAACTGCAGCAGCATCATGAAATACTTCGCAAGTCCACCGCGGATCATGGTTTGCAGTGGCTCGGCGAACACTTGCTGTGGTTGATGGTGCTAGCAGGACTGGTCGTTTTTTACGGGCTGGAGAAAGTCGTGATCCGGTCTAATTGCGATTCAAACTCCCTGAGATCGAGTCACCAAGCGTTTTGGTTGCACATTATTTCTTATGCGTTTTACAATGCGTTGCTCGGCTACTTATTGGTGCGTGAAGACCGGGGGCTGCGTTCATTGACGTTCTATCTGGTCGGAATCGGTTTGCATTTTTTCGTCAACGATCACGGACTTCGTCAGCATCATAAGCAGCGTTATCATCGGACCGGTCGCTGGGTGCTGTCCGCTGCGGTGCTAGCGGGATGGGCGATCGGGGTTTCCACCGAAATTCACGAAGTGTTGACGGCACTGAGCATCGCATTTTTAGCGGGCGGGATTCTGCTGAACACGTTCAAAGAGGAATTGCCCGAAGAACGCGAGAGTCGCTTTTGGGCGTTTGCGATGGGAGCGGGCGGCTATGCCGTGTTGTTGCTCGTCGCCTAACCGGGACGCAGCGAATGTCCTATAGCCTCGTAACGCTTATCGAAAACTGGCCATCGACTTTCCGCGGCAGGTCAACTGCTTGCATACGCTGCGTCTCACGTCACATTCGAGAAGCAAACAAGCGAGAAGGACAGAGCACTTTGTTTGAGGGCTGGGCCAGTTCAGGTCAGCCCGTGCACCCCAGAAATAACATTGTCTCCGGCACGGTTATCCAATCGGAAACTCTTCATGCTGCTGGTTTCAGAAACATAGCGAAAGATTTCGAGGTGATGAAGGTTCAAGAGCGGTTCAGTTTTTGCAGTGAAGGGGGCATGGAAATCGCAGACAATGGAATTGGACCGAGCAATGGCCCGTGCATAACTTTAAGCTATGGGGAGGAGAAGCGGAAAGTCTTTGTCGTCAGTGATCGGTCGTTGTAGCGTTGCATCCTCGCAGCGTAATGAGCTGATTCGTCCAAACGGTTACCGGAGCGTGTATGAAACCCACCGAACAACAACGCTGGCGTCGCCCGCAGGATTGGATGCCTGATCAACCGCAGCCCCGAATGTTGTTGCCTGATGGTGCGACGCGGCGTGAGTGGCTGCGGAATGTGGGCTTGCTGGGGCTTAGTGGTCTGGTTGCGGGATGTACCGACCCTGCGGCTAGCGATGCATCGCGGGGAGCTTTACCAACGCCCCCGTTTGATCAGCCGGTCGGGCGGTTTCCTGAAAAGGTGGCAATGCGGATGATCAACGACCGCGCCCCGCAGTTGGAAACACCGTGGCGTTATTTTGCCGAAGACATCACGCCCAACGAAGCGTTTTTTGTGCGTTGGCATTACCAACCGATTCCCACCGCGGTCGATCTGCGAACATGGCGGCTGACGCTCGACGGGCATGTCAACTCGCCGCTGAAGTTATCGATGATGGACTTGCGATCGATGCCGGCAAGCGAGGTGGTGGCGGTCTGCCAATGCTCGGGCAACTCGCGGCAATATTTTGAGCCGCGGATAACGGGTGGCCAATGGGGCAACGGTGCGATGAGTAACGCACGGTGGAAGGGAGTCCGCGTGAAGACGCTGCTCGAGCGTGCCGGAATCAAAGCAAAGGCAACCGAGGTGGCGTTCAACGGTATGGACGTCGGCCCGATGCCCGCCTCGCCCGACTTCATTAAAACGCTCGGCGTCGAGCAAGCAAGCGAGCCGGATGTGATCGTGGCTTACGAGATGAACGGTCGACCGTTGCCGATGCTGAACGGATTTCCTCTGCGATTGGTGGTTCCCGGCTGGTACGCCACGTACTGGGTCAAAGCCCTCGATCATGTGCAAGTACTCTCCGAACCGTTTGATGGTTTTTGGATGGCCAAGGCGTATAAAATCCCCGCCAATGCGGATGCGTCGGAGTTACCTGACAAGCCGGCGAAAGAAAAAGTACCGATCCATCGGATGAATGTCCGCTCGTTTTGGGTCAACCCCAGTCCGGAAACCAACACGACTCGCGTGCGTGTCAACGGCGTGGTCCCGTTGGAAGGGATCGCGATGGACGGGGGCGCGGGCATCAAGTCGGTCGAGGTTTCTAGCGACGACGGAAAGTCGTGGATGGCGACCGAGCTTGGCAACGATTTGGGGAACTATTCGTTCCGTCGATGGCGAGGGAATTGGAAGCCGACTCGAACCGGGCACTTCGTTTTGAAAGTGCGGGCGACCAACCACCGTGGGGAGACGCAGCCAATGACGGCGAAATGGAACGGCGGCGGGTACATGCGAAACGTGGTCGAGCAAGTGGAGGTGGACGTCGTATGAAAAAGGAACGAACCAAACCGCTCGATCACGAATCGGGCGTGGGGAAAACGAGATCGGGAAAACCGGTGGTCCGGTCGGCGGTAGGAGAGTCTGTCGCAAGAGGGACTGTCGCAAAAGGGCCGGTGACGTGGACGATTGTTTTGGCGGTGATCGCGGCTGCCGTCTCTTGGTATGCCGTTCAGCGAGATGATTTGCCGCGTGAAGTCGAATTTTCCGGTGAGCGGCCAGTCGCGGTCGCGACAAATGTCGATGGCGAAGCGGCGATGTTAGCAGCGATCTCGGTGCCCGCGATCACGCTGCCTCATTTCGAGCCGATCATGCCTCCCGGCGAACATCGCGAGGTGTTTATGGCCAATTGTGTGTCGTGTCATTCACCGCGGTTGGTGACCAATCAATTCTTCTTTCCACGCCAAAAGTGGGAAGAGGTCGTGCAAAAGATGGTCGATGTATTTGGGGCGAATATCGCGGAGGACGACAAGCCCAAAGTCGTTGACTACTTGGTTTCGATCCGCGGTCGTTGATCGCTATCGAGATCGCCATCGCCGCGTTTGTTGGGGGTGATGTGGTGTGAGTTTTTCTTCGAGGGTATTTTTGAGTCAATCTAGAAAAGGGGCATCCCGCCATTGAATCGGGGCTGCCGGGAAAGAAACGCGATGCAACCCATGAAAACGGAATTCTCGCTGATTCGCGCCCACGGAATTATCTCGCTTGCGATGGTTCTGGTTTCGGCCTTGGCCGGGATCGCGGTCGCGATGAAGTTCAATTGGCCGGGGTTTTTAGGCGATTCTGCGGCGTTGACGTGGGGGCGTTTGCGATACGTTCACACCCAAGGCATTTTTTTTGGTTGGCTCGGTAACGCTTTCATTGCGTTCATGTACTACGCGGTACCCCGGTTAACCCAACGCAGCGTGACCAGTCGTGGGCTCGGATGGATGTTGTTCATGGCATGGAACTTTGCCATGGTCATTCCCGGTTGGGCATTGATGATGGCGGGGCACAGCCAATCGTTGGAATGGGCCGAGTTTCCGCTGGTCATCGACACCGTGGTGCTGGTTTGCTTTGGGATGTTGATTGTCCAATTCGTGCTGCCATTCTTGCGCGCGAAGTTGTCGGATTTGTACGTGACCGGTTGGTACATCCTGGGCGGGATCACGTTCACGGCGTTGGCTTATCCAGTCGGGAACATTGCACCGGAGTTGATCCCTGGGGCTCGCGGAGCCACGTTTAGCGGATTATGGATTCATGATGCGATTGGATTGTGGGTGACGCCGATTGCGGTGGGGATTGCCTATTTTGTGATCCCGTTGGCGACTGGGAAACCGATCTACAGCCACTTTTTGTCGATGATTGGGTTTTGGTTGTTGTTCTTTGTTTATCCGCTAAACGGGACTCACCATTACATTTTTTCGTCGATTCCGATGGAAGCTCAAATGGGAGCGATCGTCGCCTCGGTGTATCTCGGGATGGATGTGATTTTGGTGGTCACTAACCAACTGTTGTCGCTGCGAGGAAGCACGGGGAAAGTCGCCGCGAACGTGCCGCTGCGTTTCACTTGGGTGGGTGTCGTGTTGTACTTGGTCGTCAGTTTGCAGGGAGCGATGCAGGCGTTGATGCCGGTGAACCGTTTGGTGCACTTTAGCGATTGGGTGATTGGGCACTCGCACTTGGCAATGTTAGGCTTTGCCAGTTTCGCTGCGATCGGTGGGTTGTTGTTTGTGTGGCAGCACACGCCGGGGGCACGTTTCAGTCGGCGAGCGGCAAATTGGTCGTTTTGGCTATTGTCGATCGGATTGATGTTGATGGTGATTGATTTAACCATCGCCGGTTTGGTCCAAGGTCAATTGTGGGAGTCGTCCGCCCCGTGGATGGAATCGGTCGAAGCGTCGCGTTTGTATTGGGGGACGCGGACGATCGCCGGGATCCCCGTGTTGTTGGCGTTCGGATGTTTGTGTCTGAGCATGTTGACGGGAGCCAAAGTGGTTGCCCAAGAGGATGTAGGTGCCGAAGAGGATGTACGTGAACGTACGTTGGCGGCGCATCCCGAGAACGCTGCACACGACGCAATCAGCGATCAGGAAGCTCACGAGCACGGTCACGCCTCTGATCACGAAAGTTTTGCTTGGCTTCGTCATGCTTATGTGTTGACCGGGATTGCGGGGGTAGGCTTTTTTGCTTTGTCGTTTTTGGTGTTGGCGGTATGGCCCAATCAAGAGCTTGCTAAAACCATTGCAACGACGAAGCCTGGGACGGTGGTTTCGTTGACGCCGAGCGAGTTGCGAGGGCGTGCGGTTTACGCTCGCGAAGGTTGCGCGTACTGCCATACGCAATTGGTTCGCTCGACTCCGTACGATGTGCGTCGATTTGGTCCGGTCAGCCGAGCGTGGGAGTCGGATGACGAGTTTCCGCAATTGTGGGGAACCCGTCGCGTCGGACCCGATTTGGCGCGCGAGGGCAGCAAACGTCCGACCGATTGGCAATTGACTCACTTGTTCGATCCGCGAAGCGTGGTGCCGCAATCGGTGATGCCTGCCTATCCATGGTTATTTGAGGGTTCGGCAAGCGAACCGAATCAAGCAGGAATCGACTTGGTGGCTTATCTACATTCACTCGGTCGCAACGGAGAACTCGCGGGTCTTGGAAGCGTAACTCCCGAATCGACTTCGACTAGCGGGCTGTCCATTGGTGAGATTCAACAAGCGGGCAACGCGCACACCGGCGGGTTCGACGAATCATTGATTTCGCTGGATCGAGGCCCGGCACCGATTTTGTTCGATCCGCGAGGCGAGCCGGTGCCCGTGTCATTGGCGAACGAAGGTCATCGTTTGTTTCAAGCAAATTGTGCGGGCTGTCATTTGGATTGCGGTTGCGGCGATGCCCCCGCAGCGGCAAGTTTATTGCCCAAGCCACGCGAGTTGACGACGGTGCATTTGTCGCCACAGCAGCTCAGTGACGTGTTGTGGAACGGAGTGCATGGGACGTCGATGCCGAGCTGGAATGAGTTGCCACTTGCGGAGCTGCGCGCCCTGGCCGCATTCACAACTCAGTTGTCCGAGCCGTTGTACGAACCCGAGCCGCCGCTTGGTGAAGAACAATTGGGTCAAGCGCGTGAGTTGTTTGCCAAGAATTGTGCGTTGTGTCATGGCGAGAGCGGTCGCGGGGATGGGGTTTCAGCCGCCGCAGTCGATCCCAAACCGACCAATTTCGGTCAACAGATCCCAACATTTGCCTACGCCCAACATGTGTTGGCAAATGGGATTCCCGGCACCGCCATGCCACGCTGGGATAACAAGTTAAGTGTGGAAGATCGAGACTTGTTGGCTCGATATGTCCGCTCGCTTTACGAAGAATAACGGCGTTTTAATCCGATTTTATCCAAGGACAATTCAGTGATCATTAACGGGATCATTCTCTTCGTCACACTCATGATGGTCGGCTTTGTTGCTGTGTGGTTGCTATTTCCGGCCACCCGCGATTGGTTCGAGGCCCCCAAATACCGCTTCATGGAAAACCAAGGCGAAGACCGTCGCTGACGCGTCGGGACGTACTTTCCGTCCGTTATCAAACGTGCGACTGACCGCCCGTTCATCGAGGTGGTGCAGTTGAGCAATTGCCTTCATCACCGACCGGTGGTGTTTTACAGTGAATTTGCCTGTCGACGAATGTGTAGGAATGTGTCGAGGGTGTTGATTGATTGAAGAAAGCCGTGGAAGAACGAATCCCATTTGGGCAGCACTCGATTAGTACTCTGATCGCAGATCAGCGTATACGCTGGTTTGTCGACGCGAATGTACTGCGATCAGGTTTCGTAGAACGCCAATTCGAAGGTATCGAACACATCGCGACGATTGACGAAATCGTATCCAAACTTCAGAAGCGGCCGGAGGAGGCCAAGAGCGAACAACGTGTTGTCCCTAGGCGGTGCGCGTGGGACGGAGTTGCGGATTGTTCGAGAAAACATGGCTCGAATGGCCGGTTCGCTTGCAAGCTCGCTGATCAATTTTAAGCCACTGAAAGTCGCGAGGCGACGGCGAATCCATTGCGGACGTATTTCCGTAACGGATCCATCGTCGCACGTTTTTGCAAGCCGTTGACGGGAATCGCGGCTGATTAACCGTTGATGACTTCGCCGCCGTTGGGGTGAAGCACTTGACCGGTGATATAGGAGGCATCGGCGGAGGCAAGAAAGACGTAACAGCTTCCGCATTCATCGGGTTGTCCCGCCCGACCCATCGGCGTATCGCTACCGAACTTGCTAACCTTTTCCTTGTCGAAGGTCGCGGGAATCAGCGGCGTCCAAATGGGCCCCGGTGCAACCGCGTTGACGCGGATGCCGTCGTCGACCAACTTTTGTGATAGCGAACGCGTGAACGCAACGATCGCTCCTTTGCTGGCAGCATAATCGAGCAGTCCTGGGCTGCCGCGGTACGCTGTCACCGAAGTGGTATTGATAATCGAGCTTCCCGTGTGCTCTTTCAAGTGCGGAAGCGCAGCTTGGGTTAGATAAAACATCGGAAACACGTTCGTGCTGAACGTCGCAATCAGTTGTTTCTCGGTGATCGCGTCGATGTCGTCTTGCGGATGTTGTTCTGCGGCATTGTTGACGAGCACATCGAGACGGCCAAATTTTTTAACCGTCTTTGCTACCGCAGATTTACATGAAGCGGCCTTGCCGATGTCAGCCTTGATGGGCAAGCAAACTCGCCCTTCAGACTCGACTAGCGACCGCGTTTGTTCGGCATCCTCTTTTTCGTTGAGGTAAACGAATGCGATATCAGCCCCCTCGCGGGCGAACATAACAGCCACCGAGCGTCCGATTCCGCTATCGCCGCCTGAGATCAATGCGACCTTGCCTTCTAATTTGCCACTGCCGACGTAATCCTCGCGGATCGAACGCGGCTGCGGCTTCATCTCGGATTGGATCCCCGGTTGTTTCTGCTGAGATTGTTTGGGTCGCTGTTTCTTTGAACTCGCATTGCCGCGTGTCTTGGATTTGTTCATGCGATCGTTCCTCGGGCGATGTCGCGGTGAAGTTGAAAAGTGTTTTGAAAAAGTGGTGAAAGGTGTTGTTGCTTGGCTACTTTTGCTTTGGTTGCAAGTCTTGTTCCGGCGGACCATAAATTCGTTTGCCGCAGTTCGCGAAGCGGCCACCATGGACCGGGCAATCCCATGTTTGTTCGGCTTCGTTCCACGACACGGTGCCGCCCATGTGGGTGCACATCGGATCACAGCGGTGCAGCGTGCCGCTTTTGTCTCTGCAGATCGCCGTGTGAACTCCATCGACATTCCCCACCGCTCCTTGGCCTGGACGAAGCGTCGCCGGATCGATATTTTTCGCTGGCAAGATTCTCTGAGCCATTCCTTTGACTGGAGCTGCCATCTCGGTGACCGCACCGGCAAGTCCAGCTGCATTTATTCGCGACGGAGACAGTTGTTCTTGCAGCGTCGAGGTGCCGCGGAAAATCTGGTCGGCGATCAACCAACCGGCCGCCGTGCCCCAGGTCAAGCCGACGCCGCTTAACCCGGTTGCGATCCACACGTTCTTTTTGCCTGGTGCCTTACCGATCATCGGCAATCCATCGGTCGGATCGAAGAACTCGGCACTCCATCGCGACTCGATCGATCGAACTTCGAAATGTTGACGGACGTATTCTTCGAGTTTTGCTTCGGCTTGTTTGGTATCGCCGTCGCCGGTGCGATGGTCGCAGCCGCCCACGATGATCTTATTCGGCGATGTACTTTTCCAGCGGCGAAGATAGAAATAGGGATCCGAATTGTCCCAAAATAATGCGTCTATAGGCGGGTCCGCCACTTCGGCAAGCAGTGCGTATGACTGATACGCTGGCGTCTGCACGTCCAAGGCGATCGAGTCGGTTTTGTTGCAGTGGGCCGCTAACACGAGGTGCTCGAACTTGGCCGTGCCGTCACCGACCGATAACTCCGATGTGTGTGGTTCGAGCGAGACTTGGGCCATCGAGTTCTCGAAAATTTGGCCCCCTGACTCGATCACCAAATCGGTCAATCGCCGCAGGTACGCCATGCAGTCCATTCGAGCCATGGCGTCGATTTGGTAGCCGACCGCCGCGAAGGGTAACGGTGCCGAGTCACACCACGACACGGGCAGTCCCAGCTTGATCGCTGCGTCATAATCCTTCCGAATCGAGGAGGCATCATCACCGCGTTCGGAGTAATCGAAAGCGGGGACGCGCGTGAAATCACAGCAATCTGCGGCGCGATGTTCGATCGCAGCAATCGCTGCTTGACGAAGCTGGACATACTCGCGGCCGGCATCCTCCCCAAGCTTTGACAATAATTCTTGGCAACCGATTTCCGGATGCGCGTCTAGGTGGCCGGTGCTGCCTCCGGTGGTTCCCGCACCGATCACGGACGCTTCATAGACAGCCACACTGAATCCGCGGTGTCGCAATTCCAAGGCTACGGACAATCCTGTGATTCCGCCTCCCACGACAGCAACATCGCTGGTATGCGTGGACGTCAATCGATCAAAGCGTTGCGACAATGGATTGGATTCAATCCAGCATGAATGGTGAATCGAGTTCGAATTCATGGTGAACCTCGGGAGCATGAAAGTTTTTCCACTCTCAAACTCTAGCAAGCACACCGTGTACCATCTCGTTTGCTTTGTTGCTGTAGGGTTGCTGTTTCCCGCAACCCGCGACGGGTTTAGTAGCCCAGGCGGCCAGCCTGTGAATGTGGGGAAGGCTTCCCGCCTGTCATCGAACTGGTAGGGTGGGCTGTCAGCCTGTCGAGGTGGTGGAGCATCGAGTCTATGCCGCTAGCGGCTGTACCCCAACATCGCGGTCGAAACTCTTGGCGAGTGTCGCGACGAGGCGAATTTTCTTCCCAATTCTGGTTTTATCGTGGGTAAGTCCGAAATCAAGTGGCATCCGCAAGACGACAGTCAGTAGACTGGTGTGGCATACGCGATGCTTTGGCTCGTGCCCACCTCTGCTGCGATTTTTTGCAGTTCTCCCCTGCCCCACCGTTATCGAACGCACTCATGAAAACGCTGCGTTTCATTATTGCTTGGTTCTTCGTCGTTCCCGCGATTGGTGCGATCGCCGAAGAACCGCTGGCCGTCATCTTTCGCGACACCGTGCAGCCTGTGTTGCAGACGCACTGTGTCGCATGTCACAACGACGTCACTCGCGAAGGTGACTTGGATTTGAGTGTCGACCAGGATCTGGCATCGGTGGTCAAGAATTTTCGCCACTGGATGGTCGTACTCGAACGACTCGAAGCGGGCGATATGCCTCCGGACGATGCCGACGAGCAGCCAACCCCCGCGCAGCGAGAGTCGGTCATCCGCTGGATCGAAGCGGTCAAAGATACCGAGGCCAAACGCACTGCCGGGGATCCCGGCGTTGTGTTGGCGCGTCGACTTAGTAACGCCGAGTACAACTACACGATCCGTGATTTGACGGGGGTGGATATCCAACCGGCTAACGCGTTTCCGATTGACCCGGCCAACGAAGCGGGCTTCGACAACTCGGGTGAATCGCTAACGATGTCCCCTGCCCTGTTGAAAAAATATCTCGCGGCCGGGCAATCCGTGGCGGAGCACTTGGCGTTAACGCCGACGGGATTCGAGTTCGCACCCCATCCCGTTATCACGAACACGGACCGCGACAAGTTCTGTGTCAATCGGATTGTCGATCTCTACAAGCGACAACGGACTGACTATGACGCCTACTTCATGCTGCTTTGGCGGTACCAAAATCGAGACGCGTTTGCACGCTCCGGCGTAACGTTGACTGAACTCGCTCGCCAGCACGGTTTGAGCGAGCGATATGCCGAGACGTTGTGGGGGATGTTGACGGGCGAAGCGGAGTCGGTAGGCGCCATCGCGGCGCTGCAGGCAATGTGGCGTGAGTTGCCCACGGAGGCGACGGAAGCACATCAAGTCGACGCACAAACGCAGTGCAAACAAATGGCCAAGTTTGTCACGACGCTACGCGCGAGCTTGGTTCCGAAAGTACCGAACTTGACCTCGCCCCAAATGAACAACGGATCTCAGCCGTTGGTGCTGTGGAAGAACCAGCAATTTGTAGAGAATCGTCGACGTTACTCCGGCGAACCCTTGCCCGAGGGTGATCTCGGTTTACCCGCGGACTCCATCGCCGCCAAGGTGATGTCGACTGCCGATGACGCGGCGAAGGATCAGATGCGTGAATCGCTTGAGCGGTTCTGTAGCATTTTTCCCGATGCCTTTTTCATCTCCGAACGCGCCCGGGTTTACTTGGACCCGAAAAAGGAAAAGAAGTTAACAGGACGATTTTTGAGCGCGGGATTCCATAGCCAAATGGGATACTTTCGCGATGATGCGCCGCTGTATGATTTGATGCTCGATGAATCGCAGCAGCAAGAAATCGATCGGTTGTGGTTAGAGCTTGATTTCGTGACCTCGGCACCGATGCGGCAATACAGCGGATTCATCTGGTTTGACCGTACCGACTCGACCTTCATGCGGGACCGGGAATTCGACCGTTATCGCGCCGAGGACAAGGATGCGACGTCCGTAGAAAAGGTCCAAGGTTTGTCGGACGTTTACATCGCCAAGGCTCGCCGATTGGGATCGAGCGATCAGGCTTTGGCTGCGATCCGTCGCTACTTTGACGATATGTCCGCGACGTTCCGGAAACTAGAGCAGTTGCGCATACAGTCGGAACCGGTTCATGTTCAGGCGTTAGTCACATTCACCGAGCGTGCCTTTCGCCGACCGCTGTCGAGCCAAGAAGGCGAGGACGTCAAAGCGTTTTATCAAATGCTGCGTGACGTGGATGGATTGAGTCACGAAGATGCGATTCGTGACAGTGTGATTCGCGTGTTGATGTCACCCCACTTTTGTTATCGCGTCGATCTTCCGGGCGAATCTCACAGTGAGTCGGAATCGTTACTTGCGTCTCAGAGCGTACAGCCGCTTGATGATGTGGCGCTGGCAAGTCGGCTGAGTTACTTTTTGTGGTCCAGTATGCCTGACCCGACGCTGATACAGATTGCCGAGTCGGGGCGTCTGCACGAGCCCGACGTGTTGGTGGACCAAGTTCGCCGCATGTTGCGGGACAAACGGGTGCATGGATTGGCGACAGAGTTCGCAGGCAACTGGCTCGATTTTCGACGATTCGAACAGCACAACGGAGTCGATCGAGGTCGTTTTCCCCAGTTCACCGATGAATTGCGCCAGGCGATGTATGAGGAACCGGTTCGCTTCTTTTTAGACGTGATCGACCGCGACGCCTCGCTGCTGGAGTGTTTGTATGCCGATCACACCTTCGTGAATCCCGAGTTGGCGAAACATTATGGTGTGCCCGCGGAACAGATTGCGGATAGCATTCATGGTTGGAGCAAACTCGATGAGGCAAGTCGTTGGGGACGCGGCGGAATGTTGCCGATGGCAGTCTTTTTGACCTACAACTCGCCAGGGCTACGTACCAGTCCGGTGAAACGCGGGAATTGGGTGGTCAAACGGATGCTGGGTGAGAACGTGCCCGCGCCGCCGCCAACAGTTCCTGAGCTTCCCGAAGACGAATCCAAACTGGGCGATCTGACGCTTCGCGAGGCCCTTGCCCGTCATCGTGCGGATGCGAGTTGTGCGAGCTGTCACGAGCGGATCGATTCCTTTGGACTCGCTTTTGAAGGTTACGGCCCTGTGGGCGAATCGCGTGACACCGATCTTGGCGGCCGCGCCGTGGATGACACCGCGGTGTTCCCGGACAAGAGCGAAGGCAGCGGACTCGCGGGGCTGCTGCGATACATTCGCGACCAACGACAAGACGACTTTGTTGAAAATTTGTGTCGTAAAATGTTGGCGTATGGACTTGGACGCACGCTGCAACTTTCCGACGAGGCGACGATTGCTCAGATGCGGTCAACGCTGGCGAAACAGGATTACCGTTTCAGCAGCATGATCGAAGTGATCGTGACGAGCCCGGCGTTTCTAAATAAACGAACCCAATTGGAACTCGAGTGATGAAAACAAAGATGAACTCATCCCAACAAAAACCATTCGGCCCGTCGACGTCATCGGTCCCACATCGGCTGTCTCGCCGCACGCTGTTGCGAGGAACCGGCGTTGCGATGGCGCTGCCGTGGTTGGAATCGATTCCCGTTTGGGGAGCCGAAACCGTCGTGGGTAACGATCCCGTCGTTTCGCCAAAACGCTTTGCGGCGGTCTTTATGGGGTGCGGCATTAACAGCGACCATTGGTGGGCCAAGGGAAGTGGCGACCAGATGGAATTGGGCAAGAGTTTGCAGCCGATGGAACCGCTGAAACACAAGATGAATTTCATCACCGGGCTGTTCAACGAAAATGCGACAGGCGTTGGCATTCACCCGGGACAAACCGGAAATATCTTGTCGGGAGCGTCGCTGCAAAAGGGATCCGAGCTGCGTGGCGGCATTAGCATGGATCAAATGCTGGCGAACCATTTTCAAGAGCAGACGGCAGTGCCCAGCATGGTCTTGGGCTGTGAGCAACCGGTGACCGGTTATCATGAAACCAACTTTTCAATGGCCTACAGTTCGCACATCTCATGGCAGAACTCGACGTCTCCGGTGCCAATGGAAGTCTATCCATCGCTCGCCTTTGACGCGTTGTTTGACAATCACGGCAGCCGTCGCAACGAGAGCATCCTGGACCGCGTTCGTGAAGACGCCGTGTCGCTGAGTCACCGAGTCAGCTCGGCGGACAAGGCGAAGCTCGAAGAGTATTTGAGCAGCGTCCGTGAAGTCGAAAAGCGAGCCGCGTCGATGCGGGCAGCTCGTGACAAGGCTGCGTCGCGGGCCAAGGATCATGGCAAAACGATCGCGATGATGAAACGTCCCGACGATGGGTTGCCCGAAGACATTCGCGAACACATGCGGTTGATGTGTGACATCGTGGCACTCGGTTTCCAGACCGACAAATCTCGCGTCGCCACGCTGCTGCTAAACCGTGACTTGTCGGGATTGTTTTATCCGTTCCTCGATGTGCAAAGCACGCATCACTCGGCGTCTCACCGCGACAAGTCGGACGAGTATGAACGGATCTCGCGGTACTACTGTAGCCAGTACGCTTACTTGGCCAGCAAGTTGGATGCGATGCCCGAAGGGGACGGCACGGTGCTAGACCATTCGTGTTTGCTGTTCATTTCGAGCATGTGGTCGGGGAACGCACACGATTCGAACAAGGTTCCCGTGTTGTTGACCGGCGGTTTGTCAGGCGGACTCGAGACCGGCCGCGTGCTCGATTACATCGACAAGGGGGACGAGAATCGAAAGCTGTGCAGTTTGTACCTTTCGGTCATGGACCGGATGGACGTCAAGCTAGATCACTTCGGCGACGCCGAAAAGCAGCTCGCCGATCTGTAGCCGGTCTTAGCCCGGATATTTCATAACCCGAAGCGTAAGCGAGGGACCCTTCGTGAAATCCCTCGCTCACGCGTCGGGTGATGATTTTGTTTGCGCACATCATTCAAAATGCGTCACATGTTGTTGAGTGATCGGTTCCGACATTTTTGCTCGGTCGGATGCAATATCCGGGTTAGCAAGCGGGCAGGAATGATTGGGTGAACTCGCATAAGCCGTTTGCGTTAGGGCCGCCGGATGAGGGTGTTCAGATCGTTTCTACGGGTTGCCGAGCACCCAGTAGATCGCCGCCAAAGCTAAGGCGCCCAACGCGGGGAATAGCATGGCGTGAAATTGATACCGCTCAAAAAGGAACGCGCCGATAATGCCTCCCAACACGAATCCGACAATCAGTAGCAAGTACAAGATGGCTTGCCGTGAATTAAATGGATGCCCGCGAAACCAAGTGCCAAGCATCGTTCCTAGATCGGTAAACAGTCCCGAAACATGCGTGGTTCTGACCACGGCGCCACTATAGGTGCTGACCATGCCGTTTTGCAGTCCGCAGGCTGCCGACGCGAGGAGGTGGCCGGACGTGGAATCGGTGCTCAAAAGCGCAAACATCGCTGCAAGCAACAGTAACGACTCTAGGACCAGTGCAATCCCGTAACGGCGACCGAGCTGGAGTGCGGCATTGCCTACCAACGCACCGGCAACCGCCGCCCCAAATACAAACGCAAGGGTGATTCCGAGTAGGTGGGCGCAGTCGAAAAGGTTGGCTGCGGCGAGTGAAACCCCAAGCAACGTCGACGTTCCCGTGAGATGGGATACGGCTTGATACTTGAAGCCCAGTAAGCCGATTGCATTGATGGATCCCGCAATACAAGAGAGCCAGAACCCACCTATTTCAACCCAGCGAGGAAGTTTGGTTATCACGACGGGAGCTTTATACAGTCCTCTAGAGCAAAACCGGGAGTCGTTTCGCGTTGCCATCCAAGCAATCGCGTAGGGCACTCGAAAATGTTCAGCGAAGAACGAGGGTGAGCTGGCTCTTCAGGTGTGGCTGCGAAGCGAAAGGTCGAAACGCAGGATGTCCTAAAAATGCCTCGCGAGCTGGGCAATCCCGCTGTGGTCAGTGGCGTGGATTGCAAAACAGGCCAACTCTCAATCGCGTTCACACGGTGGTAACGCGTCGATTAGGTGCCCTGAGCGAAGCAAGTGCGCATCGCACTCGCGCAATTTAAACTTTGATGTAGCACCCGTCGCGTTCGCGGTGGACCACGTTCTGGCGAACGCAACTACTTGTTTTAACTACGTCATTTCTCAAATTGCACGTAAGCTCACCAGCCTACTGTGGTTCAGCTCGAAATGAAAGTCCCGGGGGGAGGGAGCGGCAGCGGAGGACGCCGACTCGATCATCCACCGTGCACGAATGCGGCCACCGCGCGCAAGGAGAGCCTAGAGGGTTGCATCCGCGTTTGCCGAAGCCGCGCACCCGCCGTTGTGCGAGTCGTGATCGCCGGGCGGGCTCACGAGATTTGAATTCCTGATGGTGAAACGCAAAAAAAAAGATAGCCGCAGCAAATTGCCCGCGGCTATCTTCAATGCGTTGCTGAGAGGCCAGGATTAGCCTTCGACGTTGATGCCCATGCTGCGGGCGGTGCCTTGGATCATCTGAGCCGCTTGCTCGATGCTGCGAGCGTTGAGGTCAGCCATCTTCTTCTGGGCGATCTCTTCGCACTGAGCGGCGGTCACGGTGCCAACCTTATCGCGGTTAGGAACTCCGCTTCCCTTAGCGATGCCAGCGGCCGCTTTGAGCAGCGATGCAGCTGGTGGGCTTTTGGTGATGAATTCAAAGCTACGGTCGTTGTAAACGGTCACGACCACTGGGATTGGCGTGCCCGCATACTCTTTGGTTCGGTCGTTGAACGCTTGGACGAACTGGCCAAGGTTAACGCCGAATTTACCGAGCGAGGTACCGACGGGAGGGGCGGGGGTAGCTTGTCCGCCAGGAACTTGAAATTTAGCGACCCCGGTTACTTGTTTAGCCATTTTCAGTGATCAGTTATAAAATTGTTCGGAGGAGTAATTTGAGGATGTTGGAAGGTCACGGCTGGAGAGCGTTTTGGCATCAACCGCCAGTGATGGTTGCCGTCTATAACGCTTCGACTTGCCAATGATCAAGTTCCATTGGAACACTACGACCAAAGATGTTGATGATAACAGTGATGCGTCCGTTTGCTTCGTCGACGCTATCCACATCGCCTTCTTGGTTTTCGAAGTTGCCTTCCTTGACTCTCACGCGATCGCCAACCTTATACGGAATCGCCGTCTTGATTGGAGTCTCGTCTTCATCGTCCAGTTCAGGTTTGTTGATGAATCGCTCGATATCCGATGGTTCCATCGGCATCGGTTTCCCAGCAGCCCCGGTGAAGTCACTGATTCCGCCCGTTTCGCGGACTAGGAACCAAGTGTCATCATTGATGATCATATTCACCATGATGTAGCCGGGAAGTAGCTTTCGTTTGGTGACACGACGTTTTCCATCGCGGCTGAAGGTGGCAACGTCTTCGGTAGGCACCACGATCTCGCCGAATTCTTCGATCATGCCTTCCATCTTGACGCGTTTGCGCAAGGCATCGGCGATCGAATCTTCGCGATTGAATGCGACCTTCAAGATGTACCAATCCATCTTGGCTTCGCCATCGTCCGCCTTGTCGACTTTGGGAGCGACTTGTTTTTTGGGCGGAGGCGGAGCGGGCGACGAGGTGTCTTCGCTATCGGCGTCTTGGGCAACGGCTTCGCCAGCATCTGCGGCGGGTTCTGTGGTTGCCGACTCGAGTTCGTTGGTCTCCGGCTGATCCGAATCAAGCGGGGCTCCGCCTTGCACGTCGTCTGGCATGTCGCCTGGGTCTTCTGTCGTATCAGCTGGATTCACGGTTATCACCGAAAGCGGTATCTAAAGTAATTCGTCTGGTGGCGTCTGGCTGGCCAGCAGCTGGGGAGGAGCCAGCGACGCCATGGTTTGGCGCGGGTGGCTTAGCTAGTAACGCCCAGGAAGTTAAAGATAAACTGCCAGACGACGTCGAACATAAACAAGGCAACCGCGAGGAAGAAAATCGTAAAGATGACCACGATGGACGCTCGGATCAGCTCCTCTTTGCTGGGCCAAGTGACCTTGTTCATCTCGGCTTCCACCGCGATCAAAAAGTCAGCGAACTGGGGCCAGTTCACCAAGCGGTAGCCGACCCACAATCCGATCGCTAGGGTCACACCGGAGATGCCGGGGACGAGGTACGCGTAAGGCCCGGAGAACAAAAAGCCTCGCAGGGTCGCGTACAAGCTCCAGCATCCAAGGGCAACGACGATCCAGATCGCCAATGCGGTCAATTGACGAACGATCCGCCCCTGGTTTGGCTTGTAAACCTTGGCGTGGAATAGCTCGCTCGTTAGCGGGGCGTTGTTCGTCCCTGCAATGTCTCGAGACACTGTCGGCTCCTAAAAATGACCTTGACCAATGAATGCTGCGAATCCGTTGCAGCAAACCAGCTGGCTAAATTTTCTATATCAAATCGAAGCAGGGGCGGAGGGACTCGAACTCTCAACCGCTGGTTTTGGAAACCAGTGCTCTGCCATTGAGCTACACCCCTGAACAAGACCGTCTGGTTAGACCGCTCTGTTATTGCCGAAAACCCTCGCTGGGAGCAATCCCAATGCGGGGAACCCGCGGCAATTGAGCAGGTTAACCAATTTGGCCTAAAAAGCCAATGACCAACAAGGGTAGAAAACCCTGTTGGTCATTGGATGATCTTTCGAAGCAGGGAAATCCGCCTGGCGCGAGGCCGAAGCAGGTCCCTGCTTGGAACGCAAAATCGTAATTATTGAACGATCTTGGTTACAACACCCGAACCAACGGTACGGCCGCCTTCGCGAATTGCGAAACGAACACCGTCGTCCATTGCGATTGGCTTGTGCAATTCGACTTCAACTTTCACGTTGTCGCCAGGCATGCACATTTCAGCGTCGACGAGGTTCGCAGTTCCGGTGACGTCCGTGGTACGGAAGTAGAACTGAGGACGGTAACCGCTGAAGAAAGGAGTGTGGCGTCCGCCTTCTTCCTTGCTCAAGCAGTAAACTTCCGCTTCGAACTTGGTGTGAGGAGTGATCGATCCAGGCTTAGCCAAGCATTGGCCGCGTTGGATGTCTTCACGCTTAACACCACGAAGCAAGCAACCGACGTTGTCTCCCGCGCGGCCTTCGCCCATTTCCTTGCGGAACATTTCGACGCCGGTGCAGGTGGTTTTTACAGGAGTGTCAGCGAGGCCAACGATGGCGACTTCTTCGCCAACCTTAACCACACCACGCTCGATACGACCGGTAGCAACCGTTCCACGACCTTCGATCGAGAAGACGTCTTCGATCGCCATCAAGAATGGCTTGTCGTCTTCACGAACGGGTTCTGGAATGAATTCGTCCAAAGCGGTCATCAACTCGGTGATGCACTTGCTCGCTTCAGGATCGGCTGGGTTGTTGTACGCTGGAAGCGACGAACCGCGAACCACAGGGACATCGTCGCCTGGGTAGCCGTACTTGCTGAGCAAGTCACGAGCTTCGAGTTCGACGAGTTCAAGCAACTCTTCGTCGTCGACCAAGTCGCACTTGTTCAAGTAAACCACGATGTAAGGAACGCCAACTTGGCGAGCCAACAAAACGTGTTCCTTGGTTTGTGGCATCGGTCCGTCAGCAGCCGACACGACCAAGATCGCACCGTCCATCTGGGCGGCACCGGTGATCATGTTCTTCACAAAGTCCGCGTGGCCCGGGCAGTCAATGTGGGCGTAGTGACGATTGTCCGACTCGTATTCAACGTGAGCGACCGCGATCGTCACGGTTTTGGTCGAGTCACGTACGGTACCGCCCTTGGCGATTTCCGAGTAACCCTTTGCCTTTGCCAGACCCTTAGCAGCTTGGACGGCCAAGATTGCGCCAGTGGTGGTCGTTTTACCATGGTCAATGTGGCCGATTGTGCCGACATTGACGTGGGGCTTTGTCCGTTGAAAAGTTTCCTTAGCCATTTTTCTAAATCACCTACACTCGACCAACGCGAAAACTGGTAAGGGATACGCCCCGAATCAGCCCGAAACCCCAGCGCCCGTGTTCACACCCACGGTAGCTCGCCAAAATCCCGGCCGCATGGCCACTTGATCAACAATAGATATTGGAACGAAATCAAAAAGAATCGTTCGCACCCCACCGCGGGGTGCGTATTTTGTTGCTGCTAATTGGCGTCAGCCGCAATTCGACCGACGAAAACGTGCTCGTTTACTGTGTCTGCAACACCCGCAGGGTTCTTGCCCTGCTTGTATCGCCGGCACCCCGAGAGACACTGAAATCCGATCTCATTAACGCTGTCAGCAAGATCGCTGGCCGCCAACTTGCCTAAGTTGTTGCGAAAAGTGCCGCCACTTGCAATTGCCCCGGAGGCGAAATTTGAGCTTTCGATGGCTCTTTTTTCGTGAGGGAACCGCTAGTGACACAATCGTCACCCGTGAAGCACTTTTGCTCTGTTTCTTTATTGGCGCCGCAGGCTCTTCGTTGAAGTCGAGCCACGGACGCGGTTTGTTGCCAAAGTGAACCAAAGCGATGCTTTGGATTCACCGTGGCGACAGCACCCTAGGGATGCCGTCGTCGCTCAAGCTGCTGATGGGATTTGAACCCATGACCTCATCCTTACCAAGGAGGCGCTCTACCACTGAGCTACAGCAGCGACTCAAGAGGGATCTTAGACCAAAAGGCCCGAGTCCAACAGAACACGCTCCGGTCGAAACGAAGAGGATGCAAAAGCGGGTGAAGGGAATCGAACCCTCGTATTCAGCTTGGAAGGCTGCTGCTCTACCATTGAGCTACACCCGCGATTGAACGTTGCAAATGGGGGCTACAGGATTCGAACCTGTGTAGACATAGTCAGCGGATTTACAATCCGCCCCCTTTAACCACTCGGGCAAACCCCCCTATTTCATTGCATCTTTCGGCGTGCTTCGGCCGTCTCTTGTTTTGTCTTGTCGTGTGTTTTGCTCGAGTCGTTTCCTTAAACCAATGCTTCTCTACTGTTTCGTCTGCTTTGCTATTCTCTCTTCACTTCGTCGCTTCACACCATGAATCACGATGCGAAAGCCAGCGGAGGGATTCGAACCCACGACCGGCTGATTACAAATCAGCTGCTCTGCCAACTGAGCTACGCTGGCGGTCTATCAGTACCAACTTGGTCAAAATCGGTCGCGTCGTTCAACGTCAATCCAATCTTAAAACCTGGACGCTCAAGTGGAAGCCACTTACTTCGTTCCTTCGGTCTGACAAAGCTAACCTTTTCGCTTCGAAGGGCAAAGTTTAGCGATCCAGCGATATGGGGCAAGACGGAAATCGGCCTGGGGACGTTGAAACAGCAGGATTCTGACGATTATTTTCTTTTTCGGCAACCCGAGGGCCCCATCACGCCCCATCTCGATGCAAATGACAACGAAATGGGCTCGGTTCCTGGAGAGCTGAGGACGCCATGAACACCTTACCCGATTCCGGTTTTTTACACCGTGATTGGTTTTGTAAGATGCTGGAATGAGCTGGATCGGCATTTTGCAGCGTGGACCGGCATCATTCCTGGATATTTTTGCAGATTGGTTTTTTTGCCCCTGAGGTGATGACGCTCTGGGACGCGAGGGAGGTTCGCGTCAGGGAGCAGGAAAGCTATCGCCGCGGGGAAGGAACTATCGCCGCGGGAATAATGCCGGTTGGCCGTACCAAGGGGGATGAGCGCCTGCACGCGTTGCTAGCAGGATGGCTTTGCCGTGCAGGTGTTCCGGGCCATGGGTGTAATCCCACTCTAAACATTCTTCGTAGCGCAGGATTCGCAGCCGGCGGTTCGCTGCGACGGCCCAGCGAGCCAATTCGTTGGGGGGGAAATAGTTGATCACGGCGTCAGCGGTCTCGCTGACCGGGGCGTCGCTTTCCTTTCCCGGCGATTGATCGCTGCCGGGATCCTCAGTCGTGTGTACCTGAGCGTAGAGAATCCCAGTCTCGGTCAACGCGTTGGCCATTCGTTCCCACAACACGATCGCGTCGTCGAGCGGGATGTGATCCAAGACCGTCGTGGCGACGATTGCATCGTAGGAATTTTCGGGCATCGGCACCTCGCGCACATCGATCGCGAGGGTTTCGACGTGACCGCGAGTCTGTTCGGTTTCGGCTCGTTGGCGAATACGCTCCAAACCGCGATGGCTGAGGTCCACCGCCAAAACGTCGTAACCGGCCTTTGCCAAGGCGATGGTGTCGCGACCCGCTCCGGCGCCGAGGTCGAGCGCCTTTCCGCCACGTGGAACCTGCTCGAGATACGCCGAGAGGGCCGCCGATGGCTCGTCCCCATAGGCGATCTGTTCGCGGTCGTAAGGTTCAAAAAATGGATCGCTCGCTTCGCGGCGGCTGTCTTGGCGAGGCTGCGGAGGGGAGGTGTCCATGGTTGGGGCTCGATGAGGAACGGGGCGAGGCTTGCAAGCGGAGCGGGGCGGGGGGAAACGGGGCGAGCCAAGCCGTTGGGTTAAAGCTCTGATGCTAAAATCGGTGCTTTCGCCGACAAAAACAACCCCATGAAATGAGCGTGGTTTTATTATCCATCGTTGGCAAGAATGGTGGTCGCGCTGCGAATAGGCTGTATCGGGGGGCCGGTTCTTTGCGGGGCACCCCGAAATTACCTGATTTTTAGCTCGCTTGTTCGGCTGTCCAAGCATGGGGGCTGGTGTCGAGCTGGCACCCGTCTCGATCGGATACCTCATTTCAATGAAGTCAGCATTCATGACGATCGTTCGCTACGGTTGGTTCGGACTCTTGGTCCTGTTGGCGTTCGGTTATCTCGCTGCGGGTTTCTCCGATCGAAAGGGGCTGCGGAAGGAGACGAGTCGCACGCCAGCGGAGCAGACTGCGTCAGCGAAGCAGACCGTCGGCTCGAGCGCGAATGCCAACCACACGCCGCCCGTTGCTCTGCCTGGCTCCGCGACGACGCTTGGGCCGCTGACCGCAATCGAAGCGAGTCTTGCCCAGGGTTGGGAGGAGGCGGGGGTTGAGCGGACCGAGATCGCAGACTGGTTGACCGTTTGTCGCCGGATGTCGTTGGCGCTGGTCGGCAACGGGCTTGCGCTGCAAGAGATTCGGCGACTCGAATCGTTGCCCGAAGGAAAACGTGAGCAATCGCACTTGGAGTCACTGCTGCGTGATCCACGCTTTCATCAATATTGGGCTGAGCGCTGGGCGCGGTTTTATGTGGGGGCCGATGAGGGGCCGTTTCTTGTCTATCGTCGGCGACGATTCCGAATGTGGTTGACCGACCAATTGGCCGCCAACACTCGCTATGACGTGTTGGTGCGGAAATTGGTCGCCGCGGAAGGCCTTTGGACCGATCAACCGCAAGTCAATTTTTTGACGGTCACCTTTGACAGCAATGATGGGCAGCCCGATCCGGTCCGTTTGGCGGCGAGGGCGTCGCGCGCCTTCTTGGGGCTTCGGATCGATTGCTTGCAATGTCACGACGATTTCCTCGGCAATGTCAGCCTAGGGAGTGCCGATTCGCCACGCGCTGGATTGCAGAGTGATTTTCATCAACTCGCCGCGTTCTTTTCGAGTGCGAAAACGAATGGATTGCAGGGGGTCCAGGAACGCAAGGCCGATTATCGCTACCAATACCTTGGCGCCGATGCCGAAGTCGAGGTGACGCCAAGTGTTCCCTACCAACCCGAGTTGCTGCCCCCGAAAGGTTCGTCTCGGAATCGCTTGGCCGTTTGGATGACGCATCCCGAGAATCGGCAAGCGGCTCGCTCGGCGGTCAGCCACATTTGGGCGTTGTTGTTTGGCCGCAGCGCCACCGACGCGATCGATAATCTTCCGCTGGATGAACCGGCCCCCGCAGTGATCGAAGCGCTGACGGATGAGTTTATTGCCAGCGGGTTTAATGTTCGCGATTTGATCCGCATGATCGTTTACTCCTCCGCGTTTCGGGTTTCCAGTCGAGCGGAGTTTGAAATCACTGCTGCTCACGAAGATAGCGGGGCGGTGTTTCCGTTGACACGTTTGCGGCCCGAGCAAGTGGCCGCCTGTATCATTCAAAGCGGGCGGATCAAAAAGATCGATCGTGATTCATCGCTGTTGCTTCAATTGGACAAATTCGGCAGCACGAACGATTTCGTTCGTCGCTACGGTGACGTCGGCGAGGATGAATTCAGCAGCGATAGCGTGACGATTTCTCAGCGTTTGATCATGCTCAACGGGTCGATGTTGCGTAAATCGATTGGCGATAACCCGGTGCTCAACTCGACCAATCACATCAATCGGTTTGCCAAATCGGATGTTCAAGCGGTTCAGACGACGTACTTGACGGTGCTGAACCGTTACCCCAGTGCGACCGAAGAGGCTCATTTTGTGAAACGTTTGAGCGAAAGTGAAAACCGCCGCTCGGGGGTGGAGGATTTGTTTTGGGTGTTGCTCAACAGCACCGAATTGGCCTGGAATCATTAGACCCGTGTAGTTCATAACCCGCAGCGTTAGCGAGGGACCGAGCCAAGAGTGATTTTTGCCTCGCTTACGCTTCGGGTTGTGAGTTTAACTGCGTACATCACTCAAGACCGTAACGCTTCGTTAAGTAAGCGGTGAAGTATCCGGGCTAGAGCTAGACTCTTTATCGAAGGACGAATCATGACTCCGAATCAAACGGATCGGCTGTGCGATCGCAACGCCCACTTTTCGCGACGAACGTTGCTCGGAGCGGGAGCGAGCGGGTTGTTCCTTTCTCAGCTCTCGCGTGCGTTGGCGCGGGCGGACGAGACCGGGGTGACCGATCGCGGGCGACCTTTGAGTGTGATCTTGTTGTGGTTAGAAGGGGGCCCAAGCCAACTCGAAACGTTTGACCCGCATCCGGGGAGCGCGATCGGTGGCGAGACGAAAGCGATCGCGACTTCGGTTGACGGAATTGAGATTGCAGACACGTTGCCGCAAGTCGCCGAGCAGATGCAGTTGGCATCGCTCGTCCGCAGTGTGACAAGCAAAGAGGGGGATCATCAACGGGCGGTCTATAATGTGAAGACCGGTTTTCGGCCGGATCCGACGCTGATCCATCCTTCGATTGGGGCGGTGGTTTGTCAGTCGGATCCAGGCGAATCGGACATCCCGCGACACATTTCGATCGTTCCTGGCGGGTCGCCGGGGCGGGGTGGATATCTCGGCGGTGCCTTTGACGCATTTAAGATGGGGGATCCCGCGGGCCCTGTCCCCGACGTTCGTCGGCCGGTCGGAAAGGACCGTTATGACAAGCGGATTGACGATCTTTACGATGTGGTTGAAGCGGAGTTTCGGCGTGGACGCTTGGCCAATCTCGATGCGAATCGAACGCTTCATCGAACGGCCACCGATGCGGCATTGCGAATGATGTCAAGCGATCAACTCGCTGCGTTTGATGTCTCGGCCGAATCACGCAGCGTGCTGGATGCGTTTGGCGATTCAGCGTTCGGGCGCGGTTGTTTGGCGGCGAGCCGCTTGATCGAAGCGGGGACACGATGCGTCGAAGTCACGCTGGGGGGATGGGATTCGCACATCAACAACCATTCGCTGCAGTCGTCGGCATGCGCGAAGCTCGATCCAGCGCTTGCCTCGCTGCTGGTGCGACTCCGTGATCGGGACTTGCTCGCCAGCACTTTGGTGGTTTGCGGAGGCGAATTTGGCCGGACCCCTACGATCAATCCTGCGGGAGGCCGCGATCATTGGCCGCATGGATTCTCGACCCTGTTGGCCGGTTGTGGGATTCGCCCGGGCACCGTCTATGGGGAGACTTCGCCCGACCCGAAGTTGGATCGCAAAAACCCGATGCAAGATGTCGCGGAGGTGACCACGGTGGCCGACCTGCACGCGACGATATTAGCGGCACTCGGGGTGCCGTACGGCGAAGAGCTTTACACGCCGATTGGCCGGCCGATGAAACGCAGCGAAGGGACGCCCATCGGATCGCTGCTGAGTTAGGGTATCGCCCTGACCTGCTCTACCAGCTGCGGGCGGCTTCGTAGCTCGAGATTTTATCTTCGTGTTGAAGTGTCAACGCGATATCGTCGAGTCCATTGAGCATGTTGTGGCGACGGCTGGCGTCGACTTCGAAGCGACGCTCGAATCCAAGGTTGTCTGAGATCGTTTGCGTCTCGAGGTTAACGGTTATTTCGTAAGACGGGTGCTCGGCGGCACGCTTAAACAGTTCGTCGACGTCGGCTTCGGACAACGTGATCGGCAGCACGCCATTCTTGAAGCAGTTGTTGAAAAAGATGTCTGCAAACGAAGGGGCGATCACGGAGCGAAATCCGTAGTCGTTCAACGCCCAAACCGCGTGCTCGCGACTGCTTCCGTTGCCAAAGTTTTGGCGAGTGATCAGGATCGATGCGCCTTGCGCCTCGGGCTGATTGAGCTCAAACTCGGGGTTGGGGGTGGTGCCGTCGTCGAGGAAACGCCAGTCGAAAAAGAGGAATTGGCCAAATCCCGTGCGCTCGATCCGTTTGAGGAATTGCTTGGGGATGATTTGGTCCGTGTCGACGTTGGCGCGATCCATCGTCACGACTTTGCCGGAATGTACTTTGAAGTCTTGCATGGGAGTTTGTGATGAAGCGAGTGATTGTTTTGAAGGATGCGAGCGGCTGCGGGGGAGCCGTATTGGGGCGGGTTCCGAGCCATCGCAATTGAAATGAATCGCGATGGTTGCGGGTCGTCTTTGAGGGTGATCCTCAAGCTAGACTGACTTGAAATCCCAATCGCGGATGTCGGTGAAACGCCCTGAGATCGCGGCCGCTGCGGCCATCGCGGGACTGACCAAATGGGTCCGGCCGCCTTTGCCTTGTCGGCCTTCGAAGTTGCGGTTGCTCGTGCTGGCACATCGTTCACCGGGAGCCAGTTTGTCGGGGTTCATGGCCAAGCACATGCTGCAACCCGCTTCACGCCAATCGAAACCCGCTTCCTTGAAGATCTTGTCGAGGCCTTCTTTTTCAGCTTGCAGTTTGACTTGACCACTGCCGGGAACCACCATCGCGTCGACGTTGCTCGAGACGTGATGGCCTTTGGCTACCGCGGCGGCCGCACGCAAGTCTTCGATACGGGCATTGGTGCACGAGCCGATGAACACCCGATCAAGGGAGACATCTTGAAGCTTCGTCTTGGCCGTCAAACCCATGTATTCGAGTGCTTGAGCGGTCGACTTTTGTTCGGTCGCGTCCGAGAAATCGGCTGGGTCGGGAACCGTTGCGGTGATGCCGAGAACCTGGCCTGGGTTGGTGCCCCAAGTGACCTGGGGTTCGATGTCTTTGCCTTGGTAAACATTCGATCGGTCATAGGTCGCACCCGGATCGGTGGGCAGCGATTTCCAGCGGCGAACGGCGGCATCAAAATCGGCTGGGACTTCGGGCAGCCCTCGCAAGTAATCAAAGGTGACTTCGTCCGGAGCGATCATGCCGGCTCGAGCTCCCGCTTCGATCGACATGTTGCAAACCGTCATGCGTTCTTCCATCGTTAGATTTCGAACGCAATCGCCGGTGAACTCCAACACGTAACCGGTTCCCCCGGCGGTGCCGATTTGGCCGATCAAATACAGGATCATGTCCTTGGCGGTGACGCCCCGTGGGAGCTCGCCGTCAACGCGAAGCTCGAAGGTCTTGGGCTTGAATTGCAACAGCGTTTGCGTCGCCATCACGTGTTCCACTTCGCTGGTGCCGATGCCAAAGGCCAAGGCCCCGAACGCACCGTGAGTGGCGGTATGGCTATCGCCGCAGACGATCGTCATGCCGGGTTGGGTGTAGCCGTTTTCAGGGCCGATGACGTGCACGATTCCTTGACGGACATCGTCGATGTCAAACAGCGTGACGCCAAACTCTTTACAGTTTTCACGCAACGTTTCGATCTGTTTACGGCTGATCGGGTCGGCGATCGGCAAACTACGGTCGCTGGTGGGGACGTTATGATCCGGGGTCGCGATCGTCCGCTCGGGACGACGGATGGGGCGGTTGGCTAGACGCAGTCCCTCGAACGCTTGGGGGCTAGTGACCTCGTGAACCAGGTGCAAATCGACATACAGGATTGCGGGTCCAGCGGTGTCTTGGAAGACGACGTGCTCGTCCCAGATTTTGTCGAGCATGGTCCGTGGGGCGGACGTTTTTCCCGTAGACGTTTGAGATTCAGACATTTTGAGTGTGCGAAACCAGGTAGAAAGAGAGGCGGAAAGATTACGTTCTACTGTCAACTGTAAACCGGAAAATGTCAACGCCCAGCTGGATTTCACTCGCGTGAGCCCGCCTCTTGGGCGACGATTTCGATGCCGAACCGGGGCGAAAGGCGATGGATTAGGCCGTCCGCCCTGCCCTCGCCCGTTAGCCCCTCGCCGACGGGGCATGGCTCCCTGTTGGGCCGCTCCCGCTGTCCAACGTTCTTGATCTAAACCCTTCTTTTTTTAGCCCAATCCCGAGAGGGATTTTAGAAATTAGCCGGTGGTTTTTGCGTAGCGAACACCACCGGAAAAACTAAACCAGCCTCTGAATTGACCCAGAAAGGGGCACTGACAACCGGGCTACGACCCCTACAGGGTCGAAAACGATTTCGCACTCTCGATTTCCGCAGGTGGCGTTTCGCTTACCTACGGCTAATCTCCTCAATTCCAATCGGGATAGGCCCAGTCGGGAGTAGGATCGAAAACCATTCGTCGTGAGATGTATAGGATAAAAAGCGGCCCGGCGCGGCCGTCTTGGCTCGGGGTGCGCCAGCGCCCCCTCTCTTCCCGCTTCTTGACTCCTGTACGACTTTTACGACGTTCGGAGCGAGCCCGAGGGCGGGTTTACTCGAGTGAGTTTACTTGGGCTGGTTTATTCGGGCTGGTTTATTCGGGCGATTCCGAGCCGAGCCACTGGAATACCGATTGAGATGCGAGTCGTTCGCGGCGGAGGCGTTCTTCGGAATCTTGGTTGGCGAGCGAGTCTTGGTTGGCGAGCAAGGCGGGGAAGCTCAGCGATTGAGGGGAGATTGCGATCGGTTCGTATTCTTCAAAGGCCTGCATCCGTTCGAAGCCACGAGCGATGCGGGTGGTTCCATCTTGGCCGGTCCATTGCAATCGGTCACTGCTTTGGTGCCATTGGCTGTGCACCTCGTCGGCGTAGATCTTGACCACGTCGTCGCCACCTCCATTGGCAAACGCTTCGACTGAATCGAAGCCGCGAGCGCTGACTTGATACCCTGGGCCGCTGATGATGGATCGGCTGGATGAAATGCTCATCGTGTCGTTGCCTGCGGAATCGTACAGCGTCGCGGTGTCGTTGCCGCCTGCGGTGGCATAGGCGTACACGCGTTCGAAACCGTAGGCGGCTTGAAAGAAGTTTTCGCTGCGAAGGCTGGTGAACTGAGGCCGCACCGCGAGCGTGTCGTCACCGGCGGTATCGTGCAAAAACGCATGGTCCTCGCCGCCTTGGGTCGCATGCACATAAATTCGTGAGACCTCGTTGACTTCGAACTGGAATCCGACCCCTGACAGTTCCGTTTTGCCGGGACCCGAACGAAGCGTGTCGTCGCCAGCGGAATCATTCAGTGTCGCGCGGTCGGCGCCACCGCCGCCGTCGAAGATCAACGTTTCCACACCCCGCAATTCGATCTCGTAGGTGTTGGACGAAATGCGACTTGCTTCGTGGGACGACGGTGGATGCATGACCAGCCGTTCGGCATCGGGCGAACCGATGATGTGTAACGAATCGGCGCCCGCGCCCACGTCAATGACGATGGGACTCGTCAATGAATCGGTGGCATCGAAGCGGTACACGTTGCCACCGCTGCGAAGTTCGATGCCGTTTCGCAGGTCAAGAACCAACGACTCATTTTCGTTGCTGCCGATGAACTCCGTCACTGCGATTTCGTCAAGCGGCGAGTTGACGGTCTCGTCAACAGGCGTGTTGACGTGCTCTGCATTGGGCTCGGTTTCCGAGGGGACGGCAAGGATCGCCGCTTGCAAATCGATGACGTGGTAAGAGGCTCCGGTTTGTGGATCGATTCGCGTGATGGTCGAGTCACGCAATCGCGCCAAAATATCGTCGGCGGTCGGCTCGAGTCCTTGGTCGATCATCGATTGGCGAATCAACATCGATGTGGCGGCGACTTGAGGCGTCGCCATGCTGGTACCGTCGAGCGATGCGAAGTCGTCGACGTTTCCGTCCCAACCATAAACGTGATCGGGGACCGAGCTGTGGATCGATTCGCCGCTGGTCGCCAGCAGCCCGTCACTACGCTGTGAAAAGGTGCTGAGTTGGCTGAACTCATTGACGGACCCTACCGCGACGACCGAATCGCTGGCGGCTGGGTACATCAAGCTGGTGTCATTGACGGAGTTGCCGAAGGAATTTCCTGCGGCGGCAAAGACAAGGATGCCGTCTTCGCGAAGCAACCTCAAGTCGTCTTCGAGGATGGACATCGCATCGGCTAGATTTTCGGCGTTCAACGCCGCACCGACGGATAAGTTCACGGTGGTGATCGGCGAATCAAATTGGTTGCGATGTTCGTGAACCCACTTCAGCGAATCTTCGATCCAGCTGAGTTGTCCAAGTCCCGCGTCGTCAAACACGCGGAGAGCGACAATGTCCGCCTGAGGGGCAATGCCCGAAAGCGAATCAGATTGGCCCGCTAGTACTCCGGCGACATGGGTTCCATGGAAACCAGCCGGTCCATCGTCGTAAGGGTTGGCATCGCTCTCGGCAAAGTCCCAGCCGCCGATGACCCGGTATCCCGGGCCGAAGCCGCCGCCCAGAGCAACGTGGTCCCAGGCGATGCCGCTATCGATAACGGCGACGGTTTGGCCGCGACCGTCCAAAGGATTACCGCTCAGCGGCGTTTGACCGCGGAGCTCATTGGCTTGTTCGATCAAATCGGGTGGGGGCTCGTTGACCGAGGCTGCGTCAATCCCAACGGAGCTCTGAGCATCGAAGCTCTGGAGGGAGAGGGGTAGCGGTGAGGCGCTGTTTGTCGATAGCGATGAGTCGAGCGGATCGTGGGACAACCCGATGCTGAGGGCTTCGAGTAGCAGATCGCTGGGGAGACTTGCCGACAACGCCAGTCGTTCTTCACAGATTTCGATCCCATCCTGGTCACCGATGCGTTGGTTGCGATCCAAGTTCTTCATTGAGGCGATTGCGTGATGGGAAGAGGGGGTTGATGACGCTCGATGGGGGCGTCGCCGGGCGTGATTAGACGCCGCTACAGAAACCCTAGAACGCAAACTCGCCCATCTTCTGCACAACCGGATTTCTTCGATCCCAGATCGACTCCTGTGGTCGGAATCGCCGACACAATAAGAGAAGTCGTTACATCTGCAACCGCGAAAGCTCGATTTGCGAGGCCATCGTCCGATGCCACTGCGTAAACTATGGAATTCAATCTGTGGACGAACCCACGGAGCCACCGAAAACACCGCCGCGGCGGATCCTGCTGCGGCACCAAGCCAACCGGAGCGTCAAAACGCTCGGTCGGCTGCGTCCACGCCCGCTGCGGTTCAGCCTGCTGCAACCGCCAAGGCGACCGCGACGGCGTCCAAACCGATCGCTGCGGCGAAGCCCGTGGTGGCAGCGCCAGCTCGTAACATCCTTGGTTTCGGAGCTCGGCCGGTCGAGCCAGCGCTTTGCAAGCTTTTGAAACCGCTGAATGTCGGTTCGCTGCTGGAAGTCGGCGTTGACGACGGCAGTCGGGCGCTGGCGATCGTTTCGACGCTGCAAGCGTCCCATCCGGAAACCAAATTGCGCTATTGCGCCATCGACGCTTTCGAGATGGGCGACGGGCCGGTGACGTTGATGCAGTTCCATCAACGGGTGCGTGGGGAAGGCGTTTGTCCGCAAATTTTCCCCGATTCCATCGAAAACGGATTGATCCGTGTGTGTCACACCGTCGGACGAGTCGATGTGGTCGTGTTGGGAGTTTCGGTCGAGCGTTGGAAAAATCCCAATACGATCGCAATGCTGCGACGGGTGTGTCACCCCGAAACCATTGTGTTCTACAACGAGAATGGAAAATGGGATCGCTTTGCCGATACCGAGGCAAGCACCGCAGGGATTCGCAAAGCGGCCTAACCAAAACATCATGCAAGCAAACGAGTTCGTTTGTGGCGATGCCCCTCGCGAGCGCAGCGAAATCGTCATTTGTCCGCATCGCTAATGAACTCGAACTTTGTCTTCGCAGTGTTGGGTTTGCCGGTTCGTTAAAATTTGACTTTTTGTCTCGGCCTGATTCCTCGGTTTGCTAGACTGCGGGCCGAGCGTGGAGCGTTTCGGCTTCGCAGCGTTTCGACTTCGCAGCGCGGCGGGGCCGACGAAGCACGACTTCACAACCTAAATTCAACCAACCTAAATTCACCAACCCGGTGTTGGGTTGTGAACGAAGTGAATGGGTTAAACGTCAACGGAGCACATCGTCCTGGAGGGGGTGGGAGCATGGTTGCCATCTCGCCATGGGGGACGCTCTTCGCCTAACGCAAAGGCAAACAAATGTGTGGAATTGTCGGTTACGTCGGTAGCGATAACGCATGCGATTTTTTGATCGGCGGATTGCGTCGGCTTGAGTACCGTGGCTACGACAGTGCCGGAGTTGCGATTTACGGCGGCAGCACATTCCACATCACACGCTCGGTCGGTCGGATCGATGCGCTTGCGATGCAGCTCGGTGCGGTGCCACCCAACGGCACGCTGGGGTTGGGCCACACCCGCTGGGCCACTCATGGACCGGCCACGATTGAAAATGCACATCCTCATCTCGGGGGCGATGGCGAGATCGTTTTAGTCCACAACGGCGTGATCGAGAACTTCCAGACTCTGAAGGACGAGTTGATCCAAAAGGGTTACCACTTTGTTTCGGCAACCGATAGCGAAGTGATCGCCCACTTGGTCGCCGAAAGCTTGAAGAACACGCCGGAAACCGTGGGACAACCGAACCTACGCTATCTGAACGCGGTGCAAGGGGCGATCTCACGTCTGAGAGGGACCTACGGATTGGCGATTGCCTTTCGCGACCATCCCAACTTCATGATCGCCGCTCGATTCGGCAGCCCGTTAGTCCTCGGAGTCGGCAAAGGAGAGTACTTTGTCGCGAGTGACGCTTCGCCATTGGTCGGACGCACCGATCGGATTGTTTATTTGGCCGATCACCAAATCGCCGTCCTGACACCGGAGGGCTTTTCGGTACTGCACCGCGACCAGGGGAAAGTTCGCGTCAACATTCGCCAATTAGAAACCGATTCGAGCGAAGCGACTCGCGAGGGATTTGAGCACTACATGCTCAAGGAGATCTATGAGCAACCCGAGTCGATTCGCAATGCCATGCGCGGTCGGTTGGACGAAGAAAATGCGACCGCAGTCTTCGGTGGGCTGAATCTGACTCCGCAACAATCAAGAATGGTCGAGCGGATCATTTTGACGGGCTGTGGAACGAGTTGGCACTCGGGGTTGGTCGGAGAGTATTTGATCGAAGATCTCGCCCGAATTCCCGTCAGCGTGGAATACGCCAGCGAATTGCGTTACCGAAATCCGCCAATCGAAAACAACACGTTGGTGTTCGGGATTACGCAAAGCGGCGAGACGGCCGACACGCTTGCCGCCCTCCGTGAAACGAAGCGAAAAGGGCATCGCACGCTCGCGATTTGTAACGTCGTGGGTAGTTCGATTGCGCAAGCCGCCGATGGAGGAGTCTATTTGTATGCCGGACCCGAAATTGGGGTCGCCAGCACCAAGGCGTTTACGTCCCAGTGTTGTGTGCTGGCGATGCTCGGATTGTACTTTGGCCGCTTGCGACATTTGAGCTTTGAGCGGGGTAAGCAGATCATTGAAGAATTGCGTCAATTGCCAAACGCGATTCAGCAAACGCTCGGCTGTAACGAGCAAGTCCGCGACGTTGCCCAAAAGTACCAAAACGCATCGACGGTGTTGTATCTTGGTCGTCAGTTCAATTTTCCCACCGCACTCGAAGGAGCGCTGAAGCTAAAAGAGATCAGCTACATTCACGCCGAAGGCTATCCCGCCGCCGAAATGAAGCACGGTCCGATCGCGCTGGTCGACAAAGAAACGCCAAGTGTTTTCATCATTCCGCGTGGCACGACCTACACTAAAGTCATGGCGAACATGGAAGAGGTCAAAGCACGCGGTGGTCCTGTGATCGCATTGGCTAACGAGGATGATCCGCAAGTCCAGGCGGTTGCCGATGATGTCATTCATGTCCCCCAGGTGCCCGAGTTTCTTCAGCCGATCGTCAACGTGGTTCCCCTGCAATTGCTGGCATACCACATCGCGCTGTTGCGAGGATGCGATGTGGATAAACCGCGAAACTTGGCGAAAAGTGTAACCGTCGAGTGACCGATAAAGCATGGTGACTCTCTAATCAAAAGAACGGCATGATGAAAATGAACCGACTCAGCGAAAACTCACGCAAAGCACTGATCGTCAATATCGGTGAATCCGCGGGCCAAGAAGTCGCGGATCTGATTGCCCAAATGGCAGCGGAGATCGAAGAGCTTCGGCAAACCAAGGTCAGCGTCACACGAATCATTCCCGGCGTTCCCGGTCCCGCGACGACCATCGAAAAGCCGGTGTAAACCCCTCGCATTCCGCTGGCGCCTTCCATTCGCATCGTTTGTACGCGGTTTTTCTCGCTGCATCATGACCACGCTTGGCGGGTGATGCTGGTACTGATTGGGTCTGCGAACTAACATGCTTCTGACTGCGGCATTTGCGTTGCCGTGGTTCGCGCTACGCGACCCTCATCCCCCCACAACCCACGCTGAATGGATCGCCGGAGCTGAGACCGCCTCCCACCAAGACCCCACCCTGCCGACGGATTGCGATTCAGTGCTCGTTGTGCGGATGGTGGCATGGCGAGTGATCCGTTCGGCATTGTATCGGTTCAGCACCCACTCGAATCAGTGACGCCTGTTTTTTCATGAGCACCTATCTTGTTACCGGTACCGCGGGCTTCATTGGTTACCACTTGGCGCTTCGGCTGCTCAAGCAAGGCGTCGATGTCGTCGGTTTTGATATCGTGAATGACTATTACGATGTTCAACTCAAGCGAGACCGACTGGCCCAACTTCACGACTTTGACAACTTCACGTTGGTGGAATCGGACTTAGCGGACCAAGCCGCCGTCAACGATGTGTTTCGCAAATACGACTTTGATCGTGTCGTTCACCTCGCCGCCCAGGCGGGCGTTCGCTATTCGCTCGAGAACCCACACGCCTATGTGACCAGTAATGTCGTCGCGTTTATGAACGTGCTCGAAGCATGCCGTCATGCCAATTCGCCGCATCTCACGTATGCCAGTAGCAGCAGCGTTTATGGCGGTTGCACTCAGATGCCGTTTTCGGTGCATGATCGGGTCGATCATCCGCTCAGCCTTTACGCGGCAACCAAGAAGGGGAATGAGCTCACCGCCCACACCTACAGCCATCTGTATGGTTTGCCGACGACGGGACTGCGTTTCTTTACGGTTTATGGACCCTGGGGCCGTCCCGACATGGCCTTGTTTTTGTTCACCAAAGCGATTCTGGCCGGTGAACCGATCAATGTATTCAATCACGGAAAAATGCGTCGCGATTTCACCTACATCGACGATATCGTCGAAGGGGTTCACCGCGTGTCCGAACAGATTGCTCAGCCCAATCCAAACTGGAATAGCGACGCTCCCGATCCGGCGACCAGCCAAGCGCCCTACCGAGTCTTCAACATTGGAAATTCCCAACCGGTTGAACTCGGCCATTTCATCGAAGTGATCGAGAATGCGATCGGTATCAAGGCGGTGAAGAACATGATGCCGATGCAACCGGGGGATGTTCCGGCAACGTATGCCGATGTCGATGCGCTCGTCGAGGCGGTTGGATTTCAGCCGGAAACGTCGATTGAAACCGGGGTCAAGCGATTTGTCGATTGGTACCGCGCGTACTATCAAGTGTAGGTCTTCGCAATGTCGGTGGTCCGCGAGAATGACCACCCGACGCGTCCGCGAGAGATCGGGGCAAGTGTGAGATGCTCTCCATTGCACTTCGGGTTAGGAACCACACGCAGCTTCAACATTTTCCCGCTCCTTCCCACCGCCCTTGTTCGGGCTGACCCCGTTGAGCTGACCCCGTTGAGCTGGGCGCGTTGAGCTGGGCGCGGAGACGGTTGCGGGTCTCGTCCGGGTGGGCACGCTGCGCCGGCCGCTCTCGATCGCAGCGTTTGAAAATGGTCTTTAAGTTATTTTGGAATTAGCGGTCGATTGGGTTTAGGTTTTGTAGCGATTATGCCGATCTTGTTGATTGGATGGATTGCTGTGCTCGGTGGTTTTGCGACTCGAGCATGCCTTTCTATCACGGAAAAACCGTTCAAGCCGCTGTTTAAGCAAGATGCAAAGCGCTTCAACGCCCCTCGCAACAAGAGTTTCCCGAACCATGCAACGCTCCGATCAACAATACGTGACTCCACCGTTTCCAGCATTCCCGAGTGTTTCACGGTACGTTCCGCTTGGTTCGATCGCCGACGCAATGGCACGCGTTTGTCGTAGCGTGGATTCTCGCGAAGGCGTTTCATTGGTCGTCGGGCCTCCGGGAACGGGCAAGTCGTTGCTATGCTCATTGCTGGTCGATCGCTACCGTGAAACTCACGATGTGGTGGTCCTCGGTGAAACCCCCATCGACAGCCCCGCAGCTTATTTGCGTCACTTGCTGCATCATCTCGGAGCGGACTATCGCGGCATTGGCGATGCCGACCTGCAACTTGCATTGGTCGATCGCGTGTGTGATAACGATCCACCCAACGCGGGGCTATTGATCATCGTTGATGAAGCCCAGGCGCTTGGTGCCGACGTGCTCGAAGCGATTCGCATGTCGACGAACATTCACAGTGGTGGCCAACCTCGAGTGTTTGCTGTGGTTGTAGGCGGAGTGCGGCTCGATGATACGCTCGCCGCACCTTCGATGGAGCCCTTCTCGCAGCGGATCGCGGCTCGTTGCTACTTGCATCCGATGAACGCCGATGAGACGCGTCACTACATTACCGAGACGATCCAGTGCTGTGGCGCCGACCCCGATTCGACCATCACGGGCGAAGCGATCTCAGCGGTCCACCACGCATGTAGTGGGGTTCCCCGCTTGGTGAATCAAATTATGACCGAAGCGATCGATATCGCTGAGGCTGCGGACGAGTCCTTGATCTCCGATTACACCATCGACTGTGCTTGGGCCCAATTGCAACAATTGCCCAGCCCGATGATTGAGTCGCCGGAATTCGCAAGCCAAGGGGCGCCGGTTGAGTTCGGAGAGCTCGAGGAACTCGATGAGACCCCGGGTGCCGACGCTCGCGTCGAGGAAGAAGTCGCCACCGCCAAAGTGGATTCGCAAGCATGCGACCCCAGTGAAGTGGACTGCGAGGCAGGTGCCTGCGATGAAATGGTTTGCGAGCAAGAAAACGAAGCGGCCGACTGTGTTGCCGCGACCGGTTCTGCAGCAACCGAGTCCGCAGATGAAAAGCGTGACCTTGTCGCCTCGACCATTCGTGAAAACATGCTCAGTGCCGACGTTGCCTCGGAGCATGCGGAAACAGTGAAGGGAGAGACCCAGTATCATTCGCTTGTTTCGTTTCCCGTTTCCAAGGTTTCGACGCTCGGCGAACGCCGCGCCGCGGTCAAGGACCCCAGCGTGATCTTTGGTGAGTTTGATGACGAAGAGGATGTGTGTTTGGGAAGTGCTGGCAAGCCAGCGGGAGCGAGGGGCGTCGCCGAATCCACTCCACTCCCACCTGCCTCGACTCCGTGCATGGATTCCGATTCGACAGGTTCCCGAACCATCGACTCGCAATCGATCGATTCTCAGTGTGATGATCTCGAAGCGATGTTGCATCAAGAGATCATTGGGATCGGCGATATGTCAGCGAATGCTAATTTCTTAGCCTTGCATGAGGCCGCCGATCAAGCGTGGGCCGAAGCAAGGTTGAACGAGGCAACGTCGAGTGAGCATTCCGATGTGGAATCGTTCGTCGACGAAGCCGAAGCGATGCCTAGCACCCTGTCGCTCCATGTCGACGAGCGTCGCACGAGTTCCTGTGAACTTGAGACGAAGCTCCGCACGGACTTATCCGACGGCTCGCTTCGTTTGACCGTACGCGACGACAGCGATCTGTTGATCATCGAAGAGGACGTCGATCTTTCCCGATCATCGAGCTCGACCTCATCGGAGCGAGATCAGACCGAGGTGTCGGTCGATTGCCATGCGATGATTCAGCGGATGCGAACGGGTTGTGGATCTTAGTTCGCAGCGTGCTGAGGTCCGCACCGGTGCTTGGGTGTGGTCCGCGATGAGGTTCGGTTCCTTTCTCTTGGTCCTGGGACAGCAACGATGTCGCTGGTGCAAATCGCACAATGGATGATTCGGATTCGACAGCAAGATGAGTTAACACCGGCATTGATTTTGCCGGCTCACTTGAATTTGCGGGCTCCGTTCTATGAAGCGTTGGGGCGTAGCCTTGCCGACGCGGGGATTCGTCGGGTTCGGTTTGATGTCTTGCGTCCGATTGGCGGGCTGTGGCAATCGGTCGCGAATCGTATTTTCGCCCAGCAAGTCGGTCGTCTCAACCGAGTTCTCGCTCGTCGTCATGACGAGGCACTTTGGGTGCAGGTTGCCTGGACCGCCACGATCGCCCGCCCTCTGCGTGTCGCAGAAAACTCCGCAGCGGAGTTCGTGATTGGTGTTGCCCAGAGCCGTGATTCGTTACCGACCTGGGTCGCCTCGATTGACTTAGCGGAACCCACGGTTTAGCAAGAACACACGGGGGAATCGGCAGCGTGGATCAAGAGGGGTCGTAAAATGATGGCTCAGCGCTACAATTTGGGCGGCTGATGCTTGATCCCCCAGGCTTCGTTTGCGGGATGATTGTTTGGTTTCTTCCTTCCTTTATCATTCGAAGCTCCGTTGTCCGAACTTGATCCCCCTGGCTCGATTCCACCCCCAGATCGGCAATGCCGTGTGCTCGTTGGCGTATGCACGTACAACGAGGCTGAGAATATCGCGGCGATGATCGAGCGACTGCGAGCGGCCCTTCCCGATGCCGATTTGCTGATCGTGGATGATAATTCGCCGGACGGCACCGCGACGATCGCTTTGGACTTCGCTGACCGTATTGCGGAGTTACGAGTCCAGGTGCGTGAACACGAACGGGGGCTCGGGGGAGCGATTCGTTATGCGATGAACGATGCCATCGAGCACCACTACGATTATTTCTTGAACCTCGACGGAGATCTCAGCCACGATCCGGCCCAATTGCCGCGATTGCTCGACCGCGCAATCGCAGTTCCCGAAATCGATGTCGTCGTCGGTTCGCGATACGTTGCCGGGGGAGCGATCATTGGTTGGCCTTGGCGTCGGCGGATGATGAGCCGGATGGTCAATCAATTCGCCACGCTCTGTCTTCGCTTGCCGGTCAAAGATTGCAGCGGTTCGATGCGGTGCTATCGCGTCGACACACTCAAACAGTTGAATCTTGGCGATTGGAATAGCCAAGGATACTCGTTGCTCGAAGAGGTGTTGGTGCTGTTAAAACGAAAAGGGGCGGTCATGGACGAGGTGCCGATCACCTTTACCGATCGCCAGCGAGGGCACAGCAAGTTGACGTTTCGTGAGGCGGCGCGATCGGCAATTAAAATCTTCTCACTGGCGTTTCGGTGATCCCAACGAGGCGGTCTCGCCCTCGAGAATCGCTTCGAAGGCCGCGATCGTGTTGGCGTTCCCCATGCGAATCAGGTTCTCTCGCAGGATGACGTTTTCCACGGTGCGAATGAAGCGTTCGTACTTCACCTCTTTTTCACGATCACTAAGTTTCGTTTTGCTGGTGTTGGCGAGCTCACGATAGTTTGCGTAATCGGGATGCACTTCGATTGCGCGGATAAAATCGTCGCTGCGAGTGGTCATTAACTCGATCCCGATGGGGTTCAGTGGATTGGCCAACCCCGGCCACCGCGATCGCATATCGGTGGCAATCTTTCGTCGTAGTGCCGCACTGGAATCGGTGTCGGTGTTACGTGCTCGCCGACGTCCTCGCGGTCGAGCTTTTTCTTTTTTTTGCTCCGCGACTTCCAGGCGATTTTCGCCTTGTAAGTCGAGTTGTTCCGAGAGGCCTTCGAGTACCGCACGATCCGAAGCGGTTGCAAACGTGATCAATTCATCGTAAGCCAAATCACGCGGCAACAATTCCGGGTGTTGCTCGTCTTGAAAAAGGCTTTCTTCGCCCAGGAATTCTCCAGAGGTTTTGATCGGCAAATCAATCGTGTCACTTTTTAGAATCGTGTACGCATGGGCTTCTTCGAACGAAACGACCCCGTCTTGGTTGTAATCGGGAAGTTCGATCGGTTGATCCAAGCGGGTGCGTCCCGCGATCGCTTCCCAGAAATAGGTGCTGTATTCGACATACGTCGCTTCGTCGATTTCGGGGGTGCATCCTGCGGCGGGGCGGTCGTGAACGGTGGCAAAGAAACCGCTTCGCGTTTGCGAGGAGCGTCCCTTGTCTGGATCACCTTCGTTGTAAACCAGACGCGCAAATCCGCCCGCGTGGCACTGGACCATGATCGTGACCACGCTGACGCCCTCAGGCAATTGATCCAACATGGCTGACAGTTCGCTGACCGTAATCTTGCGGTGATTCCACAGCGAGATGGACGTGTTGTAGGGGTGGTTGCGAGTTTGACTCTCGTTGCCGTGGGCGGTGACGTAGAGCACTAACCGGTCTCCTTTTTCCATCGTTGAGCCGACATCGTCAAACCACTGTTGAATGTTTTTCGGCGATGTGGAACCACGGACCTTGTCGATTTCATGGTTGCGATACGATAGTCCGAGGTCACGCTGGCTACCAAAAAACTCGGCCATCAATTGATTGGCCTTGGGGATCGAAGTTCGATCGATCACTTGCAGGTCGTCGTCGGGATGGTCGCCATCGGAAAAGTAAATGTCATTCACGTTTTCATCGAGGCGATGCTGTTTAAGCAATCGCTGGAAAAACAGCACGTTGCGTTCCAGCGATGCTTGATTTCCCGATGGCGAGTATCCTCCACCAATGGTCAAGAAAAAATCCGCTGCCGTCGCGGAATGCGACGTTGCAAACGAGCAAGCAGCGAGGACCAGCAGGACACGGCGCAGGCTTCTCATGAATGGATTCCAAATGGGGGAATTGTCGTAGTGGATCTTGCTAAAGATCCTTCACGCGGGATCTTTAGCAAGATCCACTACGGAGGAGGTGTGAATTCCCGTTTTACGGTTTGGCCAAATCGACGGCGACCAATTCGTTGTCATTTCGCACGTAAGCGGTTTGGTTGGCGTAGGCCGGGTGGCTCCATACGACTTTCCGTCCAAAGCTGGATTGCGTTGGCTCGAGTACTTTCATTTGTCCACGCGAATGGTAGCCATCGGCATCCATGTCGGCGATCGATAAATGCCCCTCTTCACCAAACAGAAAATAATGCCCCGTGGGCGTGTGCCGAGTGATGAAGGCGGTTCCAACAGGAAGTCGGCGTTCGTTTTCGGGACGAACGGGATCGTAGGTTTGCCAGATCCGCTCGCCATCTTCGACCTTCACGGCCATTAACGCTCCGACACCTTCATCCGTACCAAAAATCAATCCATCCTTGATGATGGGCGTCATCGTCGAAACGCTCAGCGAGGTCTTCGGGGTGCCTGACCACAATTCGCTGACCGCGGGTTTGTTTGCATCGAGTTTCAACATCAGCGATTTGTTCTTGATCCCGGTCGCGAACAAGTAGTCACCGCTGCGTTGGGGACGGCTGATCGACATCCCGTAGTCGGGAACTAGCGGGACGGTCCAATAGGTCTCGCCCGTTTTCGGATTCAGTGACGCGACCGCTTGCGGATGCCACGCGATCAACTGAGTCGTGCCGCCCGCCTGGATGATCGACGGAGGGCAATAGCCTGCGTCGGTGCTGGTTAATGCTTTCCATTTCACATCGCCCGTGTTTTGATCAAAGGCAACGACCGCTTGGCCTTCGCCGCCGACCATCGTCACGACCATGCCATCGGTTACCAACGGATGAGCTGCAAATCCCCAAGTGGGAGTCTCGGCGTTGAATTTTTTGGGCAAGTTGATGTGCCACTTGAGCGTTCCACTCTCAGCATCCAGGACTGACAAGTCGCCTTGCGCCCCCAGGATGGCAACGATCCCATCGACAACCGTCGGGGTCGCCCGCGGACCTGCGGGGTAGCTGATTCGATAGCTACAGGGATATTCATACTTCCAAATTTGTTTGCCGGTGGTGGCGTTCAGGCAAAGCAGACGTTCGATCCCCTCGAGTTCCGGTTTCGCAGCTGGCTCTTCGACCAACGTTCCCTTGGTGCGTTTGTAATCCATCACATAGATGCGGTCACCAACGACGGCGGGACCCGCGTATCCACCTTCGACTGGCACCCGCCACTTGATCGGCAATCCCGCAGCGGGAATCGAATCGACGAGTCCCGTTTCGTTGTAATTGCCATCACGCGTCGGCCCCATCCATTGCGGCCAATCGTCCGCTGTCGCAACATTCCCCGCCAGCACGCTGGTCACCGCCAGCATCAACAGGGATCGGATCGTTATCGCTGCAGTGTCGAGAATCATCGCGTCGGGTCCAGTGGTTTCGGAACAAAAGGGGTATGAAAGGCAGTCGCGGGATGAAGGCGACTCGGTAGATGGTCAGCGACATTCTAAGCGAAGTGAACCACTCAGCGCTGAAGGCAAAACCGCAGAATCGAGAATCTTTGTCAATCTAGTGGGCGTAGCGAGGATCCGTTTTACGGATGATTTCATTGATCCCCGTTTGATTGAAGCCTTTGTAGCCCTCGTCACGCTGCAAGATTTCCAAGTGCGAACCGATGCTGCCCGAGTGGCGGAACCGCTCGGCTTGCTCGGTCGTGATCGCGCCTTCACTCACCGCTTGTTCAATCCGCCCCTCGGCGACCGGCCAAACCTCTCCGTTTGTAAACGCCTGTTTTAAAAAATTAAAGTCGGTGAACGGAGCCATCGTTTTGATGCCGCGCTCGGCTAATTGAGTGCGTGCGGCAGCAAAATCAAATTGGCATTCGAGGTGGTGCATGCCCGCTTGCAAGACTGCTTCGCCGTGCAGTTTGCACCACAGCCCCACGGTGCCAAGTTGATCGCGGTGCGGCAGTGGTGCATGAGCAAAATCGCCCGAGACCTCTTCCGCGGTTAAATCGACATCGGCAAAGATGACCACCCCGGTCGCGGGTTGTTCTAACACCTGAGCTCCCCAGCCCGCCTCGGCTCCACCATAGAACCGTTCGCGACACTGAAACCCGAGTTGTTCGAGTAACGCGATCAAACGAGTGAAGTGTTGGCGGCTGCTACGGTAGGTGTGATGGTCGTGATTAGCCCAGCCGAGTCCGAGTTCGTCTTGGCGTGATTTTTGAACGCGAGCTGCCTTGTTGCGGCTTGCCCAATAGCGGCGTTCGGCGGCAAAAAATAAGTCGCAAGTGCGATCCACGCCGAGATCCTTCTTGGCCGCAGCGATCAACGAACACGCATGAGCAAAGCCATCTTCGTCCGAAACGAAATCGCGTTTTCGCAACAGCAACGCTTCCTGGTGCTGCAGGATCGCTTGCACGTTGGTCACGGGCAATTCACTCGGTTTGAAACCAATATCTCCATGTCGCTCGATGACGCAAAACTCGGTCGACTCGGTTTCCCAAACACACGCCAGTCTGAGCGACGATCCAGGCAGTCCTTGAATCGGAGTCGCGCTGCGATGAGCGACTAAGAAATCGGCCACCGATTCGACTTGAATGGTCACTCGTCGCTTGGGGAAACCACCCAGCACAACGTGGGGAAACAAGCCAGCGGGGTGCTGCCAAATCGGGTCGCCAGGTTCACGGCGCAATTGAAAACCTGATTGTGAAAGCAGCGATTCCGTTTCCACTGAAAACGGGAGCGAAAAATGATCGAGCCAATCGCTCAACCGTGTTCCCGTTTCGTCCAACATCCGTGTCCGCAAATCGGCAACAAAGCGATTGTCACGAACAAATTCTTCGGTCCATTGATCGATCAGCATTGCCGCCTGAGGCTGACATTTCCAATCGAATTCCGACAATGGCGATTCGGGCATGGTCATCGGGCTCCACACTGTAGCGAGGAAGGAACACCACGAACGGATTCGTGATCATCCATTGCATATTGTACCAGCGCCGAAAAGAAAGTCGTTGATCGCTCTGCGATCAAAACGTGGGATAGGCATCCTGCCTGTCATCGGTATTTCAATAATTAATCCTGCCTGTTGTCTTCTCGTAGCAAAAGTCGTGAAGACTTTCGTCCGCCCTTGGCCCCCCAATCCGAAACGCTTGGCGAGTTTCGCTACGAAGTGCGTATTTGCCATGGCAGGCTGGAAGCCTATCCCCGCATTGCAATACGGCTAGATTGACGTCGAATCTAATTAGCGATGGCGGCACAAGACGCTAACGCAAGATCGCCTGGGCGACCCTCAGGCCGCTGTTCATCGCGCCTTGGATACTGGGCGTTTCCCGGTGATCGCCACACACAAACACGCCTTCGCGGTCTGTTGCGATGGGCTGCATCACTGGGTCGAGCGTTAACTTAGGCAGCCCAAAGGGCACATGGTAGATTTGCAGCCGTTTCCACCCACTGACCTGATCGCCAAACCACTGAGTCAATTGTTTGCGAAGGGATGCGTCCAATTGATCCGGGGCTTCGTTTTGGCTGAGCGTCGTGCTGACCGAGATCAAGTGCCGTCCTTTGGGGGCATAGTTGGATGCGACATTGGACATCACCATCGCACTTTGGACTGGGCCTGGTTCATCGCCTCGTAACAGCAATCGTCGCCGCTTCGTCGGTGCTTGGTCAGCGCCGTAGTAAACCGTCGTGGTACCGGACCACTCGGTGTCAAACGATTCATCGTCGAGCAGGCTTGCCGCCGCACTGCTTTCGGTGGCAATCACGATTTGATTGGCACTCAGGTTGCGTCCGTCGGTCAGTTCAACGGATCCTTGCCGAAGACTCGCGACGGTGGTTTTCAGTTGCAGGGTGCCGCGTGGCAGTCGGTCAGCGAGTTGACGTGGGATTTCGGCCATCCCGCCCGCAGGAATCGAAACGCGTCCTTGGCTGAACATGCGGAAGACGAACTCCAACATCCGGCTGGGCATTTCGAGTGATTCGTCCAAGAACACGCCGCCTAGAAAAGGGCGAAAGAATTGGTCGATGATGCGGTCGGAAAATCCCGCGTTGATTAATCGCTCGATCGTGCTCGTTTGATCGCGTGTGTAGAGGCCATTGAGGGAGTCCGCATGAGAGGCGCTGCGAAGTTTCGAGATTCGCCATTTGTCGGCCAGAGAGCCAACAGAATTCTTGACGGTCGCGGGGATTTCGTGAGGCCGACGCCAGGGATCGCCAAGGATCTCGAAGTGACCGTTTTGACGGATCAGTACGCCAGGTGAAAAGTGACGCAAGTTGAGTTTCTTGTAGTCCAACAGTTCACGGCAGGCCGGGTAGGCGGTTAACAGCACTTGGAAACCATGGTCGAGCGTGTAGCCTTCAATGTGGTCGCTACGGACACGGCCTCCGACGCGATCGCTCGCTTCAATCACTGTGACCGATCGACCCGCTTCGGCAAGCTTGACGGCACAGGAGAGTCCGGCCAGCCCCGCACCCACGATGATGACATCGAACGAGTCGCCAGTCGTCGCGTTAGACATTGAGTTGCTCTTGGAAATCGGGGGTCGACGGAATGCTGAATCTTGACAGAAAACGCGTGAGGCGGAAGCTAAATTTCGCTGCAGCAGGACAACGTGTCGGCCGACGTCCAAATGCACGGACGCCCGGCGACGATACGAAGTCCTCTAACGTCAACCGGATGACAGGCTGGACGCCTATTCCACCATTTTGAAATTTTTGTTGCGCTTTGACCTAACGTGTCACCGCGGATGCGATGAAGTAAGTAGCCGAAAGCGGCACCTCTTCAAATTAAAAAACACAAAACATCTCGCGGAGTTTGATCATGGCTAAGTTTTACGTTCAATCCGGAAATTTGCGTACCGTTGTTCAGGCAGAATCGAGCCGCAAAGCTGCAATTTGGGCTGTCCATGAGGCGATGCAGCAAGTTTTACCCGTCGATGACGAGTTTTCGCATTCAAAATCCGATCATGACGGCTCGGTAATGAGCACCGTGATCATGTTGGCCAAACGGATCACGATCAGCGAACGAGGCTTTGATCGCAGCGATGCCGCGGTGATGTCGACGCTCGAAGTGATGAACGAGTGGAACCAAATGGTCACCACGCTCGATCGTCTCGAACAAATGATGCACCATGCGGCGTAATGGGGGTGCCGGCAACCCGCGGATAAATGGGAAGGTAATCGCGAGGTGTAGTGCCCTCGCTATTCTTTTCGCAGGTAGCCGGCACTGGTTTGAAAGAACCGACTGCGGCGGACAACCGGTTGAGACTGATCCTGGGCCGCTTCTTGCAAATCCAGCAAGTTGGCTTGGCAATAGCGACAACCGACCTCGTCGAGATGAAACCGAATGTAATCATTCGGTTCGGTATCCAGCGTGCCAAGAATGTATTGGCCGAGTTCCGAACGTGAGGGGCACGACAATCGTTCGCGTCGCCAAATTCCCGCAATCGTGTGCAGCCCAGCGGCCTCGCGTCCTTGAATCTCGGTCAACCGTTTGCGTAGCGAGGTGTCGCTGCGTAACGCTTGTTCAAGTTCCGAACTGCGATTGGCCGGTAACGCCTCGTCCAGAAAAGCCGCCAGTTCCGAATCGGTGAATTCGTTCATGGTTGCACGCTCCCAGGTCGTTGTGAGGTCGTAAGCAGAGAGGCAGAAATGATTGGGTGAAATCCCATTAGCCGCTTGGGCGTTAGCCCCGCTTGAACCGCTTAACCCTTGACTAACGCCAAAACGGCTAATCTACCGAAGATTCCTGCCTACCTGTTTAGCGAAAGTCGTCAAGGTTCTCGGCGATCCGAGCGTGAACGAAACTCTTGGCAAGTTCCGTTACCTCGGAATCAATGCGAACCCCATTGCTAACCGTCGAAACGACTCAGGCAGAGCGTGACGTTTTGTCCGCCAAAGCCAAAGCTGTTGTTCAGTGCGTAGCGGATATTGGCTTCGCGAGCGACGTTAGGAATGTAATCCAAGTCGCAATCGGGATCGGGGTTTTCTTGGTTGATCGTCGGTGGCAACACTCCATCGCGAATCGCCATCAAGCAGACAATCATTTCGGTCACGCCGGCCGCGGCAATCAGGTGTCCCATCATGCTCTTGGTGCTGCTAACGGGAGTGTTGATTGCGTTTTCGCCGAACACTTCTTTGCACGCTTTGGTTTCGACTTTGTCGTTCACCGTGGTGCTGGTTCCGTGTGCGTTAACGTAACCGATATCGTTGGGGGTCAATCCAGCGTCCGCGATTGACATTCGCATTGCCGCGATCCCGCCATGGCCATCCGGTGGAATGTCAGTGATGCGGTACGCATCGGCGGTGGTTCCGTAACCGGCGACTTCGCCATAGATCGTCGCCCCACGACGTTTGGCAGCTTCGAGTTCTTCGAGCACAACCATTGCCGATCCCTCGCCCAACACGAAGCCGTTTCGTAAACGGTCAAATGGACGGCTGGCCTTGGTCGGTTCGTCGTTACTTTCGCTCAGCGCGGTCAGCAGATTGAATCCAGTCACGCCGAGCGGATGGATCATGCTGTGCGTTCCGCCGGCGAGCATCACGTCGGCATCGCCGCGGCGGATGATTTCGGTTGCTTCACCAACCGCTTGGCTGCTGGCGGCACAAGCGGTCAAGCAGTTCAGGTTGGGGCCTTGGGCATTGAACATCGTCGCCAAGTGAGCCGCGGGCATGTTCGGTTCTTGCTCGAGTTCTTTGGCAGGATCGAGCAGCTCGAGTCCTTTGCCGACAAACTTCGCGGCATCGTAAGTGCCGTTGGCAAGCGCCGCTGACATCATGCGGCTGAATGTTTGGAAGTCTTGGTTGCCTTCGCCGCTGCCCATGTAGACACCAAAGCGAACGGGATCGGAGATCGAGTCCATCACGCCACTGTCTTGGATCGCTTGTTTACCAGCCCCGATTGCAAAGCGGGTGTGGCGACCTCGGTTTTCCCATTGTTCGATCGATTCTCCGACTTTGCTGACGTCCCAATTTTTGACCTCGGCACTGATCTGAGTGGGAAAGCCACTGGCATCAAACAGCGTGGTCTTGGCGACGCCGCTTTTACCTTCCTTGAGACCCGACCATACGGTCGCGGCGTCATGGCCCATCGGGTTAATCATTCCGATACCAGTGACGACGACTCGGCGACGCATGGGGAGACCTTTGGTGTTGAGGAGAGAAAGCGAGAAAAGAATGGGGAGGGCAACGTCGGCGGTCTTAGAGATTCTCGTAGACCGGAACGGGGGTTCCGTCGGGTTTCACGGCGACATGGAAAAAATTCATCAATCGTAACATCGATTCTAGGTCGCCCGGTCCGAAAAGGGGACCGGTATTGAAGCGATCTTCGTCGAGGAAGGCAAACATCAGATCGATCTCGGCGTGCAATGTTTCGCCGATATGGCTGATTCCGGTCACGGTCGCTCCGGTTTCCTGGAGCGATTCCACTTTGACGTCATACCGCAGTTGATCGCCGGTCCGCGCGGGTTGATGAAAGATCGCCTTGCCCACCTTGGCTAACACGCATCGTTTTTCGAAACCAAAGTGTTCCGAAACCAGAATGCCGCCAAGTTGAGCCATGCCTTCGATCACGAGCGTCGGAGGTAGCACGGGAAAGCCGGGGCAGTATTTGTCCACGACTTCCTCATCGAGCGAGACATTTTTAATGCCGCTCGTATGGCTACCGCTGACGAACTCGGTAAATCGATCGATCCAAAACCAACGCATGGGGGACTAGGCTCCGACCTTGGTTTCGACGTAATTGCACAGGTCACCAACGGTCAACAAGTTGCCGAAGTCTTGGACGCGCGGGTTCTTTTCGAACTCCGAAAGGTCGGCCCAAGGCATACGTCGCTTCAGTTCGGCCATGCCTTCGGCGGTCACGACGCCGTCTTTGACGTATTCCGAGTTAGTCAAAACGTCTTCGGGCGACAATTCTTCACGGGGGATCGTGATGTCGAACGCTTTTTCAAGCTTGAAGACGATATCGAGAAAGTCGATTGACTCGGCACCCAAGTCGCCGACCAAAGTCGCTTCGCGTGTCACTTCGTCATCGTCCACGCCCAAAGCGTCGATCAGGGCTTCTTGAACTTTTTCGAAAATTTCTTCTTGGGAAAGTGCCATCGGGGAATCCTTTAAGGGCGGTGCACAAAAATGGTCGTGAGGGATGCGTCGCAATTCGACGCGTTAGTTGTTTTGTATTGAGGTCGCTCAAGGCGACATCGTTGTCGGTCCAAGCTTATTCTCGTTCAAGCTTAGCTCGCTGCTTTAGCTGGAATGAGCGCAATAGGACCGAATAGTTCGTCAAATTGTTTTTTGGCCCGGTTGCGGACGTCTTCGTCCGTTTGCAGGCGTTCTGGATCATTGCAAGAACGCCGCTGCAGCACCAGACGAGCCGAAACGGTGGTTCGCCCCCCTTTCTGGGCGGTGGCCTTGATGGTGGTCAGGTCGCCGTCGGTTTTGATCGCTTCGGCGGTGATCTGCAAGGTTTCGCCAGGAGTCAGGAAGTCGCCGAATTTAACCCCCCGAACCTCCTTTAAGAGCACCAACGCGCTTTCAAAATTGTCTCCCGTGCGGATCAGCCAAATCGCGGCCTGATGCAGCGATTCGAGCATCATCACCCCTGGCATCACGGGAAAGCGTGGGAAATGATCCAGCAAGTACTCTTCATCGGCGTGCAGCGTTCGCTCTGCCGTGATTCGGACTCCGGGTTCAAGGGAGGTGATTTTATCGAGTTGTCGGTACTTCATTTTCCGGTCATTGACGCGTTGGGGATCGCCATAAAATAGTTTTCGCTCAGTTTTGCCTCAACCGTAGTTCGTAACGATTATCCCGCGTTTACCGGAAATTCGTTGATTCGACGCTCGGCAACGACTGGGTTTCGCTCGAAAGCGGGGTCGCTGATTCACTCCGTTGGCCCGCTTCTACGAGGCGTGGGGCGGTATTTTCTCTGGGAGGTGCCGTGTTTTCACTGCGTTGCCCCGTGTTTTGACTGCGTTGGGCTGTGTTTTCACTGCGTTTGGCTGTGTTTTCACTGCGTTTGGCTGGGGCAATGACCAACACGCCTGTGACCAACAACGCGACTCCTAATAGTCGAAGTGGCGATGCGTCGGCTTGCGGATTGCCCATCCAACCAAAGTGATCGAGTAAAATAGCCGCCAAGGTTTGTCCTGTCATGATGGCAGCAAACCAAGGGACCGATCCCACGCGAGGAACGAAAAACAGAGAGGTCGTGACGACGACCACTCCGATCGCGCCTCCGGACCAGACCCACCATGGTAATTGCCCCGGCGTTGATTTAAATGTCGGAGGGAAAACGCCGGCAAAAAGACACAGAATCAATAGCAGTGCCGTGCCCACCGCAAACGAGATCAAAGCCGCTTGGTAGGGATGGGCCAGCGCTTTGCCGAGCGAGCCATTGGCACTGGGCTGAACTCCCAGTAGACATCCCGCGGCTAGACCGACGAGGATTGCGATGGAAAGCATGCCGGTCGCGTGTGGCACCTAGCAACCCTTTGCGGTTTCGACCGCTTTGCTGTCTGGGGCTGGCCCGTTGTCTGGGGCTGGCCCGTTGTCTGGGGCTGGCCCGTTGTCTGGGGATGCGTCGCGGCGTTGTGGCCCCGCAATTTCGGGCCCCAAGTGTTTGATCTGGTTTTGCGCGTCAACGAAAACCAATCGCGGACGATGTTCGGCTACCTTGTCTTCGGGAACAAAGGTGTAGGTCGCCAAGATGACTTGATCGCCGGGATGCACCAAATGAGCCGCCGCTCCGTTCATGCAAATGTCATTCGAGCCTGGCGTTCCCGGGATCGCATAGGTTTCTAAACGGGAGCCACGCGTCACGTTCCAGACGTGAACCGACTCGTAGGCAAAGATCCCTGCGGCCGCAAGCAACTCGGGGGGGATCGTTACACTTCCTTCGTAATCGACATCGGCCCCCGTAACGGTGGCGCGATGGATTTTTGCGGAAAGTAGTTTTCGGAATGGACCTGTCATCGTTTTACTCGCTCAGATAAGGCTCAAGCAGCTCACGCGTCTTCGTTTCATCGATCGACAGCTTCCCGAAACCGAGCACGCCCCCTGCATCAATGGATGCTTGTTGATGTTCGTCGTAATTGGTCACCAGCATGACCGGGACCGATCCCACCTCGGGATCGGCTTTGATTTGCTTCAAAATTTCAATTCCGTCCGAATAGTCGCGATCAAGCTTGCGATTGACCGTGACCAAATCGACCTTGCGATTGCGGAGAGCCTCGAGCGTGTCTTCGAGCCCGTGGGTTTGAACCACCGAAGCTTTGAAGTTGGACGAGACCATTCGTCGAATCGAATTGAAGTCGGGACCGCAATTTCCGCAATCCACAAGCAGCTTAGACATCATCAAACCAATTTATATGCAAGTCTTTTTACGGTAGTTCCTGCGTCGAGCGAAACCCTGCTTCGATCGAAGCGGCGTTCGCACGGCGAGGTTACCGGCAATTCAAGCCTAAGAGGGTAGCTATGTCGTAGGGGACGGCAAGCGGGCTGAGCGGATTCACAACCGAGCCGGGATGATCCACGACCCGACACGTAAGTTTTGACGTTTTTCATTACCTGACGCGTCAGCGAGGGAAAATCGATCTTGATTGGGGCCCTCGCGGATGATTCGGGGTGTAAAACGCACCGCATTTTAAAAATCGCTCGCGCAACCCCCTGTTACGAAACGGTTTGCCGCAAGAACCAGTTGTCCGGTGAATCATCCGGCCTCGCGGCGAAAGGCATACGAAGGGAGTCGACCGCCTGCGGAGCGTTTGCTCAATTGAAAATCGCAGGCGCCCTCATTTTACCATCGGCATTTTACCATCGGCTGCGATTTTATCATGGCAACGGTCTCCCGCACCGCAGTGATCGGGAGTCCCGTTTGCTGCGGTGCAGGCTCAGTCCTCGGGCTTTTCAATTATTCCTCGATTTTTCCAATCGCGAATAATTTGTCCTTGGTGCTGATATAGATGGTTCCGTTGGCAGCGACCGGGGTGCTGTAAACGCTCGTTCCCATATTGATTTCTTCGAGCGGTTCTTTGTTTTCCGGACCGAATTCGAAAATCGCGACATCTCCATCTTCATCGCCGATGAAGACGCGTCCGTCCGTGATCAGCGGGCTGCCCCAGCTTTGGGCGAACATGTCGTAGGTAAAGTAAACCGTTGGCATTCCCTCGTCGGTGGGTTTGGCGTTTAAGCAGTGAACCAATCCCGAGAAGTCGGCGATGTAGAGGATGTCGTCCTTGATCGCGACCGTTCCACAGCTGCGGTGCATCTTCTCTTCAAAGTCGAACTCGCCGTCGTCATTTTGGTCCGCCATGGTGTAGTGCCAAACGACTGCCGAGTTGGGATTGTCGATCGCCGCTTCGCCTTCCTTCGGATCGACCGCTTGAATGCGACGGTGTGCGATCGGGGTTCGCGTCCCGTCGTCTTCGATCTTCACCGCCAACTGCGGCGACACGTCACCACGCTTGTTCGGGTCGATGCACCACAAATGGCCCTCTCCTTCACCGTGCTCGGGGTCTTGTCCGACCGCTACATAGACCAACCCGTCGTAGGCAACCGGAGTCGCAATGATGTTGTTGCGAGTTCCCTCGCCGCCGAGGATCCATTTGGTTTCTTTGGGGTTCGCATCGAATTTCCAAAGCAATTCGGGCTTGCCGTCTTTGCCTTGATCGGCTTTGTAGCTGTACAAGTAGCCGTCACCGCCAGCGAACAAGACTTGAGGAACCCCGTCAAATTCCGCCACCATCGGGCTGGACCATTGTCCATGAAGAATGTTGGTTCCTGGGGCGTTGTCGGTCCAATACAGTTCGCCGGTGTTTTTGTTCAAGCAGATGAAGCTGGCTGCATCGGGTGCAGGCAAATTCAGGTGCGATTCGTCCAACCCGTTGCTGGTGTTGACAAACAGCAAGTCTCCGTAGCTGGTCACACTGCACGAGGCCATGTTGTGCTGGCTGGTCCCCAATTCGCTCATCATGTCGTAGACCCAAAGCGTGTCGGCATCCCGTTTGTCATGGACGCCGAGCGTTTTGGTGAACATCAATTTGGGGCCGATCGCTTTGATGGTGATCGTGCGGTCTACGCCGCCAAAGTTGCCCGTCGCGGCCCAGACTTTGCCTTCGGTCAATGTTTTTAAGGTTGCTTCGCCTGCGAGCGGTTCGCCAGCGGTATCGAGGGCTTGCTTCGCAGCGTCGGACAGTTTTCCTTCGCCCAGTGCAGCGAGGGTGTCGGCGTAAGGTTTAGCGCCGGGCCCCGCGTTCATGATGTCGGCCACATTGACGACTTCGTCTTTGACCGGACCATTGTCCTCGCCGTCGTGAAAACCTTCGGTGTCGACACAGCGGACTTCGCCGCGGCTGGTCACGAACCAAAGCCGGTTTCCTTCGACCAACGAGGCGCTACAAATGCCTTGCAGTGGCCAGTCATGGACGCGGCCGGTGATCAATTTTTCGCTACTGTGTTGCCAAAGGAATTCACCGTTGGATTCGTCAAACGCGAGCAAGCAGCCAAGGTCGACCGTCGCTGGATAGCGTTTTAAATATCCCGCACCGTTGTTGGTTCCCACAAACACTTTGCCGCCCGAAATCACCGGGTTGCCATAGGTTTGGCTGCCCAAGTTGGCGTACCAGCGAATGTTTTCCGCTTGCTCTTTGGCCCATTCACCCGTTTTGCGATCAAACTTTCCGATGTTCCATGATTCAGGGAGCCCGGTAACGTTAGGCACATTGTTTCGCAAACGTGTTCCACCCCACTGAGGCCAATCGCCTCCGCTGCTGAGGATCGCTTTCAATGCGACTGCTTCGCTCGCATCGGCCTTGGTGGCAACGAGACTTGACTCGGCCGAGGCTGGCTTGCTCGAAGTCTTCTCGGCGGGCTTCTCCGGCGGGGCGGCTTTTGTCTCCGGAGCGGCAGGCTCGGCGGCGGCGGGCTCGACCGCGGCAGGCTTCGTTGCCGGAGGAGCCTTCTCGGCGGACATTTTTACTTCGGGAGCTGCGTCCGCAGGCGTTTCAGTAGCTGGTGCTTCCGCAGCGGGTTTCTCAGTAGCGGGCGTTTCAGCCGCAGGCATCTCGACGGCGGGCGTTTCGGCTACACCGGTCGTCGTATTGTTCGACTCAATCTCGCCTTGATCGAAATCAAGCTCAAGGTCCTCGGTCGTGATTTCGATCGAGCCAGGCGTTTCAGGTGGTTTACAACCGCTTAGTAGCACGGAGGTGATACTGCCAAAAACGGTAGCACCGAAAATCAAAGTCCATGCGGACAATTCAGTCTTTTTCATAACGAAGAAAGTTTTTGAGCGAGAGTGTTTTTCGGGAGGGAGAGGTGTGGCGCTCGCGAGTGTCTTCGCGAGCGCCGCGTCTTCATTCTAGTGAAGTGTGGGAAGTGTGCTATTCGTTTGCAGTCACATCGACGTTGTCGATGTAGATTTCTGCATCCTTGGCATTTCCGTAAAGCCCCGGACTCGCGTTCAAGTTGGGGGACTCGTCGCGAGCCGTGATCGTCCATTCTTTGGGCTCCGGCTCATCACGCGGCCAAATTTTGCCTTTCAAAATGGCGACTTGTGCAGGGGGCTCGCTCTCGATCTCCGCTTGAAACTTCATCCGATACCAAGTGTTTTCCTTCCAAGCGAAGGGGATCGTTTCCGCCATCCGAAGTTGAGCCGACCAGGTGCGGATTTGCAATTGTTGACTCTGGCCCATCAAATCCATCACGTATCCTTGCGCGGTCAAACCGATATCGGGCAGTTTGTCGTTGCTGCGCGCTCCGCGGACATCGGCCGAGATGGTGTAGTTTGAAAGTTCGCTTGGCCCCATCCATGAACGGCTCCGAGCTCCCTTAGGGATCGTCGAGATTTTTACCAGGGCTGGCGATCCATCGACGTCACGAATCACGTGACGATAACGAGCCCCGACCCAAGACAGCGGGGGATCGCTCAATTCATCGAAGGTAAACTTCCATGGCAACGGGGGGACGATGCGAACGCGAGCGGTTCCGGTTGCGTTTCCCGCTTTGGCGGTGATTACCACGCCGGTATGAGAGGCGTCGGCGTTGGCGGTGAAGGTGGAGCCTTCGATCTTGCCGGCACCCTGCACTTCATACGTAATGTCGGCGTCAACGTCCAACGACTGGCCAAGACGATTGAAAAGGCGGGTGCTCAATTCGATCTGTTTGCCTGGCTCGACTACCGATTCAGCGGGAACGACCAAGATCTGAGCCACATCGGGGTTTTCCGCAAGTGGAGTCTCGTCGCCCATCGAGCTGGCCATATCGACGCTTGCTTGCGTGCCATTTTCGGTGGCGACACAGTAAAGCGTCTTGGAACTGGGGAAGTACAACCGCCCATCGGCGACAATCGGGGACCCGGCGAAGTCGGCGTTATCGACGCGTCCCTTGCTGAGTACTTCGAAGCCGTCTTCGGTCGGTTTGACCACAGCCCAGCGGCCATTTTCGGTCAGCACATAGATTTTGCCGTCGGCGTAGAGCAGCGAGCTACGTTGGCGGCTGCCGACAAACGCCTTGCGTTCGACGATCGTTTCACCGGTCTCGGCGTCAAAAATCCACATTTTGCAGCGATCGTCGACCAAGTAGACGCGACCATCGACAAACACAGGCTCGCTGTAACCCGCGACCACTTCTTCGCGTTTCCAGACCTCTTCGGCCTTGGTTTCATCGCCGGTGCCCGAGATGTTCAGTGCGACGATGGCACCCATCGCGCTTCCCGAGACATTTTCTTCGCTATGAGCCGCAAAGACTTGGTTGCCAACGACCAGCGGCGTGGCATAGATGCCACGACGTGAAAACGGGAAATTCCATAGCGGTTTGCCGGTGCGAGGCTGGAATCCCCAAATCGCACCGTCACCCGCACCCATGATCAATTGCCGTTGGCCATCGATCGTGACCAAGCTTGGAGCCGAATAGGTGGTGTCGTAAGGCAAATCACGTGTGCCGCTGAACCAGACGATTTTGCCGGTGCGTTTGTCAAAGCCCAGCAAGCGGTGGTTGGGTTTGGCAAACTCGCCCCAGTTGATGATGATCCCGCTAATGATCACGAGATCTTCGTGAATGATGGGAAAGTTGGTGCGTCCGCCGTAGGTGCTGAGCATTCCGAATTGTTCGTGCAGCGGAATCTGCCACACCGTTTCGCCGGTTTCTCCATTGATACAGAGGAAAATATCACAGGCACCCAGGACGTAAACGTTCCCGGTTTCCTGGTCGCCGACGACACTGCTCCAACCAATGCGCTCAGCTGGAACATCCGAAAGCCAGACGTTGTATTGATTTTCCCAGAGCGTTTCGCCTGTTTTGGCATCCAGACAAACCACTTTCTCCGATTCCCGGCGGGTCCCTGGCAACGATCGCTGGATCGTGTAAAGCCGTTCATTCATCACGATTGGGGTACAGGGGCCCCCGATGTCGTCCCGTTTCCAGAGCACGTTGCTACCTTCGCCCCCATCGGGATCCCAATCTTCGGCCAAGTTGGTTGCCGTAGCGGAGCCGTTGTAATGCGGGCCACGCCAATAAGGCCATCCGGCGTTGTCAGCCTGGGCTGGCGCGGCGGGCAAGCAGATCACAACAATGGCAAAGAGCAGCAGGGCTCGCAAGGAACCGGCAAACCAACTCTTTCGGAAAAGCGATGGCATGAGAAACAGGGATTGCATCGAAACTCTCGTGAGGGAAGGTCGTGTGATTGTTCGTGTCCTGCGACGACTCGCGCTGACAGTTTAAAAGGCTCTCGTTCGTATTCTAGTCTCCGAGTTCAGCTCTGCGGTGGTCACCGATGACCGTGATTTACTGGCTCGAAGGTTTTTCTTGGTCAAAGTGTTCGTCCCCGGCGTCAAAGTTAGGGGTGCTGAGGATGATCGTCTTCATTTCCCCTACCGCGCGGTGGCGAACACCCGCAGGAATCAGGATAGCAGTTAAGGGACGAACCGGGTGGAGGGTGCCATCGAGTTCAATCGCCGCATCGCTTTCGCATTCCAGTATGACGTAAACCTCGCTGTGCTCCTTGTGATAGTGAGTGCGGGCAGCGGTCGTGATTTCCGTTAGATGAACCGTACCAGGAAACTCGGGACGATCCTCAAACGCCCGACGGGCGGTGCCACAAGGGCACGCGACCGCAGGTAATGCGGTCAGATCGACGAGTTGGGGGGCCGTTTTTGCTCGGTTCAAGGGGAGGACTCGTTTGCTGCGGTCGGTCGGGAGCTGCGAAAAGGGTGACGTGTAAAGATAGACGTTGAACGCAAATGGGGCTTTGGTTCAGGGGGTGCTTGGTCCACCCTTGGTTTCACCAAGGAAGGATCTCGAACCAAAATTCGTTTGGGGTGGTGGGGAAGCGCGGGTGGTCGGCAAAACACCGGGGGGGAAGGTCAAAACGGGGTGAGTCGTAGTTTGAATTTAGCGGAAACTACGCTCATTTACCTCAGTTTATACCGATCGTGCCCAAGATGCCATGCGCAGAAGGGTCACAGTCGTTGTTCTCGGAAGAGAAGGACGTTTTTGCCTAGTCGTCAAAGCTTTCCAAGCGCATGAAAATCAAGTGGATCACTGATTATTGCCCCCGCTTGCGCCGATATCGTTAGTGTCCCGCTAATGAAGGCTTCACACCAACGAGTGTGAGGCCAAGTTTGGCGAGGCAAAATAGAAGGCTTCGATATCGGATGTCGAGGCGAAAAGGTATTTCGACCCAATTGAGAGTAAGGGGTCTTCCGAGTCATCTCGCGGAATCAAATTCACGTTTGATCCACCGGGATGGGAATCAGGATCACAACAAGCTAACGAAGTCGGCGGGCCGGGTGCTCGCACCCGAACCGTTAGGGCGTGTTGAAAAAGTGACGAGGTGTACTCGTCGGCGACTTCGTTCGACGACTGGACCTCGCCTTGCCTGAATGAGGAATGATCTCACTCATCAACAATGAAATGCCGACCAACAACCCGCAGAAAATGGCATAAAGGGAGACGTGGCTCCAATGAAGCGGACAATCTTAACTTTGACCCTCGTATTGGGTAGTTCAATTTGTAGCCAAAGCTTTGGATTCGATCTTTTGGATCGGATGCTTGGCGTTAAAGGCTGTGGCAGCTCGACGAGCTGCTGCGATGCACCAACATACGACTGTGACAGCCCTTGTGGTTGTGCAGTAGAACCAGCATGCGGCAGCGAAGCGGTTGCATGCGGTTGCAAAAAATCTGGATGTGGATTGCTGAAAGCGGGCCGCGGCCTGCTTGTTGGCGAGCCAGCATGCGGTTGCGAAGCACCTGTGTGTGCTGAACCGACTTGTGGCATTGAAGCAAACGCTTGTGGATCGAAGCTCGGTTTGGGCTTGCTCGGTCGTCACAAGTCCGCTTGCGGATGTGCGGAACCCGCTTGTGGTTGCGAAGCACCTGCCTGTGGCGGATGTGCAGAGCCATCGTGTGGTTTCGAAACACCATCATGTGGTTCGAAGATCGGTCTCGGTCTTCTGAAGCGTGGTTGTGAGCCAGCATGCGGTTGCGAAGTCAACACCTGCGATTCCCCTTGCGATCCTTGCGGCAAGAGCCGTGGCGGATTGCTCTCGAAAATGTTCTCTGGCAAACGAGCCTGTTGTGACTTGGGCTGCGACAGCGGCTGCGAAGTCCCCGCTTGTGGCGGATGCGAAGTTGCATCTTGCGACAGCGGTTGCGACAGCGGATGCGGAATCAAACGACCTGGTCTTTTGACCAAGTTGTTCGGTAACGTTCGCAACCTCGGTTGCAAAAAAGGTTGTGACAGCGGCTGCGACAGCATCTGCGACAGCGGATGCGGATGTGGAGCTTCGGTTCCTCACGCTCCTTACGAAGCGGCCCCCGTTGCTGCTCCTGAAGTCGAAGCTGCTCCAATGCCACCAGCACCGATCGTTGATCCAAGTGCTAGCGTGACCAGCAAGCGTCGCGTCATTCAAGCCAGTGCAAGCTACGTTCGCTGAAAAATGCTTACAAAGGTAGCCCACTGAGCTATAAGACGTGACCTAAACGACCCGGTCGGGGAATTTCCCTGTCCGGGTCGTTTTTTTTTTGCGTTCATGGCATTGATGTTTTCGGTCCTCAAGCCACGTTTGTGTCACCCAAGTCGCTCGATCGGCCTCGCCAGCAGCAAAACTCACATTGACGTTCAACTCGTAATTTTCTAGCTATTCATGCTGAGAACCGAGACGTACGACTCTCAAGTGACAACCTCTTAGCGATAACCCACCCGAAGACATGTCCAAACGCATCTTCTTTTCTGTTGGGGAACCCAGTGGTGATCAGCATGCGGCTCGACTCATCACCCATCTAAAACAGGCTTACCCCGAGATTCAGACGACTGGATTCGGCGGCGAATCGATGCAGGCGGCGGGCTGTGAATTGGAGCTCGATCTGACCAAGCATGCGGTCGTGGGGATTTTGGAGGTTTTGCCAAAGCTGCGCGAGTTCTTTCGCTTTGTCGATCAGGCTGAAGCCATTTTCAAGACCGGCACGATCGATGCCGTCGTCCTTGTTGATTTCCCAGGTTTCAATTGGCATATCGCCAAACGTGCCAAGCAATACGGGATTCCCGTCTACTACTATTGCCCCCCCCAACTATGGGCCTGGGGCGGGTGGCGAGTGCGGAAGATGAAACGGCTTGTCGATCATGTGCTGGCGGTGCTGCCGGTCGAGCAAACCTACTTTAGCAAACACAATATTCCGGCCACCTATGTCGGGCATCCGTTCTTTGACGCGGTGGCATCGGCCAAGCTTGACGAGCATCTGCTCGCACGCTTGGCAAAGCAAAGCGACGACGGGGATCAATTGGTCGCGGTGTTGCCAGGGTCGCGCACTCACGAGGTCCAACGCACGTGGCCGGTCATGCTCGAGTCGATCCGGCGATTGGCGAAAACGGATCCTGATGCAAAATTCTTGGTCGCCGCGTACCGGGATCGCCACTGCTTGTGGTGCCGGAACCAATTGACCGCAGCGGATGCGGAGTTGCCGATTGAGTTTTACGTCGACCGCACAAGCGAAATCATCGAAGCGGCACGTTGTGCCATGATGGTCAGCGGGTCGGTGAGTTTGGAGTTGATGGCTCGGCGAACGCCTGCCGCCGTGACGTATCGGATCGGCCGATTCTTGTATGCGTTCGCGAAAATGGTTGTGAAGTTAGACTCGATCACGTTGCCCAATTTGATGAGTCCTCGAAAGGTTTTTCCCGAGTTCATCTCCGTGGGGTCGACGGAGCCCGCCGTCGAATTTTTGACGCAATCGGTGGGCGCGTTCCTGCACGACGAGTTTTACTACCAACAAACGCTCGCCTCGATCGACGAATTGCGACGTCAGCATGCGGGCGGCGGGGCGACCGCGAAGGCTGCGAATTGGATCGGCGAGCAGGTCGCGGGACGGCGCGACGAAGCCCTTCGCAACGCCGCTTAGCCTATTGCCGCGTGCCTTTTTCGCCGCGTGCATTTTTTGTGACGAAACTCACCTGCGGCTTGTTGAACTTTGGCTCAGCAATCGCATTAGCGATCCAGTCCGTCGACCGCGAAACAGTAGATTTCGCTCGAGATCGAGGCATCGAAATCGTTGTCGCAACAGACCCAGAGGGTACGACGACCATCGGCCAAGCGAGGTCCCCAGCAAAGTCCCTCGGGTTTCTCGTGCGCGTTCTCACCGCCCAGGCCAAATCTCGGCTCAAGCAAATCGATTAACAGACTTTTCTTTGCCGGGATAATGTTCTCAGGTAGATCGGTTTTGGGCAACGATTCGATGCCACTGACATCACTGGCGCCGGCGATGTCGATCAAGAAAATCTTTTTGGTTTTTGCTTCCAGCCCCGCTTTGCTGTCGCGCTCAAGCACAAGGAGTCGCTCCTCATCAATCGCCAAGATTTCGCTGGTGCCGCTGGCGAGATTGTCGAGGGGGTAAACGATTTCACGAATGCAGTTGTGGTTGCCGTCGAAGACCAGCGATCGGCAATTCAGCCCTAGACATTTGCCATCTTCGATCACCGCATCTTGGATCAGCGGGCTTTGGGGAAGTGCGATCATGCGGTTGCCGCTCGGCGTCACCGCGATGCCTTCCAAGCCACGATTGCTGTAAATCCCTTGTTGGACGACGCCGTTTTCGGGCTCGCGCAAGCGAAATTTATCGGGCACGGTGAACTCGTATGAGATTCGTCCCGATGGATCGACGACGACAATATGCGGTCCGTACTCGTCGCTAAGGAGCAATGATTGATCGGCGAGTAGGCGAATGCCTTCGGGGTCGAACGCCGTCCAGGCGTGTTTCGCGTTTTTGTTGTGCTGGTGTTGCTGGTGAGCTGCGGACGAGCCAACCAACGGTTCGCCGGCCAGCGTGTGCAGCAAGTGCGTCGACTCGAGTTGGAACGAGAGGGTCCCGGTTGCCGGGTCCGCGGCCAGTTCCACTTCGTGGTAGCGGCAGTGATAGGTCACTGCGCCGTCGCCGGCGCCGCGATCGGCCAGCAATAGGAAGCGGTTGCCCGTGCCACGGTACTCGATTCCCGAGAGGCCTCCGAATTGGTTGGCGTGGGATCCGTCTTCGAGTTTCCGCTGGTCCTCGGTGGCGTCTCGATGGTCGCCTCGGATCGCCAGTTTTCCAATCAATTCAATTTGTGGCGACGCGGCATTCAAAGCCGCGTCGCTGAAGAGCATCGCGGCAAGGCTGATGCGGAGGATTGATCCTACTAAAATCGCTTTCCAAGTCATCGTCGGCACCAACGCAAAAACGAGGGTTTTTATTCAATACACTAACGTTCATCTCAGAGCACTCGATCGCGAGTGTCCCCTGAGCGTGAAGCACGGCGGTGATTGTGTAAAAACTTGGCGAATATCGGATGTGGAAAATGTGAAGAAGCGATGAAGGTCGTGGCCTTGCTTCGCGACTGCTCCTCGTCTCCTTTTCTTGCGGATCGGTTGAGTCCCCAGCGGCGATCGCGCTCAAGGCGAATGGGATTCCTAGGTGAACTCGTTGTTACGAGTCAGCACGAGGTTGTCGCGGTGGATCGCATTTTCATACGGACAATGCCCCAGGATGTCGCCAATTTGGTCGCTCGATTTGCCCATGATCTTCTCGAGTTCGGTCGATCGGTAATTGCTTAGACCACGAGCGATTTCGTTTCCATCGGGATCATGCAGCGCGACCACTGCTCCTCGCCGAAACGTTCCTTTGACGACCCGGATGCCGACCGCTAATAGACTGCGGCCATCTTCCCAAACCGCTTTGACGGCGCCGCGGTCGAGATGCAGAATCCCTTCGACTTTCGCGGAGCCACCGATCCAACGTCGACGACCGCGGATGGTTTTCTCGGTCGGAGGGAACAGGGTTCCGATCGGTTCCAATGCGAAAATTTTGTCGAGCACTTCATCGTCATGGCCTGGAGCGATGATGGCGGTGTGGCCGTGGGAGGTCGCGATCTTGGCGGCCTCGAGTTTGCTTGTCATTCCTCCCTTGCTGACGCTGTTGAGTTTGTCGGAGGCCAAGTTGAAGACTGCGTCGTTGATCGCGTGGACCACCTGCAACCGTTTACTTTTCGGGTCTCTAGGGGGGCCATCGTACAGTCCGTCGACGTCCGAAAGGATGATCAACAAGGTGTCGTTCAAGAGGCCGGCGACTCGAGCGGCCAACCGATCGTTGTCCCCAAAGGTCGTCATCAATTCGCGAACGGCCACCGAGTCATTCTCGTTGACGATGGCAATCGCGCCGTAGTCGTGAATTCGGCTCAGCGCGTTGCGAACATGCAAGTAGCCACTGCGGCGACGCAGGTCCGAGGCGGTCAGCAGCACTTGGGCGGCATGGTGGCCGCCCGCGGCGATGCTTGATTCGTAAGCTTGGATCAAGTCGGTTTGCCCGATTGCCGCGACCGCTTGAAGTTGAGAGATGCCCTTGGGGCGGTTGGCAAGTCCAAGCTTACCAACCCCGGCGCCCACGGCACCGCTGCTGACCATGACGGTTTGGCGTCCGGTATCGGCAATTCGGCAAAGTTGTGCGGAAAGTTTCGCGACTCGATCGCGGTCAAGTTTACCGCTAGGCGTCGTTAAGACCCTCGTTCCTACCTTTACGACAACGCATTTTGCATTTTCGATTGCGGTTTTTCGGTACGCTTTTAAGGTGGCTTCAGTTTGGTCCATCGGAAAAACGATCCATTTTGATTTTAAGATACGCCAGCCTTCCGAGGCTGGCGTGACGGGAATTAGCAGCACGATGATCTTAAAAAGACCGTCGCAAGGAAAGCATAGGGAGGATTGTTTTAGGCTGTTAAAATGATTTCACCGCGGTTTTCACCTGAAAACATTGGCCAGCTTCGTTAACGCCCCAAGATTGAATTGTCGTGGGGAATCGACGACCTTGGAAGCCCAGCGTACATTTCGTGTAGACTTGATGAAGTTGTATTGATTTGAAAACGGTTCAAAATCGATGCTTCTTCCTCGCCCCCCATCCGCCTCTTCTCTTCTTCCTCAGAACGAAGCATCTGATATGAGCGAATTACATCACGAGTGTGGTGTTGCTGCCATTTACCATCTGTCGGGGCGTGGGCGAAGCCCACTGTGCACCTCCGACGGACCACGCCACATCTCGCGGTTGTTGCCGCGAATGCTGCTGGATATTCAAAATCGTGGCCAATTGGCCGCCGGCATGTCGACCTACGATCCCGATCGTGCGTCGCTGTTGAGAACGCGAAAAGACGTCGGGGCGGTGACCGAAGTCTTTCGGTTGAACCATCGTGCCAAGTCCGAATCGTTGATGAAGCATCTGGCCGGACGCGCCGCGATCGGTCACGTTCGCTACGCCACCTGTGGCCAAGACGATCGCAACTACGCCCAACCCTTTGAGCGTAAACATATTCATAAACGAAAATGGTTTAGCTTTTGCTTCAACGGACAACTCGCCAACTACGGTTTGTTGAAAGAGCGTTTGCTCGCCGACGGAGACCATCATCTGACCCTCGACACCGATACCGAAATCATCTTGCACGAGTTCGGTCGTCTGTTGAGCCATAGTCCCGAGCGGATTGATTGGATCGATGTTTTGCGGCAAGCGACGGCCGGGTTTGATGGCGCCTACAGTTTGGCGTTGTTGACCGCGGAAGGCGAGATGATCGTCGCGCGAGATCCGCTCGGGGTCAAACCAATGTGTTATGCCAACGAAGGTCCATTGTTCGCTGCGGCAAGCGAGAGTGTGGCCTTGTTGAACCTCGGGTTTTCGGACAGCCAGATCAAATCGTTGGCCCCCGGCCATGCGATCATCATTCACCCGGAAACCGGGTTTCGAATTGAGCGTTTCGCGGAAGAAAAATCGCCCGCGCACTGCTTCTTCGAATGGATCTATTTTGCCAATGTCGCCAGTACGTTGGATGATCGCAGCGTCTATCTCAGCCGCACCCATCTCGGTGAAGAATTAGCCCGCGCCGAACGCGCCTTGGGACGGGTCCCGCTCAATAGTGAGGACACGATCATTGTGCCGGTGCCCGATACCAGCAAAGCGGCCGCCGATGCGATGGCATTTGAGCTCTCGATTCCCTGTCGCGAAGGGCTGATTCGCAATCGTTACGCAGGCCGAACGTTTATCGAAGGGGGCGGAGCAAGGAAGGCCAAAGCGGCGGCGAAGTACACCCCGTTGCGGGAGGTCCTCGAAGGCAAACGTGTGATCTTGGTCGAGGACTCGATCGTCCGCAGCACTACCATGAATGTGTTGTTGGACCGTATCCGCGAAGTCGGCGGGGCGAAAGAAATTCACGTGCGAGTCGCCTGTCCCCCCATCGTCGCACCCTGTTTTTACGGGATCGACATGAGCACAATCGATCAATTGATCGCACCAAAGTACTTCGGTGTCGGTGGCGAATTGACGGATGAAGCTCAACAGAAATTGGCCGATGACTTGGGGGCCGATTCGCTGCGTTATTTGCCGGTTGACGCGATCGCTCGCGCGATTGGGTTGCCCGAAGACCATTTGTGTCGCGCCTGTGTCACTGGGAAATATCCCACCGAATGCGGCCAACATCTGTATCAAATCGCCTTGGATAATCGCGGCAATAATATCGATTCCAAACGCACCTACGAACAGCTTGCCGCGGCGCTCCAACAGAGCTAGAGCAATTTTAAAATTGACGTGGGATCCTAACCGTAGCTGCGTTCGCAAGAACGCGGTCCGCCGCAAGGGCGACACGAACCACATCAAAATTAAAAATGTTCTAACGGGACAAATTGCGCAGGAATCTTTGAGTTCAATCCACCGCCCTGTGACCCTTGCTTGGGTGCCCACGGGGCGGTTTTTGTTGCGGTGCGAATGATCGTGAAATGAACCCAAATCGGACGCTGCGGCGGTGACGTCCTTGCTTTCATGAAATCGAACCCATTACTCATTGATCTGATTCTGCAATCCACCGGTGCGATGGCCGTGGCTCAGACGTCGCCGATCCAGACGCTCTGGAGCGGGTACGGTGAAATCGTTCGCGTCAATCTGGTTCATGATCGGGCCACTTCGGGCCAGCCCGCAACGGTGATCCTCAAGCACGTCTCGCCGCCATTCAGCCAAGGTGTCTCGGGCGGTCAGCGTGGCTTGGGCGGCTCGTCGCATCCGCGTGGCTGGAACACCTGCGGGTCGCATGACCGCAAGCTGCTATCCTACGAGGTCGAGTCGACTTGGTATCGAGAGTTCAGTGCCCGCTGTGACGACGCCTGTCGCGTGCCCCACTGTTACGCCGCTCGCTCGCTCGATGGCCAATGGGCCTTTGTGCTAGAGGATCTCGATGCGGCGGGGTTCGCATCGCGACGGTCGAGTCTCGATCGAGAGGGCGTTTTTGTCGGGCTGAAATGGTTGGCCCATTTTCATGCCGTTTTTCTGCACGATTCGCTGGCCGGACTGTGGCCCATGGGAACGTATTGGCATCTTGCCACGCGCCGCGACGAATGGCACGCAATGGAACCAGGGGCATTAAAGGACGCCGCCGAGGCGATCGACGCGAAACTCAATGCATGTCGCTTCTTGACCGCCGTTCACGGAGATGCCAAGGTCGCGAATTTCTGCTTCACGGGGGATGGCACTCGCGCGGCCGCCGTCGATTTTCAATACGTCGGTACCGGCTGTGGGATGAAAGATGTCGCCTACTTTCTTAGCAGTTGCCTTTCCGAGTCCGAGTGTGAGCGTGGTGAATCGGATTATTTGGATTGTTATTTCCAAGCGTTGCGTCAATCGCTGCTCTCGACGGGCAAGGAGGTGGACGTTGAGGCGTTGGAGTTAGAGTGGCGAGCGATGTACCCTTTCGCCTGGGCCGACTTTACCCGTTTTCTATTGGGGTGGTGTCCCGGCCATCACAAACTAAACCGATATAGCCGCCGGATCACTGCGGATGTGCTGAAAACGTGTGGCTAAATGCCCGCGTTGCCTCGCCGCTGATGGGATCTCCGCTTGGCGGCGAACGAAGTTGTAAACGAGGCTTTCATGACCTACGTTTTACCTGGGAAGCGCCTTCTTTTCGCCGGAAAGGTGCCTGCCATTTCACGGGGAAAACGCCTGCTTTTACCGCGATCGCCCTGCTTTTACCGCGAATACCCTGCTTTTACCGCGAATACACTGCGCGTTGCAATCATGATGGGGGATTCCCATTGAAATTCACTGCGAAGGGACGGCCATGACCGACATTCCACTTGCTGCCGGGACCTACGAAGTCCTTCGCAACCGACTTCGTGATGCGTCGTCCGACCTTCGTGGGCGACTTTCCAAACTGAACGAAGAGCGGGCTGCAGTCTTCGGTAATATTGAAACTCGGTTGATTACCACCGAGCGTGTTACCACCGCTCATAATTGCATCCCTCGCGACTTGGTTTCGATCGGTGACAAGTTTCTGTTTGGCTACAACGTTCAATTTGGGCTGAAATCCGAGATTGAGCTCGCCGACGTGTTCTCGGTCTATCGATTCGAGAACCATCAATTTCACCAAGCATCCCTCGAGTTGATTGGCGACAAACGCTTCGCCAATGATTTCAACGAACTCTACCGGTTCTACAAAGGCACCGCTTTCGCTCGCTTCTTTCGCGTCGGTCCGATGTTGCATATGGTGTTTCGCGTTGGCAAGAACCCACGCGATATCAAGAGTTTTAAATGGCGAGTGACTCCCGATTCGATTGAGTATTTGGACAATCGTAGCGAGCACGAGGTGCGTGATCCGCAACAGCACGAATTCACTTGGACGCGAACGACACGTGACCAACACCATTATGGGACTCATCCCCATATCTCGATCGATGACCGTGTTTTTATCGAAACCGTCGGCGGTGATTTAACCGTCAAAATCGAAAATAACACCGATTCCGGTGAAGGCATTTATGCCGAGGCGGTTGATCATCGCGACCAAAAACTCGATGACGCCGAGATTCACTATGCCATCGTTGGTAATCTCGTACTGATGAAAGTGCGTCCGTATCAAGAGGCCAAGACCCGCTACATCGTCTTCAATGGGAAGATTCAACAAGCCACCCGGCTCGATGAAATCGAGCACGCGTGCGTGATGCTACCCAGTGACCAAGGGTTGATCTTTCCGGGCGGCTACTATTTGCAAACGGGGGAATGTAAACGGTTCGATCATGGGCTCCGCGACATGCGCTATCAACGCACGATCGCCGCAGCCAACGGTGAAGATTTTCTCTACCTGTTTTACAATCCTGATACGGGAACGTATGTGCAATTGCGTTACAACCTGATTCGCCAATCGGTGGAAACACCCTTGGTCTGTAGCGGGCAAACGTTGTTTGATGCGGGGGAGATGGTTTGTTTCAAGACGCAAGCGGAACCGCAAAAACATCATGCCATCCAGGTCTGGCAAACGCCGTTCACGAGTTCTAATTTTGTTCCTGAGAATCAAACTGATTCGCTGTTGTTCAAAATCGGGAACAAGGAAATCGTTCGCGGCATGGCCGAGTGCAGTGAACTGCTTCAATTGATCGACAAAGACGATAGCTACGATGGGTTGTACGTCGACTTGGTTAAGAAAGCGTCCGATGTGTTGGATAGTTATTTTTGGATCGACAAACCCGAGACAGAGAAGCTTTCCGAACCGTTACTACAAATTCGCGAAGCGGCATCGGCTGCGGTTGACGAATTTGAAAAAGTCGTACGGGTCCGTCGAGATACGCAGACACAAATCAATCAGGTCCAGCAAGATGTGCAAACGCTCGTCCGAGAGATCGAGCGTGGACGTTTCGAGTCGATTGAGAGCTTTGTTGATTTCCTCGCCAAGCTGCGGCTTCAACGCGGTCACGCCTTGGCCCTCAAAGAGCTCCGCTACGTCGATCTAGATGTCGTGCAAACGCTTGAATCCACAACGGCGGAACGCTCCGAGCGACTCAGTCGTCGCTGTGTCGATTTTTTGCTGACGCCTGGATCGCTCGATTCTTATCAAACTCAGGTCGGTGCGGCTGCGGAACAAGTCGAGCAGGTGGAAACGGTTTCCGAAGCCAAGAAACTAGGCGAGGTGATCGACGAGTCGGCTAGCCAATTGGAGTTGTTGACCGAAACGGTCAGCAATCTACGGATCGAGGATGCGACGAAGCGGACCGAGATCATCGATGCCATCGGGAACGTTTTTGCCTCGCTCAACCGCGTCCGCAGTTCGTTGAAGGCACGCATCAACGAGCTCGTCAGTGTCGAGGGGCGAGCGGAGTTTGCCTCGCAGATGAAATTGCTGCAGCAAACCACCGCCGGATATTTGGACGTCATCGACTCGGCCGAGAAGTGTGATGAATATTTGACCAAAGTGATGGTCCAGCTCGAAGAACTCGAAGGGCGGTTCGCCGAGTTCGACGAATTTATTGTTCAATTGGCTCAGCGGCGTGAAGAGGTCTACGCGGCGTTTGAGTCGCGGAAAGTCCAATGGACGGAGAAACGCAACCGACGCGCCGAGTCGTTGGCTTCGGCGGCCGATCGGATTCTCAAAGGGATTGATTCTCGCGTCCGGTCGATGTCCTCGGGCGATGAAATGGCCGCCTATTTCGCTGGCGATTTAATGGTCGAAAAGGTGCGGGACATTATCGCTCAGCTCACAGAGCTCGGCGATGCCGTTCGTGTCGAAGATCTGCAAAGTCGCTTGAAAACCATTCGCGAAGATGCCTCGCGACAACTTAAAGATCGTCAAGATCTCTACGAAGATGGCGGCGATGTCATCCGCTTGGGGCGACATCGGTTCGCCGTCAATACGCAGCCGCTGGATTTGACTACGGTGCTGCGCGGCGGGCAGATCTGTTTGCATCTGACCGGCACTCAGTTCTTTGAGCCGCTTCGTGACGAGGCCCTCGATGCGGCTAAAGATCTTTGGAATCAGGAGCTGGTTAGCGAGGATCCTAATGTCTATCGCGGTGAATACTTGGCCGTCGATTTGTTTGAAAACATGATCGCCGATCCCACCAACGCCATCGACCGGAAATCGATCGATGCGAAGTGGATGCAAACGCAGATTGCGGGGCGATTTAGGGAAGGCTATTCCAAAGGGGTTCACGATGTCGATGCCATTAAGATTCTGAGCCAACTCGTCGAACTCAATGGCTCGATTGGTTTGCTACGACATTCGCCCTCGGTGCGCGCGGCTTCGTTGCTGTGGTATACGAAATTGTTGGATGCGAAACAAAGCGAGGCGATGAGGGAGTGGATCGGTGGGTTTGCCAAACTCGCCAAGGCGTATCCTAACGCAAAGCCCGCGGTGCAATTTCGCCAACGGCTTGCGGAGCTTGCATCCTCGGACCGACCGCGTTGGGGATCGCTCTTTTCTAACCATGTCACCGAGGAACGGATCGCTGACTACTTGTTTGATCAATGGGTTGCGTCCGAGGACCAGCCGGCGGTCAGCAAACGGGCCTCCGACTTGTATCACGAGTTCACCGAAACGTTGCCAGCATCGGATCGCCAAAGGTGGCTCGATGTGTCGATCAAACGCAATCAAGCCGATCCTGTGGCGACGTTTATTTTGGCGCGGAATTGGGCGGAGGCGTTTTTGCAATCTCGCACCACAACAAATGAATTGGATCCCTCGGTATCGTACCTCGATGAGTTTGCCTGGCTGGTTCAAAGCGGCGGCGTAGGCTCGATGTCGGTCGTCGATGCTGCGGTCGCTCAAAAGCTGGGGTCGATGGCGGGAGCTCACCCGCGGATCGAAAAAGGCGAGATGCCGCTGCACTTTCACGAATTGCTCGACCGTGTTCGCGGCTACCGAATCGATGTCGTGCCGAGATTTCAACGGTTGCAGGAAACGAAAACACAATTGCTCGATGCCGCTCGTGAAGACATGCGACTTGATGAGTTCAAGCCACGCGTCTTGACCAGCTTTGTTCGCAACCGTTTGTTGGATGAAGTCTATTTGCCAATGATCGGCGACAATCTCGCGAAACAAATGGGCGCAGCCGGGGCGGACAAGCGGACCGATCGGATGGGATTGCTGCTGTTGATCTCTCCTCCGGGATACGGCAAGACGACGTTGATGGAGTACATTGCCAATCGGCTGGGCATCGTCTTTATGAAGATCAATGGGCCTGCGATCGGTCACGGCGTGACATCGCTGGACCCCGCAGAAGCGCCTAACGCAGCGGCTCGCGAAGAAATCCAAAGGCTGAATTTGGCGCTCGAAATGGGCGACAATGTGATGCTGTACCTGGACGATATCCAGCACACTCATCCTGAGTTTTTGCAGAAGTTCATTTCGCTTTGTGATGCGACACGTAAGATTGAAGGGGTTCGTAACGGCAAGACTCGCACGTTTGATTTGCGCGGTCGTCGGGTAGCGGTCGTGATGGCGGGAAATCCCTATACCGAAAGTGGGGAACGTTTCCAGATTCCCGACATGCTCTCCAATCGCGCCGACGTTTATAACCTCGGTGAGATCATTGGCGATTCCGCCGACGCGTTCGAGATGAGTTACTTGGAGAATTGTTTGACCAGCAACCGCACCCTGGCTCCACTCTCGACGGTTCCGATGGAAGATTCTCGAGCGATCCTTCGTGCGGCCGAGCGTGATTCGCTCGAAGGGATCGAGTTGGAAAGCAACTTGTCGATGGATCAAGTGCGTGAGATGTTCGAAGTCGTACGCAAATTATTGCGGGTCCGCGATGTCGTGCTAAAGGTAAATCGCGCCTACATTCGCAGCGCCGCTCAGGCCGATTCGTATCGCACCGAGCCTCCGTTTAAATTGCAAGGCAGTTACCGAAATATGAATCGCATTGCCGAACGCGTGGTGGGCGTGATGAATGAAAAGGAATTGCAAACCCTGATTATCAGCAATTACGAGCAAGATGCACAAACGTTGACGACCGATAACGAAGCCAATGTATTGAAATTCAAAGAGTTGATGGGGATTTTAACGCCGGCCGAAAAAGAACGCTGGGATGCGATCAAGTATGCGTTTGTGGAAAGTGTTCGAATGCAGGGCATGAACAGCGAAGACCAAGCGGGCCAATTGATGCGGCAACTCGGTGCGATGCGAGACGGACTCGAATCGATTCGCCAAGTTATCTCTCATGCGATCGCATCAGGAAGTGATGGGGCCGAAGAACGTATGGACGACCGGGTCGACCTGCTTCGCCAAAGCGTGACCGCCTCGCTGGCTCAGCTTTCTGATACGCTGCGTGCAACCAGTAAAAATCTGGAGCGGGTCAGCGAACAACAAGCTGCATCGCCACCCGACCAGAAGATTTTGGTCCAACATCGAGTGCCTCGTGTGTTGGCGGATCTCGTCAAAGGTCAGTTCCATTTGATGCAAGAATGGATGCGTCCCATTTTGACGGAGTCGCTCGAAAATGGTCGCGACTTAGAGAAACTGAAATCGCAGCTTGAAGCGATGCTCGCTCATTATTCACAGATGGAATCAATGATCGAATCGGGCAACGAAGGCTTGTCTCCGCCATCGTAGGGTTGGCTCGGTTCGTTGCGTGCCGCTCAACGTCATTTCGACATTGTTTGCGGCGGACGACGACCGTACTCGGGATCGTAGACTGGAATCCCCATTCCCTCCGGGGTTTGCCACGCGGGCTGGATTTTGTCAGTGACGTAGACGTAATACGGCGTCGCTTCGATTCCACCGCCGACGAAGGTGGGAGCTAGCCGCGTCATTCCCTTTTTTAGTGTGACTCGAAACGTGACTTCTTTGGCTCCCGCTGGGATCGGCTTGGTTTCGTTAATGTCGTCGATTCGCAAACAAGCCTGCTCAAACGCAAACGCGTTGCCATAATCGCCGTTGTTGATCCCCTTGTCCGCTTCGACGGGCCAGCGACGAAGGGAGATTTCGTACTCACCGGCATGTTCCACCTGCAACGCCCAATAGGCCGGCTTTGCCATTGCGCCGGAGATAATGTGAGGTTGATTCCAGGGCACCCGCTCGACGAGCCAATCATGAGACGACAGGGTCACGATCGGTTGCTGCGCCGATCCGATGATCATGTAGCTGGTCAAATTGTGCTCCGCGGAAACATCCGACCAAAAGCGTTCGTATTGATTCCGCAAACGCTGCAGCACCTCGGGATGCTCGCTGGCAATATTGTGTTTTTGTTTCGGGTCAACTTGGATGTCATAAAGCTCCTTGCCATCAACCAACCGCCAACGATCCGTCATCACCGCCGATTGACGCCATTTGACGGGATCGACTACTCGTTGCGACTCGACGACCAAGCTGCGGTCCGGCCAGCCGTCCGCATCGCCGTAGAGCAATTCTCGCAAACTCGATCCGTCAAACTTGATCTCGGGTGCGTCAAGCTGACATAGGTCAATGAACGTTGGCAAGATGTCGATGTGAGCCGTTAGTCGACTGATTTCTTTGCCCGCTTCGATGTTGCCGTTGGGCCAGCGGATCATGAACGGAACACGATGCCCACCGTCGTACTGAGACCCCTTTTTGCCTCGCATGTTGCCATCGTAACCAAGTCCTTTGACCAAGCCGGCTGCCGTGCCGTTGTCGGTGGTAAAGACTAGAATCGTGTCGTCGTGGAGGCCTTCGTCTTTAAGCAACTGGATCAATTTCGCCAGGTTATCATCGATATTGGTGATCATCCCATAGAATTCATCTGACGGCACATTGGGATCCTCTTTGTAGATGTCGGTGTACTTTGTCGGGCAATACAGCGGCGAGTGCGGCGCGTTGGTTGCGATGTAGGCAAAAAATGGTTTGTGTTTGTTGGCTTTGATGAATTTCATCCCTTCGTCGAACCACACGTCGGTGCAAAAACCGGGAAAGCGGTTTCGTTTTCCATTTTCGATATAGGTATCGTCGAAATAGTCATTGCCCCAATAATCGGGAGCCTGCATCACTCCGCCTCCGCCGTGATAAACGGCGTGAGTAAAACCGCGATCCTCGGGCCGAAACGGATAGACGTCGCCGAGATGCCACTTGCCGAACATGCCGGTCGCATACCCGTTGGCGGCAAAGAGGTCTGCCATCGTTTTCTCGCGAGACCGCAACAGATTGCGTCCTTGGATCGTATGCCACACCCCGACGCGATCGGAGTAACGCCCCGTCATCAACGCCGCTCGCGTTGGGGCGCAAGTGGGATCGACGTGATAGTTCGTCAAGAGCGTGCTTTCGGAGGCGAGCGCATCCATCGTCGGCGTTTTGATCCAGGGGTTGCCGTTGCACGCTAAGTCGCCCCAGCCTTGGTCGTCGGTCATCACCACGACAACGTTGGGCTGTTTTGCTTCGGCGAGGGTGGGCACGACCAGAACCGCCATTTCCAAGGCGATGGCTAACAATGGCATTCGATTCATGAGATTCTCGTCGAGGTTGCTACAGTCATTCGTGCGGTGGACGCAGACGGTGGACGCAGATCGTGAAGAGACGCCAGTGTATCATCACCGCGTCGTTCACGTCTCGATTTTCGGCGGAGCGGAACCGCAGTGCCTCGTTTCCCGGCCCTCGGTGCATCGCAATTCGAGTGAGGTAAGTCGTTGCTACAGATGGACTTGGGGGACGGCGCGGTCGGTAAATCGATGGAGAGCACGCCTAATGCCTCCGGACGCGATTACCCCTGGTGATTTACTTGGTGTGGATCGGCTTCGGCGATTGCGATCGGTTTGACGCCGAAGGTTTCGACTAGGATGGCGTAGAACGCCGGAACCACAATCAGCGTCAGGAATGTGGTCAGCAGCAATCCCACGATCATGCACCACGCGAGACCTTCCCATAGCGCGCCGCCACTGAGTGCTAGCGGAATCAGTCCGCCCACCGTGGTCGCCGTAGTTAAAAAGATGGGCAGCATCCGCTGCTTGCCGGCATCGATCAAACACTCGCGAAACTCGGCAATGCTTAAGCCGACGATTGGACCGTTGGCGGTTCCCGTATTCACTTTTGTGGTCGCACGCTCGGCGATTACGATATCGGCGAACTCAACAAAGATGATGGCAGTATTCAAGACGATCCCGAACAACGCCAAGATCCCAAGCTGAGGCATGAAGCCGAGCGACTTATCAAACAGAAACAACCCCAACCATGCTCCCGCTAATGCCAACGGCAGCGTGGACAGAATGATCAACGGCTTGGACCAACCGTTGTACTGGAAGATCAAACACAGCACGATCAATACAAAGGAGATAAGAAACGACGTCATCATTTGCCCACCCGCTTCGGCACTCTCTTCGAACGCCCCGCCCGGTTCGATCCAGTAACCGACCGGCAAACTTGCCTTGAGTGTTTTCATCGCATCCGAATGCAAAAGCCGCGAGACCACGTCGTTACCGGTCACGCCAGGTTCCATTCGCGAGCTCACCTCGATGGTCCGGTTCATATTGCGCCGGGCGATCTTGGCCAACTCAAACGTGGTTTGCAAGCTGGCGATGGATGACAACGGCACCTTGCCAAGATCCCCTTCGACAAATGATTCTTGCAATCCCCGAATGGATGCCCGTTGACTCGGTTTGAGCCGAAAATAGACAGGCACTTCATGGTCGCCCTCGCGAAACGTCGTCAATCGCAAACCGGAGTAATAAGAGTTCAGCGTCCGCGCGACTTGCGAGTTCGTGACGCCCGCGAGCGTGGCACGATCCTGGTCGACATCGACGCGGACTTGGTAGCCATCGGCGCCCCAGGAGTCGTTGACGTCCCAGGTTTCGGGTTGTTGGTCCACGAGACGCTTTAATCGGTCGGCGGTGGATCGCAGGACCGCAGGATCGGCAAATCCGTTCCCGGAAACCCGAAACACCAATGGATCCGCGGGAGGCCCGAGGGCTAATTGCAGCGGAACCACACGGGCCCCGACGATGGGCTCGATTCCAAGTTCCCGGTCGCCCCGTTCGGCGATTTCACGCACCTGTTCGGCGTAGCGTGTCGTCACAGAATTGTCGCTGGTGCGAACCAGAATCTCAGCATAGGTCCGCGTCTTCGGTTCGGGACTCCAACCGAGATGCCAGCGGGATCCGCCGCCGCCCACCATCGTGCGAAAGGATCTCAAACGCGCCGGCCGATGGTCGTCGCTGCGTCCCAGGGTGCGGACGATCTGCTCGACCTGTTTCGCCACCGCATCGGTTTGATCGATGGTCGCCGTTTCAGGCAGGATGACTTTGACCGCGAACTGAGTCCCATCGGCTTCAGGGAAAAATTCCGAGCTGACCGGCAACGTCATGATGCCCACAATCAACGCCAACGTGGCGATCGCCGTCAACCATTTCACCTTCACCGCCAATGCCCCCACGACGCCGTAGATCCGGTAGACCCAATTCTCGGACCGAGTGCCGGACGCGGTTTTCGAACGGGAATTCGATTCATAACCTGTGCGCCCGCGACCACGGAAATGCAACGCGAACCGCGTCATCGCCGTAGCGGCATTGACAACGGGTGATCCCGATCGGTTGCCCTCGGGGGCTCGAATGAAGAGACCGGCGAGGATCACACACAACGTCATTGCCAACAACCAACTGAGCGCGAGCGTGGTCGACACGGTGATGGGTAAGCTGTAGACGTATTCTTTTCCGCCGCCTTCGAGTGAGAACAACATCGGAATGAACGCGGCCATCGTCGTTAGCGTGCCAACTAACATTGGGATCGCCAGCGTATTAGCACCATCAATCGCCGCAGGAAACGGTTTCATCCCCGCCATTTGATTCGTGCGAGCTTGGTCACAAACTTGAACCGCGTTATCAACTAACAGCCCAAGTGAGATGATCAAGGCGGCGAGCGAGATTTGTTCCAATTGAACGCCCAAGGGAGCGACCAGCCCCAGCGCAATGAGCACCACGATTGGGATGTTCGCGGCCATCACAAACGAGGTGCGAAAGCCAACGACCAAATAGACGACCACCACCACGATCAAGACCGCTTCGATCACGTTGATAATCACGTCACGGATCTTTTTCGCCACACTTTCGGATTGATCTGAAACGGGGGTGACGGCAATGTCCGGTGGCAATCGCTGTTCGACATCCATCAACATCTGCACGCGCGCCTTGGCGGCCTCGCAAATGTCAATGATGTTGGAGCCCGACTTCATCGTGATCCCGAGCATCACCGCAGGAGTGACACCGGACGTGTCTCCGAAACGGCAGATGAAATCCGCCGGATCTTCGAGGCCTCGCGTCACCGTCAAACCAAGTTCGGCAAGCGGGACACTGTTGTCGCCACCATTGGTGCGAACGGTGCTGGCAATCTGTTGGATTTCTTGGACCGCGTTAAACTCGCCGCCCGTTTTGACGGCATAGTGGCCCGATTCGGTATCCAGTTCACCGCCGGCTTCGATAATATTTCGTTCGCGAGCCAACGTTGCAAGCTGCGCCGTGGTCAAACCGAGCTGGGACCAATTCGCGAGCTCCGTTTCGATATAAATCGCCTCCTCGCGTTGGCCGAACATGTCGACTTTGGCAACGCCCGGCAACAATCGCACCGCGTCTTGCACCGCTTCGGCGTGGATTTCCAGTTGACGAGCTGAATACCGATCCTGTTCCCGAACGTGATCGCGTCCATGCGATGGTGTTTGATGCACCGCCAATAACAACACGGCGGTATCACCAAACTCGTCGTTGACGACGGGGAGAATCTCGGGTTCGGGCATCGGCACGGTTTGCACACGCGCCCGCACCTTGTCCCACACATTTTGAATGTCGGCCGGTGCGACGTTGTCTTCGATCTCAACGAAAATAGTCGACTGGCCCGTCAACGTGGTCGATCGCGTCAGATCGACCTCCTCAATACTGATCAAACTTTGTTCGATCTTGTCCGTAATCAACTCCTCGACCGTTTCCGCAGACGCTCCGGGCCATGAGGTTGAGACAACACAAACGCGAATCGTAAACTCAGGGTCTTCACGCCGCGGGATGGTGACATAGGTCATCGCGCCGCAAGCCATCGCGAGCAACACGATCGAAATCACGATGGGGCGATACTTGACCGCCAAGGCAGGTAAAGACATTACAGCGACATCCCATCATCATTGCCCAAAACAGGCTCGGGTGCATTCGTTGAAGATTGTTCGGCCCGCGTCGTCCCAACGATCCGAACCGGTTCATCGTCTCGCAAATAGTGGACACCGCCAACGATCACCTGCATCCCATCGACTAAGGCGGGCGATTGGATCTCGACCCGCGAACCGGCATCCAGATTTCCTGCCTGTCTCAGCTGGACCGCAAGCTTTTTCGCATGACCGTCTTGAACGACGAACAAGAACATCTCGCCCGACTCTTCGTAGATCGCTTCGATTGGCACATGGAAACCAACCGCCATTTCGCTGTTCGACAGATCCACCGAAACCAAATCGCCTGGGCGTAGCATCCATTGGGCGCCCGCGTCTAAAACCACCGATTCGCCATCCCACGCGGACGCTGCGGAAGGACCGCTTTCCAATTCGCCGATGTAGATGGTGTTCTGTGGAAGTATTTCGCGATTACCCTTGTCATCCAAGAACGACACCGACCGAAAAACCCAATTGCCTAGAAACGGAATCCGCAAATCGTTTTCTGTTAAACGTTGACGACGGACTTTCAGGATCTTGGGAAAGACATCGTCGAGTTTGGCATTGATGACCCGATAAACGAAGGCACCTTCGTGATCATGGTGGATCGATTTCTCTTCCACCAACGTCACCTCAGCGGGGGTCCCCATCATACGATTGAGTTTCAGGGGCCAAATGTCTTCGGACCTTGCCACGGTATCCTCTGAAATTGAATCCGGCAAACGATCACGAAATTTCTCATTCAGCAGCAGTAGCCTCATCGTGAACGTTCGTGTGCTCGGATCGGCGCTCGGCGCAATGCTGTAGATAAACGCATTGACGTGCCGCATCGTGCCATCGGGCAATGGGAACGCCGCAGGCAAATTTCGCCGCTGACGGATTTGACGTGATTGTTGCGACGACAACTCAACCTCGACATTGATCGGGTTGGTCATCTGTAGCCTCAGAACGGGCGACCCCGCCGTGACAACGCTGCCAGGCACCACCATCACCTCGGCGATTTGGCCTTGGTAGGAGCCATACAGGGTTGTGTTTTTTAAGTCGCGCTCGGCGTCACGCAACACTTGTTGAGCACGTCGGATTTCGGATTCGGCGGACTTCAATTCCGCTTGGGCTTGTTTCTCGCTTGCTTCGAGGGAACGTAATGCGGCTTGTCGCGTCTGCACCAAATTCTCCGCTTGGTCGTATTCGGATTGCGAGGCCGCTTGCTGAGCATTCAATTTTTGCATTCGCTCAAATTCGATTTGCGCCAGTTTTAAATCTGCCGCGGCCGATTCGATTTCCACCGGCAATGCCTCGTTCAAGCGAATCTCGATGCTCTCCTTTTTGCGTTCGGCAACCTCGACGTTCGCCGCTGCCGACTCGACCGCAATGTCGTACTGAGCCGTTTCGATTTGGGCGAGCGGCGTGCCTGGTTGAACTAAATTCCCCTCAGGATCCACGATCCGCCCGTCCACATCCAAGCCGGGCTCTAGTACCCATTCGAGCCGTCCAGAGACTTCAAAACCGAGGTCTTCGGACTTCCACGATTTGACGCTGCCAGACGCCATGAACGACGACGGAGGCATCGCTTTAACCAACGTCATCACGGTCACCGGTTGAGCCGCCTTGTCGGCAAATTCCATCGCTGGTTTTTGACAGCCCAACATCGAGACGAAACCGCAGAAGACCAAATATTGAAGTTGCCCGATCGGGGGCGCCGATCGGGGGTTATCGACTTGCATTTTCGGCTCCTGGTGAGGTTTGCTGCAACAAACTCGCAAGCGTGCGCTGAAGCAGCGGTCCAAAGTCGACACGGAATTCACTGTATTTCGCGTCTTCGAGTATGGCGGCAAGTTGGTCGCTGGGATGGGCGATGGGCCACAACCCAGCCACCAACGCGTGATACTGAAACAGAAAATCTTTGGCGGCGGTGATCGAAAGCTCGGGCAGCGAATGGTGAATCAGCGATACAAAGCGATGAGTCGGTTCCAATAGCGACTCTTTGAATTCCGTAATCGCTTCGTCTGATAGATTGCGTTCGAGCACGAGCGCTAGCACCACCTTTAAACGACACAATCTCGGCCGCAGTAGCAACTCGTTAACCAACACCGCTGCGACACGCTCAGGCGTGGGACGGCGAAGTCGGTGGAGTCGTTTTTCGAGCTCATTGAGCCACGATTCCAGCTCGTAACCATAGAGTGACAAAAACACTTCTTCTTTGGTTTTGACGTAGTGATACAAACTTGCTTTGCCCACGCCCGCTTGCACGGCGACATCCCGCATCGTGATTTCAGCAAGTTCTTTCTCGTCAAAAAGCGACGCCGCCGCATCCAAAATTGCCGTCATTCGCTCGGCTTTTTGAGCCGGTTGTCTCGCACGTTGCCAATTCATTCAAAGGATCTCCTGTGACCTCGCCAACCGTAATCAACCCGCGGTCGTCTATTTATCGACCGTCGGTCGGGTATAGTTTAGCCAGCTCGCCAAGAAGGTGTCCAGAGGCGCCAAGGCCACGGCGGCATGGTAGCTAGCAATCGAGCTCGACCGGGATGCTACGCGTTGTGCTAAGCAGCTAGGCAGGAATCCTTGGGAGAAATCCCATCAGCCGTTCGGGCGTTGGCCTGGGGGGCGGAATCGTCGGTATGGACCGAGCATTTCGTGACGGCATTTTTGTTCCGCGATCTTTGTCGTGAAGGCTTTGTCGTGAAGGCTTTGGCTTCATCCCGAAAGGATTCTTAGCGATTGGCCGGGCGTAAGCGTAGCGGCATCCCCGGAATCCGAACCGCTGGCCTTGCGGTGGTGTTCGCTGCGTTTAAACCACCGGCGACTGTCGGTCGTCCCAGCGGGATGAAAATTGCGCAAACCACAAAAAACACAACCCCATCTTTTGCACAGCCCAGCGTTAGCCCCGGTTGAACGTGGGAGCCGCCGCTAGCGGCAAAACGGCTAAGCTGCCGAAAGACTCCTGCCTACCTGCTTAAAACCGTGCGACCGAATCAAGGGGCGGGTGTGAAGGGCCAGACCTGGGGAATGATCAGCATCGAGACGACAAACACAATGATGCTCAAAGGGAAGCCGAAGCGAAGGTAGTCCGTAAAACGATAGCCTCCAACGCCGTAGACCATCGTGTTCGTTTGATAGCCGATCGGGGTTAAGAAGCTTGCCGATGCCGCGATCATCACAGCGATTACGAAGGGGGCGGGATCGACGCCCAGCTTGCCCGCCGTGGTAACGGCGATCGTGAACATCAAGACGGCCGCGGCATTGTTCGTGATCAATTCGGTGCAAATCATGGTGGCAATAAAGATCGCTGCCAACGACCCGAGGTTGCCTCCCCCAGCAATGCTGAGCATGCCGTTGGCGATCGTATCGGCCGCCTTGCTCTGTTCCAGCGCTTGCCCGATTCCGATTGCAGCTCCGATCACGATCAACACCGACCAATCGATGCTGCGGCGTGCCTCCGAAGCGGTGCAGCAGCGAAACACGATCATCGCGATCGCCGCGATCAGGGCCGAGGTCATGATGGAGACGGGCGTTAGCGTTGCCGCCACCACCATCGCCAACATCACTCCGATCGACAGCCACGCGAGTTCGGGGCGTCGCACCACTCCTTTTTCGACGGTGCTGACCAGATAGAAATCATGTGATTCGCGGCGACGATGCAAGAACGAAGGGGACGCTTCGAGCAATAAAACATCGCCGACTTCGAGTCGCACCTCGCCGATTTTCCCGGTCAATCGCCGGCCACCGCGAGCCACGGCGACGACGGCCGCATTGTAGTGGGAGCGAAACTTTCCTTCGCGAATGGTTTTGCCAAGCAGGGCACAGCGCGAGCTGACCACCGCTTCGACAAGGGTGCGTTGCCATGCCGGCACACGCAGTTTACGGGCTTGGTCATCCGGGATCGTCAAGCCGCGAATTTTTCGCATGTCAACGACGCTGTCCAACGCTCCGACCAGGATCAGCACGTCATCGCCGCGCAAGACCTCGTTGGGTTTTGCGGCTGCAATGATCCCATCGGCGCGTTGTATTTCGGCGACGTAGAGCCCCGGCAAATGCCGCAGTCCGGCTTCGTGCAGCGTCCGCCCCACGAGCGGTCCTGAGGAATCGACTTCCATTTCGACGGTGTATTGGCGAGGGTCATCCGAAACGCTGACCGCCGCTTGGCGTTCGGGAAGCAGCCATCGCGAGCAACCGATGATGTAGATCAAGCCCACGATCGCTGCGGGAATCCCAACGGCTGCGGGCTCGAAAAATGACATCACGTTGCCGTTGAGCTGTTCGTACTTGTCTTTGACGATCAGGTTTGTGCTGGTCCCCATGATCGTACACATGCCACCAAGAATCGCAGCGTACGACAGCGGCAGGAGCAGACGACTACTGTTGACGGAAACTCGTTTGCTGAGATCTCCTACCACCGGCATCAACGCCGCGACGAGTGGCGTATTGTTTAAAAATCCGCTCAGCGCCGCGACGGGAACGAGCAACCGGACTTGCGCATCGACGACGTTCTTGGCTTTGCTGAGCAACCAACCAGTGGCTAATTCGGTACCTCCGGTAAATTCCAGACCGGCCACCACCGCAAACAGCAGCGCGACCGTAATCAATCCTTTATTGCCGAAGCCCATAACCGCCTCCTCGGCGGTCGGCAGCAGCGTCGAACCGCTGATCTCTTGGGCGAATATGATCACGCCCAGGAACATCAAGGCCAACAAGTCGGTCGCCGCCACGCGCATCGCCAAGCACACCAGCAGTGAGCCAGCGACGATGACGGTCAACCATGCTTCCCAAGTCTCCATCGACGTTGATTAAGCTCGCTCAGGAAAGAACTTTTGCAACGTTGCTTCACTTGGAGCCTTGGTGACCAGCGAAACGACGATGGTTGCGACGGCGGAAGCGATAAACATGGTTGCAACGGGCATCGTGTGAATGACTCCGTCGCCCCAGGGGATGTCGACAGACCAATTTTCGATCGAGGCGAAGTTGGATTTGGCAAACAACACGCTCCAGGTGACAAAGGCAGTGAGCACGCCGGCATAGGCGCCCCACTTGGTCAGCCCACGCCAATACACCGCGAGCAACACGAGAGGAAACAGGCTGCTGAAACCGCTAAAGCACCAAATTCCAAGCTGGAACACGCGAGCTTGAGCGACGTCGGTCAAGCTAAGCAAGTACGTGATCGCGACCACCGCAACGATAAAGCATCGCGAGATCATCACGATTTGCCGATCGGTAAAGCGATCTTTGCCAGCGTAGTGGACCACGATATCGGTGGTAAACATCGTTCCAATGCAGAGGAATTGGCTATCGAGGCTGGACATGATCGCTGCCAGAATGCCCGCCAGCAAGAAGCCACCAAGCACGTCGCCGGACAGCGATTTGACCATGAAACCCAATACCTTATTGGGCTCCGCGGCAATCGGTGGTGGAATGTTAATCAGCCCGCTCGTGGCCCAAACTCCGATCAACACACAGGGGATCCAAACAATCAAAATGAACACCGGGTGCGCGACGATAGGCAGCTTGAAAGCGCTGCCACTTTTGGCCGTCAACCAATGCTGGAATAAGTGAGGGAACATCCCGACCGAGAAGGGGATCAGCATGTAGGTGAAGAACAGCCACGGGTCCAATCGTTCGCGGGTGCGGAATTGAGCGGGCGCTTCAACCGATTCAAGCTGGTCTTTCAGAGCGACTTCGTCGCGAACGCGTCGTGACTTCGGTATCTCTTGGCTGACGATATGCAGCGAGTCAAAAAAGCCGGTCGGCGGTTCGGTGCGAACGACCCGTGCTCCATCGCGAATCTCGTGTGCACGTCCATCGGCGACCGATTTCTCGGCGAGATTCGTGGCGATCAAATAGAACGCCACGACGCCTAGAATCATAAACACAATCGTTTGAAACGTGTTCGCCCAGGCTGTGCCTCGCATCCCGCCAAAGAAAACGTAGACGAGTACCACCACGCAAATCACCAGCTCGGTAAGCCAAGGAGGAATCCCGCCGTTCTCGGTCAAAGCTGGGAAATCACCTCGCGTGGCTCCCTCGATCGCTTTGCCCGCCGAGACGACTCCGACCAACAGGTACGGGACCACGAGCGCCACAAGGATGGGGAACAACACCAAACCAATGTTATTGCTCTCGAGTCGGTCGCGGAAAAATCCGACCTGCGTTGTGTATCCGTATTTCTTTCCCCATGACCAAAGCTTGACGCCTAAGACAAAGAAGCAAAGGGAGTGGATGATCCCCGATGAGGAGGCTAGCATCGCATAGACTCCGACCCCTTCGGAGAACGCTTCTCCGGTGGAACCGACCAGCGCAAAGCCGGTCATCGTCGTGCCGAACAACGACATTAAAAGCAGGAATGGGCCAATCGAATGACTCGCCAACATGTAATCTTTTGAAGTTCCTTTGAACAGACGCGACGAAAACACGCCGAGGAACAAGAGTAATCCAAGGTAAACACCGATGATGGTGACTTTGATCATTCCAGGACTCATACCGCACCTTCCTCTGTATCCGTGGACGCTTCGACTTCATCTTCGAGATGTTGAGGCCAGATAAACGTTACGGCCATAAACCAAACCACACTTGCCGCGATCGAAATCCCCGCGTGATAGGCCAGTGTGAACGGAATGAATCCCAAGACCAATCGATCGTTGCCCCAATTCCAAACGTCTTGATGGATTACCACCAAGAATAGGATGAGACCCCAGACAATGTATTTCATAAAGCGCACTCTAGGTTGGATAGGGAGCGAGTACCGACGGCGGGAGAAATTGAGCTTCGCATTGTAGTGGAATTCTTATCGAGCACACGATGCCAGGCTCAACTTCGGTTTTACCACACCACAAGTCGATCAGGGAGCGATCTCGATGGCACAAACCGCAAAGCACCTCGGACCTAGCGTCCACCGCCAAGCGGGGTGCGTTTTAACGGCGACGTTTCGACGAAGACTCCAGTCATGCATCCGCTCTAATAAGACCGCTGGGTTCAATCCCGTAAAGAAATTCCGATTCGAAACCGCGTGATGGACGAGTGATTGAAGTTCAGCTTCGGGGACTTGCGGCAACTGGGGTAACGTATCGGATGAAACAAAATCGGTGATCAAAATGCTCGCCCCCCGATCTTTGGTTAAGGCAGCGATGCCCCCCAAGTGGCCGTCGCGAACCGACAGGATCAAGTCGCTGCAACCGGGGTGCTCCGCCCCCACGGCCATCACCACCGAATCGATCAACTGAGATACTAAGCAGGTCGAGACAACGACGTCCCATCGCCCCAGTTCGATCTGGGGCGGGAATTCGCGTGCCAACTCAGATAACTCGCTGATTTGGTCGTGCGAAATCGAACGCTGAGCTTGCAGGGCATCCAGCGTGGGCAGGATGCCCGACAAATCCACGCCAGCCTTGAGCGTGATGCGGCGAGCGATCGCTTGGGGTAATCGGCTCACGCATTGCTGGAGCGCCGCCGTGTCGAGATCGACTAAGCAAATCTCGTCAAAATGGTTCGCCAAGATATCCAGGTCAAGATCGTTGCCGTTGCCAGCCCCCAGCACACACAGGCTGGGGCGCGTTGAATTTGCAGCGCCCGCGATTACGCCCATGACATGACGTCGATGCTCGGCGAATCCGGCACGGTCACCGAACGTACCTTCATTTCGTTTGTAGTGAACGTTTGCGATCGGTGAAGGTGACGGAGACATGCTGGGAACGAGTCGCGTGCGTGTGTGTGGGAAACGCATTGAGAATCAACCTCGATCGGGAACGACATCCCCGATGTATCGAAAGTATACTTGTCCTTAACAAGCAACTCTTAATCCTACTCTTAATCTTAATCGCGTCTGCGCAACCGCGCTGGATCCGGACCCAGCGGAGGAGATGAGGGTAAGAACAAGATTGCGATGAAGAATCAAAACGAGACAAAGCCATGCGACCGTTTCGATCACGAGAAACTGGATATCGTCATTCACCTGGGATCGCCGGTTACATTCAAGTGAACCTGTGTCAAAGTGGCGTGAATCATGGGATCAGAGTCCTCTTTCTCCAAAGTCCTCGCTTGTTTAGGAGCGAGGGGGCACCTCGGTGCGAGGTTGTTGAAGCTCATCTCCGCAAACCCACCTTCTTGTATCTATCATGAAACGATTTCCCCGTGCCCTGGTTCGCTTTTTGAGCTTAGCGGCGGCGTTTTTGTCGACCTCCGTGTGCGCTGAAACGCCCCCCAACATCGTCGTGATTTTTATCGATGACATGGGCTATGCCGACATCAACCCGTTTGGTGACGCCCGGTGCTCGACTCCTCACTTGGATCGCATGGCCGCAGAGGGACGTCGATTTACCGACTTTGTGGTTTCATCGGCGGTTTGTTCCGCTTCGCGATCGGCGCTGATGACGGGGTGTTATCACCGTCGCATCGGCATCTCAGGTGCCCTGGGGCCAAAATCGGAAATTGGGCTCCACGAAGCGGAAACGACCTTGGCGGAAGTTTGTCAATCGAAGGGATATGCCACTGCGATTTTTGGCAAATGGCACTTGGGACATCACCCCAAGTTTTTGCCGACTGCGCATGGCTTTGACCACTTCTACGGCATTCCCTATAGCAACGACATGTGGCCGCTTCACCCTGACTTTTTGGCCCGACGCGAGAAAAATCCCCACGCCAAGTCGCCTTGGCCCGATTTACCGATGATTTCGTCAACGCGTGAAGCGGGCTACCAGATCGTCAACCCGAAGATCCAGCCAGCGGACCAGGAGCAGATGACGAAACAGTTCACCGAGCGAGCTGTGGAGTTCATCCGAACCCGTGCGGATCAGCCATTTTTTTTGTACCTGCCACATCCCATGGTTCATGTCCCGCTGTATGCCTCGGATGAGTTCAAGGGGAAAAGTGGGCAAGGCGTTTTCGGTGACGTGGTGATGGAGGTCGATTGGTCCGTGGGCCAAATCATGTCCGCCCTCGATTCGATCGGTGCCGCCGAAAACACGCTGGTGATCTTCACCAGCGACAATGGGCCTTGGTTATCCTACGGGACGCATGCTGGATCCGCTGCACCGCTTCGCGAAGGTAAAGGCACGATGTTCGAAGGGGGCTGTCGCGCGCCGACGTTGATGTGGTGGAAAGGCAAAATCCCGGCTGGAACCACTTGCGACCAACTGTGCAGCACGATCGATGTCCTACCCACGGTCGCGAAGTTGATCGGGGCCGAGTTGCCTTTGGCTCCATTGCCCGGTTCCCAATTACCCGAGTCCACTCGCCGTTCGCTGAAGATCGATGGCAAGGACATTCGCCCGCTGATGTTTGGTGACGAGGGCGCGAGCTCGCCCCACGAAGCCTTTTACTGCTATTACGCAGGCGGCGAACTTCAAGCGGTTCGCAATGAGCGTTTCAAACTGATGTTTCCTCACCGCTACCGAACGCTCGATGGGCGCGAGGGCGGAGAAGGGGGTAAGCCGACCGCGTATCAAATGACTGAAATTGGCTTGTCCTTGTTTGACCTGGACAATGACGTCTCCGAAACGACCGATGTGAAAGAGAGGTTCCCCGCCGTCGTCAAGGAATTACAGTTCGCAGCGGAGCGGGCGCGGCAAGACCTCGGTGACAAACTCACCCGGCGCAAAGGATCCGGGCTTCGCGCCTCCGGCAAACTTGAAGCCGGTGATGAGCGTTTGCCACTGCAGTGGTGACGCGTTTGGGAGTCGTCAGCGGATCGGAGTTCCAAGGGCTCGCATTTTGCGTAGCCCTGTATGCCATTGAAGCGTCGTGACTACGCTTCGTCGTCGCTATCACCAGTATCGAGATCCGATTCCGGCGGGGTCGCCGAAGCGTCATCGACGCTGGCGTCGGTCGCTTCCTCGTTGGATGCAACGGCGGTGCCCTCAGTGACTGTCCCCTCGATGACGGTGCCCTCGGTGACGGTGCCTTCGATCACTTCGCCCTCGACGACAGCCCCTTCGACTTCGTCAGATTGCTCTTCGGGTGGAACTCGCACGACCGCGATCAGACTGTCACCGCTGTCGACGTTCATGATTCGCACGCCTTGGGTGTTGCGTCCGATGACGTTGATGTCGGCGGCCTTGATCCGCTGGATCTTGCCTTTTCCGGTCATCATGAATAATTCGTCTTCGTCGGTCACTCGCGCGATTCCGATTACGGCCCCGTTTCGCTCACTGGTGCGAATGTCACGGAGTCCCTTCCCGCCACGCTTTTGCGTGCGGTATCGCGAGCCCGAGGCGCTGCTTTCCTCTTCGGGAGCATCCGCTGAGTCGGTCTCGGGGGCATCAGCGTCCTCCGCTTCGACCGTTGCATTGGGGCCGAAATGGGTGCGTTTGCCGTAGCCCTTTTCGCAAACGGTCAAGAGGGTCGCTTCAGGGTCTGCGACAACCATGCCAACGACTCGGTCATCGCCGACCAATCGGATCCCCTTCACGCCGGAGGTGTTTCTTCCCATCGGCCGCGCATCGGATTCACGGAATCGAATCGCCATACCGGAACTGGTAACCAGGATAACTTCGTCTCCGGGGCCGATCACCGCAGCGTCGACGAGCTCATCTCCCTCGCGAAGTTTGATCGCGATGATACCGCCTTTCTTGGGGCGACTGTATTGTTCGAGCGGCGTTTTCTTGACCAATCCACTGCGAGTGGCCATGACCACGTAATAGCCCGCTTGGTCGAAATCGCGAATTGCTAGACACTCCGCGATCTTCTCGTCGGCTTCAAGATTCAAGAGATTGACGATCGCACGTCCCTTGCTGTCGCGAGCAAGTTGCGGCAGGTCGTAAACCTTTTGCCAACGCACCTTGCCGACCGTTGTCAGGAACAACAGGTAGGCATGCGTGCTGGCGACAAACAGGTGCTCAATCGGATCCTCTTCATCCGTCTTGGCTCCTTTGAGCCCCTTGCCGCCGCGACGCTGAGTGTTGTAAACGCTGGTTGGCGTTCGTTTGATATAGCCGCGATGGCTGATCGAGACGACCATCGTTTCTTCGGGGATCAGATCTTCAAGATCGATATTACCAAGCTCTTCACCACTGATTTCGGTTCGGCGTTTGTCGCCAAAACGACGCTTCATCTCTTCGAGATCATCCTTGATGATCCCATTGATTCGCTCTTGGTTACCGAGGATATCGAGGTAATCGACAATCTCGGTTAGCAGCGCCGCATGTTCACCGGAGAGTTTCTCTTGCTCGAGGTTAACCAATTGGCCGAGTGTCAAACGCAAGATGGCATCGGTTTGAACGCTCGTCAATTTGTAGTTTTCCGCCTCACCTCGCTCGAGTACAAATTGGTCGAAACCGCTATCTCCGAGCGCTCGTTTGAGCATCGAAGAGGGGCATTCGATTTCCATCAATCGCACCTTGGCTTCGGCTTGATTGGCACTGCTTCGGATCGTCTTGATGATCTGGTCGATATCCGTCAGGGCGAGCAGCAAGCCTTCGACGGTATGCTTTCGGCGACGCGCGCGGGCCAACAAGAATTGAGTCCGGCGACGAATCACCGTGACGCGATGTCGCAAGAATTCTTGCAACATTTCCTTGATCGTTAACTCGCGAGGCTTGCCATCGACCAGCGCTAGGAAGATCAGCGAGAAGGTGTCCTGCAGCGGCGAGTATTGATAAAGCTGGTTCAGAACGACATCGGGATCGGCATCCCGCTTCAGTTCGATCACCAAGCGAACCGGTTCCTTCAAGTCGCTCTCGTCGCGAATCCCGGAGATTCCCTTGATCTTTTCGCCGTTGACCAGCCCCGCAATCTTTTCGATCACGCGGTCGCGGTATTGTTGATAAGGAATCTCGGTCACGATGATGCGTGAGCGATTTCCTTTCATCTCTTCGATACGGCAGCGTGCCCGGACGACGATGGTGCTTCGTCCGGTCTTGTAACCGCGACGAATTCCCCCGCGTCCACAGATGATTCCACCGGTCGGGAAGTCGGGGCCTGGGATGATCTCACAGATCTCGTCGATGGAGGTCTCGGGATGATCCACCAAGCGAATGAGCGCCTCGCAGACTTCCGTGGGGTTGTGCGGAGGGATGCTTGTCGCCATCCCGACCGCGATCCCGCCGCTACCATTGATAAGCAGGTTGGGGTACCGACTCGGAAGCACGGTCGGTTCGGTGCGCGCTTCATCGTACGTCGGAATGAAGTCGACGGTGTCGAGCTTCAAGTCATCCAACATCGATGCAGCCACCGCACTCAAGCGAGCTTCGGTATACCGCATCGCCGCCGGTGGCAGCCCCGCGATACTACCGAAATTCCCCTGCTTGTCGATTAATAGCGATCGCAGGTTCCATTCCTGGGCCATTCGCACAAGCGTCGGATAGATCACACTTTCCCCGTGCGGGTGATAGTTACCCGACGTGTCACCTGAGATTTTTGCGCATTTGACCCGTTTGCTGTTGGGGCCCAGATTGAGGTCGTTCATCGCGACCAGAATCCGCCGCTGGCTGGGCTTCAAGCCGTCGCGGACATCGGGCAACGCACGGCTGACGATGACGCTCATCGCGTACGTCAGATAGCTCTCACGTAGCTCGTCTTCGATCGGCAAATCGACAAGACGGAACGCGCCCGCGCCGCCATCAATCCCATCTCGGTAGTCGTCCGGGCCTTTGTTCTCGCTCGCGCCGTCTTCTTTGCTAGTTTCGTCTTCTGCCAACGTCGTGACCTAAAAGGAGTGCTGGGTGCGAAAAGTTTGTGTTGAGCTGATTTCGTTTTAAAACGGGGGCTGACCCTCGCTTGCGAAGAGTCAGCCTCGGTTTCAAAAAAAGGCTGCCAAGAGCCCGTATTTCAGCCCCAAAATGTACCAATTTTCCGGTTCGTTCACAACGACCCAGACGTCTCAGGGGGTTGTCGCAAATCCTTACATACCAATTACTTGCGACCGATCAATCTAAGCCGAGCGAAAACGCACCTGGTTTCCCCTCTCCGGAACGCCCCTTGACACCGTTTCAGCCGAGCGGAATGCCTGTGATTCCTGGCCGAAAAAGAGCGATTGACGAGCGATTCGGCGAAATTTGCCGCTGTCCGGTGCCCGGATCAGACGGCGTGATCCCGGGCGCCGCGTCCCCCACCATGGCGGTTGAGCCAAGCAATCATGCAGCCACCTAAGAGGGTGGAGATGGACTCGCCAAATGTCCACCAAGCCGGCAACCCCGACATCGCATCGATCACAAACTGGATCAACCCAAAGCCGATCGTGCCCAGCGCTAGGGGTTTGACGAGCGGTCGATATCGCACCAAATCATTGGCCAAGACGAGCAAGCCGATGCCCACAAACCCGTACAAGGCTGACAAGTGGCGAGCGAGATAGAACGTCAATGGAGCCGCCGGAAAGGGATCCACCCCCAGTGCTTCGCCAATCTCGATCATCCATTTCTCGGGCATCACGGCCGCGGCAAACGCCAACAGCGTGATGCCACCCACCGCTCGAAGGAACCAGCGAAGCGGAGCAGCATTGCGGTCGCCTGATTGGCTGTTTGGCTCGATATTTGTCGCGTCGATTTTCATGGCCTCGATCACTTCCCTTTCAAGGCAGCGGGCTCCCAAGGCAGTGGGGGCGTTGCCGAAACCTGGATTTTATCTCGCACCGACGAGGGAATCTCCACCACTTTATGGACGCGCAAATCGACGTAAACCCATCGCGTCTCGGCACGAGCGAGCACGGTTCGGTCAGCGGGACGGCAAATCAAATACTTTCGTCTCGATGCAAAGCGATCCAAGTCATCGACCCAGGTTCGAATCACGAGTTGGTCATTGGCCAGTGCAGCGGCCCGAAATGTGATGTCATGCTTGCGCACGACCCATCCTAAGCCCTGTTCGGCCGCGGCCGTTGCATCCCAGCCCGTGGCGGCGGAATGCTTCGACGCAGCCCACAGCGTCCACTGCAAGTAACGCAAATTGTGCACATGGTGCTGAGAATCGATCTCGTCGGGGATCACCGTATGCGTGACATCAAAATAACTCTGCATCGTTAAAATTGTCCCTTTTGGGCATGCATTTTGTGTTTTGCGTGCGTTTTGTGGAGATCGCGATGGCGTTGGTCGCCAATGCTTCGGATGAGAAATGAGGTGTGAATCGGCAGCCGAGCGCCTATGATAGTGTCTGAGGCAAATGAGCCCAGCGAAGGCGCGCGACGGCAGCCTAAGAATCGTCGGAGTTGCGTTTCCGATGAATGCTACGCTTCAGGTGAACTTCGGGTGAACATTGAACCGTAGCCTCCCTCCCTCGCCAAACCTACCCACCTGTAAGCGGATACTCGTAATGAAACCATCCAGAATGAAACTTACCTCCATGCTTCAGTCTCGAAATGTCCTTGTGACGGCGGCCGTTTTGTTGATGGCGGTAGCCAGTCCGATGTTGACACCACAGCGAAGTGTTGCCGAAGAACCGGCCCCTAAGAAGGCCAGCGAAGCGGTTGTCACGTTGGCGGGCGGATGTTTCTGGTGCACCGAAGCGGTCTTCGAGCGAATCGAAGGGGTCAATGATGTCGTTTCGGGATACATCGGCGGCACCGATCCCAAACCCAACTACGAAAAAGTGTGTAGCGGCCGGACCGGACATGCCGAAGCGGTCGAAATCTATTACGACCCTAGCAAACGCACCTACGACGAACTTTTGAAGATCTTTTTCAAGACCCACGACCCCACCACCTTGAACAAGCAGGGCCACGACGAGGGAACTCAGTACCGCAGCGCGATCTTCTATCGCAGCGAAGCGGAAAAGAAAGCGGCTGAGAAGTATATCGAGAAACTCAACGAATCAGGCGATTACTCAAACCCCGTGGTGACCACGCTCGAGCCGGCAACGAAGTTCTTCCCCGCGGAGGAATATCACCAGGATTACTATCGCCGGAACCCCAACGCCGGATATTGCCAAGCGGTGGTGCGAAACAAAGTCCGCAAAACCAATCGCGAATTTAGCGATCTGCTGAAGAAGCCGTAAGCGGCGCCCACCGCGTACCGAGGCATGCCCGCATCGAGGCATGATCGCTGCCCTCATCGCTCAAGGCGAACTCGCATTCGGGCTGAGGGGGGGGGCTGGTATCTTCGGTTTGCAGTGGTGTGTTTGCATTGCGGGGCGAAGCCCCGGAACCCACCGAATCACGTCACTTCAAAACTTCTGTCCCGAACCAGAGCGTCTGGGAACCAGAGCGTCCGGGAACCAGAGCGTCCGGGAACTAGAGCGTCTGGGAACTAGAGCGTCTGGGAAGCTGGGCGGAAAAAGTCGGGGGAAACCTCCGCTGGCTAGCGAACCGCGATCGAGCAGCGGTGGCGTCACTCAAGACCGCGGTTTCGCTGCATTACGTACTCGCCGAGCCGGACCGTTTTCCAAAAATCGCGATGAAACTTGGGACCAAGATCGTACGGACGTAAAAGGTATCGATCAGCACACCGAGTCCGAGCGCGAAGCCAAGCTCCACAATTCCTCGCAGCGCCGCCCCTCCTTCGCTGGGGAAGCCAAAGACGCTGGCGATCGGGGGAAACCATACCGAGGCGGTCATGCTGAAGAACGTCGCTGCCATCACGAGGCCACATGCGGTGATGATCCCTCCGGTGCGTGCGACGGCGCGTCGCAGTGCCGCCAACCAGCCCAGTCGCTGCTGCTCTTCCAAGACTCGTGTCACCAAGTAGACGTTGTAATCTTGGCCCACCGCGACAAGGATCACGAACAAAAATAGGGGGAGTTTCCAGTCCAGTCCGACGTAATCGCTTCCATAGGCAGCGCGGAAAAACAGGATCGTCAGCCCTAGGGTGGCGTAATAGCTGATCAATACCGTCACGATCAAGTACAGCGACAACCCAACGCGTCGCAGCACGACCACCAGCACCAAGAACACCGCCACGACGACCGCAATCTTGATGCGGCGATTGTCTGACAAGGTTACCTTGCGAAGGTCGATGATCGAGGGTGTGGTTCCGGCCAGCAGCACCTCAGCCCCCTGCCACCCCGAATCGGGATCCTCCGTACGACTTTGTAGGTACTGTTGCAGATTGCTGACGAGCGAAGCGGTCTCAATCGAAAACGGGTCCCCTTGGAAGATCACGTCGAGCCGAACGAGTCGCTTTTCGAGTTTGGGAACCTCGCTAAAAAAGTAGCCCTGGGCGATCCGGTGATTCTGTAATGCGCGGCGTCGCCAAGCATCCCCGCTGAGCAAACCCATATCGCGATTAGGAGGGAAATCGCCCAGTGGATCGTCGGCGGTGCGTACGGTTGTTACACCTGGTTGCGAGTACAACTTGGTGGCAAGTTGCTTGACGCTCTTCTTGACCACGTCATGCGGCGCCGCTTCGGGACGAACGATCAAGACCGTGACGGGATTGATCTCTCCGATGTTAAAATGCTTCGCCAGCAAACGCAGCCCTTGGCGACTTTCGGCCGAGTGGCTCAATTGGCTGCTGAGATCGTAGGTCACCGATCGCTCGTTCAGCAATCCATACACCCCCGGAACCATCAACAAAAAACCGCCGACCGACAATGCCGTGATCGGATAACGCGTCAGCACCAATGCGATCCAGCCCCACAATCCACCGTGTGCAGAGCCGGATGCGTGACTCGACGATGGGCTCAGTAGTGCTCGACGGGCCGGTTGTCGGATATCAATTTTGGTGGGCCAAAACACCTTGGGGCCAAGGGCGCGAAGCATTGCGGGGGTCAGCGTCGTGCAGACCAATAAACCGACAAGCAAACAGATGCCAATGATCGGGCCGGTGTAGTGAAACTTGCCAAACTGAGCGATCCACAACATGCCCAATCCGACCACCGTGGTCAAAGCGCTGCCGATCAATGCTCCCATGACGTTGGAGACGGCATTGCGACACGCCACCGGCCAAACGGTTTCCCGCGCCTCTTCGCGAAGTCGTGCGATCAAGAACAGACAGTAGTCGGTGCCCGCCCCAAACAGGATCACCACGATAAAGATCCGGCTGGTCGTGAACACCCGCAGGTCCAATCCAGGGATCGTGCCGTCCATCGACCATTGTGTTAGCAACGATACCAGACTCATCGAAACGACGACCGCAAACCCGATCGAAATCATCGGAATGGCAACCAATAACGGCGCTCGGTAGACGACCGTTAGGATGATCAAAATCATCGCTACGGTGATCCATTCGGTGTACCGAATCGCATCGCGTGCGGCGGTCAAGGTTTCGCCCCCGATCGCGGCGGAACCGGTCACCAGCACCTGCAAGCCTGGTGCGGTGTAATGCATGCTGTAACGCTCGACCGATGCAATCAATTGCTGCAGTGCTGCGAGCGTCTCGATATTGCTGGTTGCGGCAAGCTCGCTGGAAAGCTGCAGCACGGCGAGTCGAGCGCCGTCTTTCTTTAATCGCGGTCCAACGATCGCGTCTTCCCAAGCCAAGACGTCAAGCAGCGAGTCCCATGACCCGAGCTCTCGATCCGCAATCGGAGTGGCCATCGAGGGTATCTTGGGCTGCAGAATTAACGCAGCTTCATAATCCGACTCGACGTTTTCAGCCGAATCGCCCCACGCTTCAAGCAAATGGCCACGATCCCAATACGCTAATGCCATCCGCGGCTCTCTCAGCGTCGCTGCCGACTTAGGCAATTGATCGGCAATTCGCTCGTAGAATCGCTCGTCCATCAAAATGGAATTGTCAAACGCCTCGCGAGCAAGCTTGATCCAATGTCCCGATGGAGCGTCTTCGGCGGGAGGGCCACCGCGATAACCTTCGGCGATCGCGCGTTGCCAACTGACTTCGCCGAGTTGGTGGTACAGTCGTCGCAGTAAATCAAGCCCGACGATTTCATCCGTTTTGCTCAGCGCCCCTTCGTCACGGCCAATCACAAGCACCATTTGGCTGCGGCTGCGGATGCCGGGAAAAGCTTCGTCCAACAGGTGCCCTCCCGCCACGCTGGTCATCTCCGGCGGAAGGTACTCAAAGTCACCGTCCTGAGCGATGTCCTTCCACGCCGGCGCTGCCATGCGGAGCACCACCGCGGCAACGATCCAAGCCAACATCACCCAGCCCCAACGCCGTGTGACGAATTGTGCCCAGCGATGCGAAACAGGACGGTGCATGGAGCATCGAAATCAGAAATGAGGAGGGAAAGGATGGGGAGGACGGAAATCGGTGCAAGTAGCCAACTTCCTGCTGTCGTATCCCGGAGCAAGTAGTGACATTAGCCGGGAACCCGCAGAGCGTCATCCCCCGACTCAAATCTCAAGGTACGAGTCTCAATGCATGGGTGTAGTTCGGAAGGGTGGTTGGCGTTGGCCCGAAAGGGTTGTGTTGATCATCGGCACGCGATGCAGTGGAGCGAGTCTCAGCGTAGCGGTCTCCGCATGGATCGTCGAGTCTTTGTCACCCGGGCGGAGTCGCGGGTGCCATCTACGTTGGTGTCCCTTATTCATTGATCCCCTGGTTCTTTTTCTCTTGCGGGCCATTCGGAGTATTTTCTTGAGCCCCGAATGCGCGTAATGCATTCTGTACCGACTCGACACTAATGTCTCCGGAAAGCTTAACGACCTGGACCTCGCCACTCGGTTTGGCTGCTTGGTCAAGCTGGGCAATCATTTCGCAGACAAGGTCCAATAACGGCTCTCCCTCGGCGCTCACGATCAAGGTATTGCCGACCAAGTCGACGCCCATCGACAGTTTGCCTTTGAATGAAAAATCGGCACCTCCTGCCTCCTGGCCTCCTTCGGATGCTACCAGCCCGCTACCGTCTCCGTCACGACTCTTGGACACTCCCTGTTTATCGGCTCCCTGGTTTCGCCCACCCGGTTGCCCTTTTCCTCCCTGGAACGTCTTGTCGTTGCTACTCAACAGATCGCGATAGGCCTCTTTGACGGTTTCCGCAATTCGATCGGCTTTTCCAAACTGAATGGTCACCAGTTTGGTGTAGCGTGACTTGCGTTTATTGGTAGGCACTTCGGTATCCCACAATTGAATCAGTTCTTCGATCGTGCGAAGTTGCTCAGGCGAGGCTCCGGTGACGACAAGTGTATTGGTATCGATGTCGTCGACAAACTTCAGCTTCGCCCCTTTGCCAAGCCCCGCAGGTTCTTCTTTCTTGTTGCTGCTGTCATCGCCACCCCAATACCATCGCGAAAACATATCATCGGAATTGTCTTCCGGTTCTTCGTCCTCGAAGTAATCCTCCAAATTCAATTTCATCCAATACGCACTACTGTGTTTGATTTTGAACACGTGGTAGGAGCGTGTTGGGGGCGCGACTTGTAGCATCAAGTCTTCTAGTTGGTCGAGCGCCTTGGTGTCGGAACTCATCAACACAAGGTTGCCGGAGGGGTCGAGTTCAATGCGAATCGAAGCAGGCGGTTTGGCTGGATCGAGCGACTCTTTCTCCGCCGCCGTTTCAGGGAACAGGCGATCGAAATCTTCCCGCGAGTGAATGGACGGTGGTTGTGGCTGCGGGTGGGTTGGGGATTGGACGAGTGTCCAGCGATGGGGATCGAACGGATTATTTTTTGGCTCATCTGACGAGACCACATCGTTGTCATCATCCGGCAGGGTTTTTTCCGGCTTCGCACCATCTTCCGAGGGCGGATCCGACGCGGGGCTTTCCGTCGGTTTTTTGAATTGTTCCGCAGCAGGCAACTCCAGTGGATTGGGCGAGAGTTGTCGCCACTGTTTTTCGAGTTGGCGCAAATACTCGAGTGTTTCGGGGCTTGCCGAAGCATCGATCACGCGAAACTTACGTGCGCTGCCGCCGGGCGGTGGCAATTCACCGAGTTTGATCAGCAGCGATTGAACTTGCTCCATTTCGATATCATTGGCCCACAACAGCACTTGTCGGTAACTGTTATTCGCAGCGACGCGAAACTCGTCTTTCTTTTTCTCTTCCTCTTGCGGTTGCCCATAGCCGAAGTAGGAGTAGCGTCGACGCGAGCTACCGGAATCGTCTTCCTTTTTCTGGCCCATGAGAAAGTTAATCGATTCGGCCACATCACCGGCGTCCAATCGCCTCAGTTGCAAGACATGGAAATTGCGTCCGCTTCCATCGAGTCGTTCAATCAGAGAATTGATGATGAAGCGATCGGCGGCCGATCCGGAAACGATCAACGCTCCGTTTTCCTTGTCGACACGGATGCGTGTCGAAGGCTCCAATACGTTCATTTCGCCAATGATCTCGATCAATTTCTCGGGATCCAGCGATGCCAAGCGGAACACCTGGACTCGCGATTGCACATCGGCAAGCGTGGCCAGCGAATTGCTGGGGACATCGATCCGTTTGAGGAATTCTTGGGCAATCGCAATGCGATCATCTGGGGCGCGGATCAGGACTGAGTTTTGACGCGTGTTCGCAACGATCGATACCTCCACCTTTTTCGCCGCCGGAGGTTGAGCCCCTCCCTGACGCTGCTGCATTTGTTGCATTTGTTGGATCTGTTGAGGCGTCATCGGGACCTCTGCTTTTTTCTCGACCCCGAGAAACTGTTCCAACATCCGCTTGGCTTCTTCGGCAGGCATGTATCGTAATTTGAACTCGGGTGCTAACGCCTCACGACTGGCGTTGTCGGACTCTTCACGCAGCAGTCGAGCGACTTGTTGCACGTTGATCGCCGCATCCATGACCTCGATGCGATTGGTCGTCGACAACGCAGTGATGCGGCCGTTGGAGCTGATCATGGGCTTGAGTTCTTCGGCTAACTTCTCCGCTGATAACCACTGTACATCCAACGAGATCCGAACAAAGGCATGCGGCAACAATGCCATCAGCTCTTCGGAAGTGACTCGCGGAACGATGGCGGGGTTGATCGTTTCGGTCTTGGCGACGGTCAATCCGCCGTCGAGTTCGAGAATCGCATAGCCTCGCGCCAACAGGTAACGGTTGAACAAATCTCGCGTCTCCGCCACGGTGTAGCGTCCCGGAGAGGAGAGGTTCACGCGGTCACCGGGAAGCTCAAGCCAATCCAAGGGTTGATCGGAAATCTCCGCCAACCATTGAACCAAATCCACCCAGGGCTGATTTCGGAACTGGAACGCAACCCGTCCGTCCTCGCCGACGCTGGCTTTGAGTTCGTCGGGGTTCGCAGCGAAGACGAGAGGAGGCTGGCCGGCGTTTTTCGAGTCCATGTCCGCCGTCGGTGCTCCCTCGGGACGGGCCTGGTTTTCCGGGATTTGATCGCGACGGATCACCTTGGCCTCTGTCGCAGCAGAATCTGGCTTCGCAGACTCCGACGGCTTCGCGTCGGTTGGCTGGGAGGGTTGTGGTTGACCTTCTTGTGGCGATTTGCCCGCTGCGGAACTGGGCGAGCGTTTGCCCGCCGTCACAGCGGCCGGATTCCCCTGCTTGGCCGATGCTTCATCGGCAAACGCAGCCGATGGCGGAATGGCAGCCAGCAAAAAGAGGGTGGCCAGTAACGTGTAGAAATGCCAGCGCAATGAATCCACCACTTAGGGAAAAGGCGTCAAACCTCGCAACCTTCGCCATTATGGTTGAACGATGACGCGGTGGCAAACATGACGCAGTGGCAAATGGGCTCAATTATCGGCAAAATGCCAGGCCCACGCCTCAGCGACTACTTCCAACGATCGCTGGCGGGAATGTAGGTGTCCAGCGGGGCTAGCTCGACTCCGCTAACTTCGTCAGCAAACGCCACCCCGAATTGGGCGATTTTGTCTGCGGCCTGCATCAATTCTTGCTGATTATTCAACTTCAGCGTGACGGTGGCAAATTCGTCTAGAATTTTATCAAGGGTGGGAACGCTGACCTTCGCCGCCACGCTTTTCAGCTTCGCAGCGGCACGGGCGGTTCGCTTCGCAGCGGTCACGCCATAGCTCGCCTTCTCCGTGGCAATCGCTGTCGCACGCAATCCCGCTTCCAATTCGGCGATCATGCCCGCGACAAACATGACGCGTAAACGCTCCGGTGAACTGACCTCATTCGACTTGCCATCGGTTCGGACAAAATTGTGACGGACGAGCCCTTGGCTCCACGAAACGAACTCAAAATCAAGACTTCCCGCTGAATGTCCTCCGACATTTACCAGTTCTTCATCCGCGGCGGTGTGACAGCGAAGACAACTTTGAGCCACGAGGTAGACGTTTGCAGGGTTGCGCATCCCCGCGTGGATGCTGTTAGCGATCCGCTGTTTGCGATGCGCGTCGGTTTCGCTCAACCGCGTGATCCCTTCGCCACCATAGTCGTGGTGAAGGTCAAGCCAATTCTTCGCGGCGCCGTGACACGATTCACATGAGACACCCGCGATCACGTGGGTGTGGTTGGTGGCCAAATCGGTCTGTTGGGTGTAGTGGCACGCGACGCAGCGGCCCTCGTTCTTGATCGATTGCAAACCAAGCTTGGCTGCAATCTGTTTGGCCTCGGGGCGGCGATGCAATTCATCAAAGGTCTTCGCATGAGGTGTCATTCGCCACACGTCGATTTCCGCCGCATGGCATTTCACACAGGCTTGATTGCCGACCACCAAATGGGGCGCCGCAGGCGCCGCCGAGTCCAACGCGGCACCCGCAGATGCCGAAGGGCTCGCGCCGAGTGCGGTCGACGGCGTCATGAAAAAGCAAACTGCCGCCAACGCATTCCAGCGAACGATCATCGTAAAGTCTCCAGCCTCAGGTCAGGTGTGTACGCGCCTCGTATAAGCCGAGAGGATGACAACCGTCTCTCATCGCTCCGGGACTGCTATCGGTTCCCCCCGTGTCCTGCCGTGGAGGCGGTTGGTGGAAACCGCTGCATTGCTCCGAACGGCACGACTCAAGCTCCAGCGGCGCGTTTCTAAACGGAGCCTGGGCCTAGGCAGTGCTACTAAGAGGCTAGGTCCCTTTTTCGTGCAAGGGCTGGAAAGCAGCGGAAAAAATACGCTTTTCTGAAGCCCGTTTCGGCTCACCGCGACAGGATGCGGCGGCGCCTGCCGTGTGTTCCCGAGGAAGCCGTGTGTTCCCGAGGAATGCGAGAGCATGAGAAGTTTCAGCGGGTCGGAGCTGCCCCCGCTGGCTTGCTCCCCCTTTTTTTGTCTCCCTGGAGCAACGGAGGACATCCCCCCCGCAAGGGAGGATTATTCGTCCTGGTTGGAAAATTGCGTCGACGATCGTTAAAACGAAGCGTTTTGAGCTCGTTTTCATCGTTTTTAGCCCTCTAAACGTCCGTTTCCTCTTGTCAAAGGGAGCACCGGACGCGAAACTTTCGGGCTTCCTCGAATTCGAAGTGCGAACGCCTGTTTTTCATTGTGGAAAGCAGCCGGGGTGTTGGCGTCATTGACGCCCCCCTGATGCGGATCGCACGCTGGCAGCAGTCCGCTTGCAGTTTACGCTCGCAGCGATCTCCTCCTGCCGATGTCTCAAGCTGCGTTTTTGACGCAAAAAGATAGGTACAGCGATATGGCCCGATACACTGGCCCCAAAGCAAGAATCAACCGTCGCCTTGGCACTCTGATTTACGAAACAGCCGGTGCTGCACGTGCACTGGACCGTCGTAATACGCCTCCTGGGATGCACGTTCGCGGGCGCCGCCCAAGTAACTACGGCTTGGCGTTGATGGAGAAGCAAAAGATCAAGCATTATTATGGCTTGGGCGAGCGTCAACTTCGTCGTTACTTTGATGCCGTCAGCCGCCGATCGGGTAACACCGGTGAATTGTTGCTGTTGATGTGCGAGCGTCGTTTGGACAACGTGGTTCGCCGCGTTGGATTCACAAAGACTCGGCCTCAAGCGCGCCAGGGAATCACCCACGGTCACTTCCGCGTCAACGGCGTGAAGGTCACCAAGCCTAGCTATCAACTTCGCCCCGGCGACATTGTTGAAGTTCGCGGTCGCGAAAACCTGAAGAACCTGTATCGCGGTGTGATCGCCAACGCGTCACCCGATCCGCTTGATTGGGTCACCTTCGACAGCGAGAACCTCAAGGCAACCGTGTTGGGGCTTCCTGGATCTAGCGACATCAGCTTGCCAGTGGACGCGAACAGCGTCGTCGAATTCTTGTCACGATAAGCCTTCAGGCTTATCGGTTTCTATCTGTGCCGAGTCCCTCGGCGCGGTGTCTTTTTTGCGAACCGGCAATCCACAATTGCCGGTTCTGTTTCTAATGACACCTCTTTCAGCCCGGCGACCGTATCGGACGATCTCGCTGGGCTTTCTTTACGAATCGTCCTAGCCGTTTTTTGCGAGGCAATCTTCTCTGATGCATAGTCCTGTAGTCGTTCTCGGTGGTGGTCCTGGTGGATATGCAGCGGCGTTTTTAGCTGCAGATGAAGGTCTCGATGTTGCGATTGTAGAAGCCGAACCTCGGCTCGGCGGCACCTGTTTGCTTCGTGGGTGCATCCCTAGCAAAGCGTTGTTGCACGTGGCCAAGGTGATCAGCGAAGTCGATTCGCTGCGTGAAGAATGGGGTGTCGAGTACAACGAAAAACCCAAGATCGATGTCGATAAGGTGCGTGCTCGCAAAGAGAAGGTGATTTCCAACCTCACCGGCGGCCTCGGCCAGCTCGCTAAGCGACGCAACGTGACCGTGATCCAGGCACGCGGCACCTTCCTGAATTCCACCACGCTGAAGCTCGAAGGGGACGACCAATCGATTCCCGAAGGGGGCGAGCTCACGTTCGACCACTGTATCTTGGCCACCGGCAGCATCCCGGCGATGCCGGCGGCGTTCGATATCGGTAGCGATCGAGTCATGGATAGCACCGGTGCCTTGGCGCTTGCCGATATTCCCGAAACGATGCTCGTCGTAGGCGGCGGCTACATCGGCTTGGAAATGGGCAGCGTCTATGCCCACCTGGGTACCAAGGTCACCGTGGTCGAGCTGATGGACGGACTATTGCCCGGAGCGGACCGCGACCTCGTCAAGCCGCTGGCCAAACGCATCGACAAGATGTGCGAAGGCCGTGTGCTGCTTAACACCAAGGTCGGTTCGATTGCCGAAGATGGCGACAAAATTGAAGTGACCTTTGAAGGTCCCGCGCACTTTGGGCACGAAAAATTCGACCGCGTGTTGGTCAGTATCGGTCGTCGGCCGGTTACCCGTGGTCTGGGACTGGAAAATACACAAGTGGTTGTTAACGATCGCGGCTTCGTCGAGTGCGATGCCCAACAACGCACCGCGGACCCCCATATCTTCGCGATCGGCGACGTTGCCGGCGATCCGATGCTCGCCCATAAAGCCTCTCACGAAGGCCGCGTGGCAGCCGAAGTGATCGCGGGCAAGCCGTCCGTCTTCGACAAAGCGGCGATCCCTGCGGTGGTCTTTACCGATCCCGAGATCGCTTGGGCTGGGCTCACCGAAGGAGAGGCCAAAGCGGCCGGTCGCAAGGTCGACGTCGAGGTCTATCCCTGGGCAGCCAGTGGGCGGGCGCAGGCTCTCGGTATTACCGATGGCTTGACCAAATGGTTGGTGGATCCCGAAACGCATCGCGTTCTGGGCTGCGGAATCGTCGGTAGCGGTGCGGGCGAGCTGATCGCCGAAGCGGTATTGGCGATCGAAATGGGATGCGAAGTGCACGACATCACCGAAAGCGTTCACCCTCACCCAACGCTCAGCGAGACATTGATGAACGCGGGCGAAGTGCACCTCGGTACCGCAACGGAAATCTACAAACCGAAACGTAAGCCAAGTCCCGCAGCGAGCTAGGGACGCTTCGGGAAATGTAGAACGTGTCTCTTCAAAACGGGTGTGTTTGGGGCACGAGTGAAGCGTCTCGTCCGCGGTCGGTGTTTCCGATTGCGATGTTAGCGAGAAGGGCGATTCGGATCGGAGTCGTTGCTCCAATCGCCCATCCCCCAGCCCGTCACCAATCGCTTCCAATCTTCGACGAGGGCTCCCAGCAAGAATGTGGCGTTCAAGGCATAGCGGGGAACCAGCCGTTTGGGATCACTGCACATCCGATACGCCCATTCCATCCCGATTTTCTGCCAGACCAGGGGAGCTCGCTTCGCGGTACCCGCAATGAAGTCAAACGAAGCACCGAGTTGAATGCTGACCGGGACGCCCAATCGTTTGTAGTTCTTGTGGATCCACTTCTCTCCCTTGGGCTGCCCAAAGGCGACCAATAGGATCGCGGCGCCGGATTGTTGGATGCGTTGATCTTGCTCAACCTGCTCCGCTTCATTGAGGGCGCGGAACGGAGGCGATTCAACGCCCGCAATCTTTAGTCCCGGATACATCGCCACCAGCTGCTCGGCGCACTTGAGGGCGACCCCCGGCTCGCCTCCCAAAAAGTAAATCCCCCAACCGTGGTCGCGGCAACGCTCGGCGATGTTGTAAATCATCTCGCTTCCCGCCACCCGTTCCGGCAGCGCTGCTTTGCTCATCCGACTACGCAGGACGATCGGTTGGCCATCGGCCAGGATCAGATCGGCATCTTCGGTGACCGGTCGCAAATCACGGTCACGGTGGTTCAACATGCAATAGTTGAGGTTCGCGGTGATCACGTAACTTGGCGTCCCCTGACGCACCAAGCTCTCGATCCGGTCGACCGCCTCGTCGAGGGTCGTGTGATCAAATGGCACATCCCATATCACGCTTCGCTTTTGCTCCGGAAAGGCTGGGGACATTGGCCCCGCGGCGATGGATTCGTTGGGCTGGTCGTGTGAGTCGTTCGATCGGGGCATGGCAGCAATGCTTTCAGGGCAAACAACCGGAGAAAGGTTGTTCATCGCATGCATGGGTTGATCAAGTGGGTTCATCAAAATGGTCAGCGGTTGAGTATTGCAGGGTGTAGGTTCCGGCGTCGTTCGACGCGATCTCCCAACGCTACGTCACTCCCCGCCAAGGGGCTCCCTATCATAGCCGATCCTTTCCCTTGAACCGCGAGCTCATTTGTCACATGGTCGGCTTGTAGCGAATACGCCGGTTCGTCAAAGTAACGCCCATGAATGAGCGAAAAATGATCGTAATCTCCGTCGAGGGCTTGGCCACCTCCGCACTCGGTTGCTATGGATCGTCATGGAACGAAACCCCCGCCGCCGACCTGATTTCCAGCCGTGGGGTGGTCTGGGATCGAGTGATTGCCGGTCACGACGACGGCTTGAAAGTGCTCGCCGAATGGCTGAAACCGCCCACGCAGCATGATCCCGAGCACTGGATCACCCGATGGAACGAGCTGGGACCGGTGGAATTGATTACGGACGACCCGCGTTTGTCGAATCAGTCGTTGGACGAGGACTTCGATCAAGCTTGGTTGGTTGAACTCGATGAAGTCAGTAGCGACGCTCAACCCTGTGACGAGATCGAAGAAACACACCTCGCTCGGCTGTTTGCGGCACTGCTAGCAAGGATCGAAGAGCCCGATTCTGCAGCCGTCTGGTGGTTGCATACGCAATCGCTGGTCCGATGCTGGGATGCACCACGATGGTTGGTGCCTTTGGATGCCGACGAGCTCTACAGCGAAGAACCTTCCGACGAAGTCGAGCTGTTGCCCGAATCAGGCGAGTCGATCGGCGACGATGAACTTGAAATGCCACCCTGGGTTTTTTCCAACGTGTTGCCGCCTCAATTGGAAATCACGTCTCATTCGCACCCCGATTTGGCGGTTTCGTGGATGCGGACCTACGGCTGCCAAGTGCGGTTGCTCGATCGAATGATGTCGCTATTGATCGAATATGTCAGCGATTTTGATCCCGTGATTGTGCTGGTTGGGACCAGCGGGTTTAGCCTCGGGCAAAATGGATGGCTCGGCTATCGCACGGGGCCGCTTCGTAGTTGCCATCACCGCGTGCCCATGGTTGTCAGTGAATTCGGGCCCGTCCGACACCCCGCTCTCACCGAGGCGGCGTCGTTTCCCGAGATTCTGGCCAAAATCAAAGACGCCCCTGATCACTTGATTCATCCCGCTACCTGGGCTGCCACCGCCGCCGAGTTCGAGCCTCGTGTTGTCACCCACAGCGACAAAGGGTCAAACGCGATCACCACCCCTCGATGGTATTGCGTTCAATCCCCAGGCGAAGAGCATCTTTATCTGAAGCCCGATGACGTGGACGACCACAATGACATTAGTCGATTGCGGCATGATGTCGTCGAGCACCTCGCCTCACCGCTGGAACCCTAACGAGGTTAGCTGTTCTTGGATGGCGCGAGAGCGGGGGGAGCTCGCGTTGCGGAACTCGCACGGGCATGAAAAAACCTCACCGATCCAACAAGATCGGTGAGGTTTCGATTGCATGAACGAGGTTTAACGTGAGGTTACGTTAAACCAACACGACTAGATGTCGGTGTTAGCGTCTGCTTTAGGTGCTGGAGGAGCATCGCTGCTGCTTGCAGCTGGTGCAGGTGCTGGTGCAGGGGCTGCTTCTGGAGCAGGAGCGGGAGTTGCTTCAGGAGCAGGAGCCGCTTCGGTAACGACGCTACCAGGAACGAGCGTTTCGCCTGGAGCTAGGTCGTAACCTTCCGAGCTGACGTGTCCCGAGTTAACGTGTCCGCCTTCAACGACAACCGCTTCGCCACCGCAGCAAGGTGCTGCTGCTGGAGCTTCGACGACAACTTCGCTGCCACAGCAAGGTGCTGCTACAGGAGCTGGTTCGCAGCAAGGAGCTGGTTCGCAGCAGCGGTTTTTGCGATTGCGAAGTTTGCTGAACAAACCGCAACGCTTTTTAGGAGCACAGGTGGGTGCAACATCACAGCACACTGGCTCTGGAGCGCAGCAAACTGGAGCTGGTTCGCAAACTGGAGCTGGAGCACAAACGGGAACTGGCTCGCAGACAGGAGCGCAAACTGGCTCAGGGGCACAGCAAGGATCTGCATGCTTTGCTTTGAAGCGTGCGAGCAATCCGCCGCCACAGCTTTTTTGTACAAGACCACCACCACAGGATGGTTGATCGCATCCACCGCCGCACTGTTTCGCGTGCAGTTTGCCGAACAGTCCACCGCCATGGTGTCCTGCTTCAGCGGTTTCGCTTGTTACTACTGCCGCACCGATTAACAGTGCGAATGCGGCAATGCCGCTCACCACAGTCCGATTCATAAAGATCTCCCAAGTGTTCGGAGTTTGGTGCGATCCGAATTCGCACATCAAATTAGTAAGGCCAGTCATTCCACGGCCCAATCGCGTCGACCCAACCGCCGATAACGTTATCGACTACCGAAAGATCATCGAACCTTCTTCCAGGCCCTCCAACTCACTAACAAGATGGGGTGGCTAGGTTGAGTTTGCGGTTCGCGCAATTTCGCCGCTACAATAACCTGGGGAATATTGATGTCAATCCATCTAGGTCGTCACGACGGAGGAAATTTTCGCTCCCCCTTTCGGCCCGCTCCCAACCGCATTTCGCGTACCAAGACGGGACGGGGATTCCCGAAGCACGCCCCATTGCGATTTTTATCGGGAAATCAGGCCAAATCGCCTTGTTTTGGCGTTCCAAGGGGGCGGAATGTTTTTTTGCCGCTCCCTCCACTCGGGTGATCAGCGGCCTCGACACAATACGGGCACAGCAGTGAACAAATGAGAATGATAAATTTTACTGGTTTTCTTGAGGAGAGAGGTCATTTGGGCCAGTTGGAGGGGTTTGGGCATCGCTTTGCGGGGTCGCAGCAGGCTCCTCACCTTCGGCCAAAAGTTTGGCCATTTCATCGCCATTTTCGAAGTCAATGACAATTGGGGGCTGGCTGGGATCGATCTCCATCGCGAGTCCCGAAATGCGCCATCCGGCGGCTTCGAGTTGCAAGGCCCAAACGACTTCGAAATCACTTTGGGTGCCATCGGGACCCGGTTCGGTCCAAATGCTTTGCACTAGCATCGAATTTGCTTCCCCGGGCACTTCGCGCGCCTGAGTGACGTTAAAACGAGCGTCCGGAGAGCCGATCGGTTGGACGCTGCGGCCGATTCGCTTGAGTTCCGCTTGGGCACGCTCGGTCAATAAATCGCCTGCCCCCGAGTCCTCGCCACCACGGCGAACTTGATCGAGGAATTGGCTGACAACGTCGGTTGGCGACGATTTTGCTGCCGCCGGTGGTGCTGTCGACGATGCTGCGGGTTCCGAGGAAGCCTGTTCTGCGACATCCGAACCAGAGCCGCAGCCGAGGGTGGCGATCAACAGAAAGGCAAATAACGAGGTGTTCGACAAAATTCGGGTCATAGCGAAGGCCATCAAAATGAAGGATGATCAGGCAACGGAATCGGGTTAGATAGAAAACCAGCCAAGGGGCGTCAAGGTAGATCCGATGTGATGCCGATGGCAAGCGCCGCCGATGGCAAACGCCGCCGGGGAGAATACCGACAGGTCAAACGCCGCCCGGGGGAGTCGCAACGGGCGGGGATTCAGATTCGGCTACCGCTCGCGATCGCTTTTCCGCACAATGTCGGCTTGATCGAGAGTCCGCTTGATCGAGACAAACTCGCCTACGAAATATTGAAAGCAAACAAAGATCATGCCCTCCAACGAAGACAACGTGATTGCGGTCGATGGAAAACGTGTGGACCTTCGCAATCGTCCGCTGGCCGCCTTCTTGGCGTGGTTGCTGCCCGGTGCAGGGCATTATTACCAAGGCAGAACGACCAAGGCGGCGCTGTTTTTCGTCTGTATTCTTTCCACCTGGATGCTGGGCTTCGCGCTCGGTGGAGGGCATGTGGTCTACGCCTCTTGGCAACCGGGTGACAAGCGTTGGCATTACTTTTTGCAAGCCGGTGTCGGCGCTGCCGCCCTTCCCGCGCTCGTCCAAGGCAATCGCATGCGTTTGAATACCAAGGATGGGCGGACGCTGCAGAGCTACGAGCCTTTGTGGAGCGGCTTTATGGCGCCCCCGCGTCGTCCAGTGTTTGAAAGCAATGCGGACGATGTTTCAGCCTGGTTTGCACGTCATGGCGCGGGGTATGAGGTGGGAACATGGTACACCGTGATCGCCGGGCTACTTAATATTTTGGTGATCTACGATGCCTTCGGGGGACCCCTTTGCGTGCCCATTAGCGGGCGAAAGAAAGATCGAGACGATGAGCAAACCGAGGCGGAGGTGGCTCCGGACCACTAGCTCCCCCTCGGACCGTTTCGTGCACGCGAACGACTCGTCACGAACCTTCCCTCCCAATCCCCCTTGAACTCGATGCGGCTGACGATGCTTTCCATTTCCCCTACTTATTTGCTGTACTTTGTCCCGCTGTTGATTTCGATCTCGTTGGTTTTTGGTGCGACCCGCCACGAAGACCCTACAATGATCATGAAGCATGCGTTGGGAACAGGACGTTGGATCTGTGGATTCATGGCGTTCATTTTTGTTGTGCTGTGCATCGTGAATTGGATGATCTAGTGCGTGTTCTCACTCTGGGGGCCGGAACGGTAGGACGTTGGATCGCCGACATTCTTTGTCGGCGTCGTCATAGCGTGACCGTGGTCGACAACGATCCTGAAAATGTTCGCCGCATCAACAGCGAATTGGACGTGCGCGCGATTCAAGGCAACGCGTCTCAGAGCACCGTGTTGTTCCAAGCCGACGTATGTAGCGCCGACATCGTGCTCGCCGTGACCGGCGACGACGAGGTCAACATTGTTGCCGCGAGCATGGCAAAAGCCCTCGGTGCACGCCGCAGCATTGCTCGTGTATACGCCCCTGCGTTTGGGGACCTCAGCACGTTTGACTATCAACGTCATTTTAATATCGACAGCATTCTCAGCTTGGAACAGCTGACCGCGTCGGAGTTGACTCGCGCGATTCGCAATCCCGATGCGATTCCGCTAGAGCATTTTGCCCGTGGACAATTGGAAGTCTACGAGATGCCAATTACGAACAATGCCAGCGCGGCGGGCGCCCGTTTGCGAGACTTGAAAATCCCTGGCAATGTGCGGGTGGGCTCGATCGCACGCGAAGGCCGAATGTGGATTGCCAGTGGCGAAGATGAGCTGAGGTCTGGTGATCGCGTCAGTTTGGTCGGGATGCCCGATGCTGTGGCGAAGGCGCGAGGGATTTTCGGCGCCGAAGCAGACGACCGGCGGTCGCGCAAACGCATTATGATCGCCGGCGGAGGGGAAACGGGATATCACTTGGCTGGATCGTTAAGCTCGCATGACTATCGAATCGTGCTGCTCGAACGCAACTTGGACCGTTGTGATCACCTCTCGAAAACATTACCGAACGTCACGGTCATTAATGCCAATGCCAATCGCCGCAGCATTTTAGAGGATGAAGGGGCCGGAACCGTTGACTTCTTCGTCGCCTGTACCGGCAATGACGAGAGCAACATCATGGCCGGTGTCGAAGCCCGCGAATTGGGCGCTTCGCGTGTGATGTGTGTCGTTGGTCGCCCCGATTATGCAAACGTGGTCGGCAAACTCGGAATCGATTGTGCGGTCAGCGAGCGAGACGTTCTGGCTCGCCAAGTCCTGGGCTTTTTAAACGAGGGGGCGATTATCAGCCAGAGTCGATTGCCCAGCGGTGAAATCGGCGTTTACGAACTCGAAGTGGTCGAAGGCACCAAGGTCACCTTGGCAACCCTCGCCGATCTTCCGCTCGCCGGACGGTGCTTGATCGCCGCGATCCAACGAGATGGATTTGTGCGGGTGCCACGCGCCGACGACCAATTGAAACCGGGCGATATCGTTGTGGCGCTGATCGACCAATCCTCCGCCGAGGACAGTCTTGAGTTGTTCAATGCACCGCTCTAAGCAGGGACTCAGTAATGATTGGGGGAAATCTCATTAGCCGCTTTGGCGTTAGCCCCGCTTGAACCAGTTGAACCGCTTGAACCGTGGCTAACGCCAAAACGGCTAATCTACCGAAAGACTCCTGCCTACCTGCTCTAGGGCTGAAACAAGCAACTCCTAAGCTTAATCCCTTCTGTGTAACCACGCCCGACCGGAGCCACCCAAAGAAGATTCGGATTGAGATAACGATTTGGAATCAACAGGAGGCGAAGCCGTGCGAACGAAATGGGGGGCATGTCAGTGCGGCTTGTGTCAGTGCGGCGTGAATCACCGGCGCAGAGTCCTTTTTCGGCAAAGTCCTCACTTGTTTAGAGGCCAGCGCGGTCGGCTTAGGGCGGGGGCGGTAGGCTCTAGGGCTTCGCGATATAGCGATATTGCCCCTGGTTCTGCTCGGCAATTCGCTTCATCCGACTTTCCCCTGCGCGACTGTAATACGCAATCGTATGCACCTTGCTGATCAATCCACCGGAGCCGAACAGATTGCGTTGCTGGTTCTTCTCTCGTAAGAGTAACTCGGTCGACTGCGGAAACTCGCCGTCCGAGAGCAGGAAGATCGCGTCGGCGCGCAAGCCCAGCACAAACTCCAGTAAATCGTTGGGGTTTTTGCCGCGGTCGGCGCGAATGCCCATCGCCCAACGCTGCAGCGCTGCCTTGTTCTGCGGCGTGGCATAGGCGCTGCGCGTTTCATCCTGCTGCGGGTTGCTCAATCGCATGAAGTCCGGCGCAGAATCAAAAAAGATCACGTAGAACCGTTGGTCGGGCCGCAGCGCGTTGATCGATTTGAGTAACTCGATTCTGGCGGATTGAAAGGCGTCGCCCATGCTCTTGCTGCTATCAACGAGATAGACAAAATGATTCCCACCGCCATCGACTCCGCAAAACTGGATTTTGGCTTCCGAGTCACTCGGCTTGGTCAGCATCTCCGCCGTCGCGTCGTTCGATGAGTCCAACATCGACGCAGCGAGACTTGCCATCGCAGGAGGTGGGGGCGGTGCCAAATCGGAAACGGCAATTTCCCCCACTGGACTCAAGTCGTACTGGACTTCCGCTTCGCTTATCGTTTCGGTGGGTTCGGTTTCGAGCTCACTGTTCTCAATGGTGAAAGTTTCCATCACGGTTTCCGATTGCGACGCTGACGATGCGGACAAGGCAACTTGGTCCGAGGGGGTGTGGGTTTTCAGCGTCACGACGGCTAACAGAATGAGAATCACAGCGTGAGCGATCGCGCTGACCAACCATGCTGCGGGCTTTCGACGTGAGTGCTCGGGCGATATCTCTTGATCCGAAGCAATGTCCGCGTCGAACTCCAGGACTTTGCTTTGCGGAAACGACGCTTCGTCGGTCTTTGCGGCACAAATCTCCGGGAATGACAGATCGGAACCGCTCGACGGCGAATTGAAAGACGAGAGATCTAAAGATGGCGGCTCTGAAATTGGCGGGAAGGATTCCGGCACCGTCGCAACATCGAGTTCGTCAACTTGGTCATTGAGGGCGAGGGCCTGCGTGTCGAGATTCTTTGCGGAGACGAGATCGGGCGCGGCGGTCGAGAGTTGAGTGTGACCGGCTCGCGGCAAGCTCGTCGGTGTTTTCTGTTCGGGCGCCCCCGCTTCCTCTTCTGTCACCTCAGGGGTGACGGGGTGCGGTGTGGTGTTGGATTGTGTCGATACATCGTCCGATGGCAATGTCGTTTCGGCTGCGGCAACCCCCACGGGCTCCGTGGCGATCGAGTTTGATTCGACACGTTCAACACTGATGCTATTGGTGTCGAAAGCCTGGCGGACATCCTCCCAGCTACGGAACGATCTCGATTGGGTTTCCGCGTGCTCCGCGTGCGGTGTCGGGGCCGCTACGTCAGGCCCCGAATACCAAATCACTTCGGGATCGGTCGCATCCCTCTCGGTGCTGCGAGGCGAGTTGGGGTTTGCTTCCCGCAGTTCTGGATTCGGTGTCGCTGGATTCGTTCGCCCAGGATCGTGTGGCAAGGGATTGGACGCGACCTTGGGCAAGGCAAGGCTCGGCGACGCTGTGCGGTTATGGATTGGCGTCACGCTTGGAATCGATTCCTGGGTTCGGCAGTCCATGTTGCGAAGTTGCAATTCGATCTCGGCTGCCTTGGCATCCAAGCGAGCCGCGTCGGCTTGTCGGCGTACCCGGAAAAGCTCGAGCTCAAGCGATTCCCGCTCGGAATCAATCCGTTCCTGCCGGCCATTTTCCATTGCGGGTTTTGAATCGGAACCTGGATTCAATGGCGAACGCTCAGCACGGCTGGCATCCCAAGGATGCGGATCCAAATTCGATTTGGATGAATCGGAAGCCATGTTTCCGTTGTTGAAAATGCAGCGATCGAAAAGATAAGTATCACATGCGTTGAACCGGAGTGCCCGGCGGATCCTCGCGGAGGGTGTCTGAGTCGATTGACGTGGGCTCAAGACGAGTTACACCCGTTCTGCAAAGTCGTACTCTCATTGTGCGAGAGTTTTCAGGAAGCTGCAACTCATTTTGGACGCTCTTTCTGTGATTGTGGATTATCCTTGATCCGCTAGCCTGCACGTTAAGACCGTTGTTCCCGAGCCGGTGAGTTGTTGAAGAAATGGATTTTCAACATACTCTGACTGCGATAGCAATATGCAGCTGAGGGGGGAGAGAGAGTGTGCAGCGGAGCCGCTGCAACGAAGAGGTCCCCCCCCCCGTCAAAAGAATTCCCTCCTTCACACGAGCTTTGCTTTCATGACAGACCGTCGCCAGTTTTTTGGACTTCTGAGTACTTCCGCCGTCGGCCTTGCGATTTCTAGCGGCACTGCAATTTCCAGCGGCACCGCGACCGCAGCCAAGCCGGTTCCTACCCGCCAGGAGTTCCCGATGCGTTTTACCCTGAACATGAGCACCCTACGTGGTCAAAACCTGACGATCGAAGAACAGGTCGATGTCGCTGCGAAAGCAGGCTACGACGGGATCGAACCCTGGATTGGTGATCTTGAGAAATTTATCAACCGAGGCGGCAACACGACCGCGCTGCGAAACCAGATCGCCGATGCAGGATTGACGGTCGAAAGTGCGATCGGCTTCGCTCAATGGATCCACGACGATGCCGACGCTCGCCAACAAGCTCTCGAAGTCGCCCGACGTGACATGGGCTGGGTCAAATCGATTGGCGGCACTCGGATCGCCGCCCCCCCGGTCGGCGCTCACCAAAAAGGGACCACGCCACCTCCGTTGGATGTGATCGCGGAGCGATACCGAGCGTTGCTCGAAGTCGGCGACGAAACCGGGGTCACGCCCCAGTTAGAATTGTGGGGATTTTCTCCGGCGATCCATAAGCTCGCCGAGTTGGCGTATGTCGCGACCGCCGCCGAGCATCCCCAAGCATGCGTGTTGCCCGACTTTTATCACATCTATAAAGGGGGCAATGATTTTGCGGGGCTGGCCATGATCGAAGCGTCTCGCATGCATTGTTTTCACATCAACGATTATCCTGCGGAGCCATCACGCGATGAGATTAGCGACAAAGATCGCGTCTTTCCCGGCGATGGGGTCTGTCCGCTCGTACCTACGATTCGGCAATTGATCGACCACGGTTTCCGAGGGACCTTCTCGCTCGAATTGTTCAATCCCGAATACTGGAAACGCGATGCGTTGGACGTCGCTCGGGAAGGTTTAGAGAAGTCGAAGCGAGTGGTGGCGGATGCGATCGCCCAAGGCTAATTGATTTTCATTAGCGACGGCGAACGTCAAATGCCCATAGGTGTCTAGACGGTCCTCCGCGTCGCTACCTACGATATGCCATCTGACGGATTTTAAACTCGAATGACACAAGGATTTATCGTCGTGCCAAATATCGGTCCCATGATCGCAGCGTCCAGCCGGATTGGACTTGCCAACGCCCAACGAATGCTCAAAGACGTCACTCCTCAGCAATTCGCTCGATTTGCCAAGTGTGGCGACACGGTGATTGAATCAAACCATCCCGCGTTTGTCTTCGGGCACTTGAGTCTGTATTCGTCCGAAGTGATCAAGGCGTTGGGGGGCGATGCATCGGCCTACCTGCCCAGCGATGAATTTGTCAAAGCGTTCTCCAAGTCAGCGAAGTGTGTTGACGATCCCGAGGGCAACATCTATCCCGCAATGGACGAAGTCTTGAACGCGTTTAATACCGGCTACGAAGCCGCGCTGGCAGCGCTGGAAACTGCGGACGACGCTGTCTTGTTAGAGCCGAATGCGAATGAGGCGATGCGAGATCGACTTCCCACGGTCGGTTCGTTGCTAAACTTCTACGTCGGGGGTCACATTACGCTCCACGTCGGCCAAATCAGTGCATGGCGAAGAGCAGCGGGCTTAGGGCCGGCGTAACACGTCTCTGACGCAATCCAGGTGAGCTTCTCTACGTGAGCGATTCAGTTTCCGGCGACTCGGTTTCAAGAGATGCGGGCGCCCTCGACTTGCCGGTCGCGGAATGTTTGGATTCGATCCTTGCTGCTGCGGCCGAGTCGATTCCTGTGGTCTTAAAGGCGCCTCCGGGCGCTGGCAAGACGACGCTGGTTCCACTTGCTCTGCTGCAGCGGAATATCGTCAATGACGGCGAGATTCTTTTGATTCAGCCTCGCCGGTTGGCCGCGCGAAGTGCTGCGGCCCGACTGGCTCATCTGGACCACTCGAAGCTGGGCAGCCGGATCGGCTATCACGTTCGCTTTGATCGCTGCACTTCACCGCAATCCAAGCTGATCGCAATGACGACCGGCATGTTGTTGCGACGACTCAATGATGATCCGCTGCTTGAAAACGTGGGCTGCGTGATTTTGGATGAGTTCCATGAACGCAGTCTCGAAATCGATTCGGCGCTGGGGATGTTGCATCGCATTCGCACGACGCTGCGTCCTGAATTAAAACTAATCGTGATGTCGGCCACCTTGGCGACCGAACCGATCGTCCAGTTTCTCGGCGATGCCGTTTCGATTCAAAGCGAAGGTCGAGCTTATCCCGTCGAGGTCATCCATTCGCCTCATTTGTCAAAACAGCACGTCGATGTCCAGGTGATCGAGACGCTGCCCGAAGCCCTGCGGCAAACCCGCGGGCATGTGTTGATCTTTTTGCCGGGCGTGGGTGAAATCCGCCGCACCCGTCGGATGATCGAGTCCGCTCAAAGCGAAGGGATCGCGATTGGCTCGGACTACGTCCTTCATGAACTGTATGGCGACATGGCTGCGGCGGCCCAAGACGCGGTGTTGGCACCGTCGTCCAAGCGCAAGATCATCCTCTCGACCAATGTTGCCGAAACCTCCGTCACCATCCCGGGCGTGACGGCGGTGATCGATAGCGGATTGGCACGCGTGATGCGTTTCAATCCTGCGGTGGGGCTTCCCGTGCTGCGGTTAGAGCCGATTTCCCAGGCAGCGGCGGAACAGCGCGCGGGACGCGCGGGGCGAACCGAAGCGGGAGTCTGTTTTCGACTTTGGCCACTCGCCGCTCATCGATCTCGACGACTCCATGATTCGCCGGAGATCGAGAGGGCCGATTTTAGCACGGCCGCATTGATGTTGGCTGGATGGGGCGAACGCGATGCATTGGACTTTCCCTGGATCACGCCTCCGAGTGAGGAAACCGTGGATCAGGCCAAGCAACTCTTGGTCTCGCTAGGTGCCATCGATCAGCGTGGAGCCTTGTCCCCGGTGGGCGACCGGATGTTAAAACTTCCGCTGCATCCTCGCATCGCTCGATTTTTGGTTGCCGCGGATGACTTGAACATTGTCCCCGAAGCCGCACTGGTTGCCGCGCTGCTGAGCGAACGCAATCCATTTCGCTCGTCAGGTCCATCGCTGAGTCTATTGGATCAAGTCGAGAAATTGAATGGTTACCTGATGGGTGATTCGAGAGTCGATGTCGACCGGGGGGCTGTGAAACAGATCCAGCGGGTCGCCAGCCAAATTCAAAGGATCATGGGGCAATCCAAGGCAGCGTTAGGCAACCACATCGACAGCACGGCGGTGCGGCAATGTTTGCTCGCAGCCTATCCCGACCGGGTCGCACGACGGCGTGCCGCCGACAGCGATCGCGGGGTGATGGTAGGCGGTCGAGGCGTGCAACTCGCTGGAGCCGCCCGCGCGAGCGATTCCGCTTCGCCGTGCGAATTCTTTGTTTGCGTCGATGTGGATGATCGCGGTAGCGAGGCCAGCGTGAGGGTTGCGGCGCCGATTGAGTTCGAATGGTTGGACGCGTCGATGATCCGCACGGTCGATGAACCGTTCTATGACACCGCGCGACGCGCCGTCATCGCACGACGACGCCAATACTTTCGCGATTTGCTTCTCAAAGAATCTCCGATTGAGTGCCAACCGAGTCCGGAGGTGGCTGCGGTGCTAGCCGAAGCGGTGGGCGGTGACGTGGAAACGCTCTTGAGGGATCATGGTGAATCCGCGCTCGCGCTGCTCAGACGAGTTCGCTTTTTACATACGTGGGTACCTGAGCTGGAAATCCCCAAGCTGGACGACGCAGCGGTTCAAAACGTGCTGCACCAACTTTGCCAATCATGCACTTCGCTTGCGCAACTGCAGCGTTCCCCCTGGCTGGATCACTTCAGGGGCTTGTTCGACTATCCCCAGCAGCAACAAATCGACCGCCAAGCTCCCCAACGCATCACGGTCCCCAGCGGTAATTCGATCAAGATCGAGTACGTCGAGGGTAAACCGCCTGCGATGCACGTGAAGTTGCAAGAATTATTTGGCTGGACCGACACGCCTCGCATCGCGGGTGGAAAGGTTCCCTTGCAACTGCATCTTCTGGGGCCGAATCGTCGGCCGCAGCAAATCACCGATGACTTAAACAGCTTTTGGAAAACGACTTATTCCGTGGTGCGCAAAGAGTTGCGTCAGCGCTACCCCAAGCACTATTGGCCCGAAGATCCGCTGAGCGCCAAGGCCACGCACAATGGGCTCAAGCCGCGAGATTGAACCCTGCGTTTGATTGCAGGGAAAGTGCCGAGCCCGTTGCCGTTGTCATGAGTTTCGGTTTGCGTCGTGGGCGCTTATCCACGCTGCGGATTAAAATTGAAAGTAGACAAAGGGTTGGAAGCCTGCGGGGGCATAGAGTAGTAGAGCCCACAGGATTACGGTCGTTGCGATGGGCGAATACCATGCGTCCCAAGGTAGCCGCATGGCTCGCCGCAATGAGGTCATCCATGCGAGATGCTCCGCAGCCAAACAACCCAGTACGCCGATCACGAGCGGTGGGTACCAATGGATCCCCAGCGACGGGACGATCATTTTTTGCAGCATGATTCCCGCGGCCTGCAAATCGGGAGAGCGGAACAAGACCCAGCCGACTTGGACCACGATCATGACGCCGGTCCAGCGAACGATCTTGGGCAGTTGCAGAGGGATTAAACCGCGGGTACTCCGTTCCACGCACAGTGCGGTCCCGTGCAAAACGCCCCACAATACGAAGGTCCATGCCGCGCCGTGCCAAAGTCCTCCGAGCGTCATTGTGAGCATCAAATTGCGGTAGGTCACCGCAGAGGATTTGCGACTTCCTCCGAGCGGAATGTAGAGGTAATCGCGAAGCCAGCGTGACAGCGTCATGTGCCAGCGATGCCAAAAATCAGCCATCGAGGTGGCTAGGTACGGATGCCGGAAATTCTTGGGGAAACGATAGCCGAGCATTTTCGCCGCACCGATTGCCATGTCGGTGTAGCCGGAGAAGTCGAGATAGATTTGCCCCGCATAGGCAAACACAGCCAACCACGTCGTCGAGCTGCTGTAGAAGTCGGGATTGGCGAACACAACATCCGCCATTTCACCTAGTCGATCGGCCATCAGCACCTTCTTGACGGCACCTCGCAACAGTTGCTGAAACCCACCGTAAAACCGGCGATTCGACCATGTGGGAGTGGTGGCAAGTTGTGGCAAGAGTTCTCGGGCGCGAACGATGGGGCCGGCGACCAGTTGAGGGAAGAAGGCTACGAACAACGCGAACTCCAGCAGGCTTTTGCTAGGCCGTAGCACCCGTCGATAAACATCAATCGTATAGCTAAGCGTTTGAAACGTATAAAACGAAACGCCCACCGGCAGGATGATGTTCAGCGTGCTCGCGCTAGCGCCCAGCGACTCGATGATCGGAGCAGCCGAATCGATGAAGAAGTTGAAGTACTTGAAGAACCCCAGCACGCCGAGGTTCACGATAATGCTTAGTATCAGTAAACGGCGACGAAATGTTGCATTGACACTCGAATCCATCGCATGCGAAATGCAAAAATCAATCAGCGTTGAAAACACAAGCAACAAACAGAAGCGAACATCCCAATAGGCGTAGAAGTAATAACTCGCAGAGAGCAATATTGCATTTCGCAGCGGGAGATGTCCCGTCATCCAAACGGCAGCCAGCACGCCTAGAAAGAAAATCAGGAACTCAGGCTGCGTGAAAAGCATCTCGATCTGTCGGCAACTTAAGGGTGGGAGAACGAAAAGGAATCGAGTTGGTTAGCAATCTCCGAAGCAATGATTTGATATCCCGTTTCGTTGAGATGTCCTTGCATGATGATTCCGTTGTGAAATCCATGCGGCCATTGGTTTAAGGATGCTGATTTTAAAAATGCCTGGCGAATGTCTAGCATCGAAATTCCAGCGGATTGAGCCGCTTGCGTGGTTTCGGCAATCGTCTCTGGATTCGGTTCCGTGCCTTCCACGGCGACGGGGGCAATGCGAGTCCGTTGGACTCGAGGTGCATAGACAATCAAAATCGGAAGGTCGGTCGATGATCGAATCGTTTGCATTACCGATGACCAATCGGTTTGCGGTGGTTCTGCAGCGAGCGATAGAGGAGTGTCGTGGATCGCTTTATGATCGTTGCCTTGGACCGCGGCGTGATCCGTGACGATGGGGCCGATCGAAAACCGTAGCGTTCGCGGCGTATCATCCGGAAAACGTAACAACCGGCGACCGGCATGGAGTATAAACGCCGGGAGGTTGGTGGAGATGAAATTGTGGTTTGCCTGCCAATGCGGATCGACCACCGGATCGGTGGCGGTGCGCTGCGCCATTTCGAGGTCCCCTATCTCGGCAACCAAAATTAGATGCAGGTCAATTGCCAACGCACCTTCGACGCGAGGTATCTGGGGCAGCCATTCCGCGGCATCGTCACCGCTGCGGGCAAATGGCAGTACGACGATCTCACGCTGCGAGGCGTCCGCGATCCGCTCGATTTGGCGGTGCAGTTTGTGTTCATCGGGAACACAGACTCCTTCGGCCTGTGAATCGCCCCACAGGGCGATGCGAAATTCGCCGTTTGCTTTGGCCTCGGGAAGATCGACCCGCCCCGGCATGCCATGCGGTCCGATGGCGGTGGTGGCATAGCCTTCACTGCGCCATCGGTAGAAATCCCCGGCAAGAGGAACGACGACACCGCGCAGGGGATCGACGTGGCTAGGCAGATAGCTGCGAACAAACAGCGGAGAGGTCAACGCGATCACGAGCGTGCCAAACAGTGCTCCAAGCAACCATTTGGCAACGATGCGGTTTGCGTTGAAGGAGTTCATGCCTGCGTGCGGACTACTCTTCAGTGACTCGCACGGTCGTCATTTCGTCGCCTTGCTTGATCGAATCTACGACGTCTTGGCCTTCGATCACTTTGCCAAACACGCTGTGCCGGCCGTCGAGATGAGGCGTTGCAAGGTGCGTGATGAAGAACTGCGAACCGTTGGTGTTCGGGCCTGCGTTGGCCATCGAAAGGACGCCTGGTCCATCATGCTTCAATTCAGGATGGAACTCGTCTTCGAATTGATATCCCGGTCCGCCGGTTCCCGTGCCTTGGGGACAGCCACCTTGAATCATGAAATCGGGAATCACTCGATGGAAGGAGAGCCCATCGTAAAACTTCTTTTCGCAAAGCGTTTCAAAGTTCTCGACGGTCTTGGGGGTTTTGTCGTCGAAAAGCTCGATGCGAATCTTGCCTTTGCTGGTGTCGAATGTTGCAACTTTCATGAATCAATCTTGGTTTGAGAAGGAAAATGGTTTGGGGAAGGGAAACGTAAATGCGAGATGAAGGCCGATGGCTACTTCGAGTGGAATTTTGCCCCAGGCGGTGCCGGTAGGCAAGGTTTACTCAAGCCGTGTTTCCGGCTCCGCTGCATCGGGTGCCGCTGCATCGGGTGCCGCTGCATCGGGTGCGGTTGCATCGGGTGCGGTTGCATCGGGTGCGGTTGCATCGGGGGCGCTCAGGTCGATCTCCATTCCAGTATCGATCTGGTCTTCGAATGAATCCAGATCGGCAATGACTTCGTGTCGCGTGCCGTCCGGCATCACAAGCTCGGCTGATCGAATCGAAAGTCCCTCACCGGGATTCTTGGAATCTTGCTGGATTTCGAGCACTCCGGTTCCCTTGGTGCCGACGATATCGAAGACCAACGAGCCAGGTTTTTCTTGCCCGACTTCGGTTGTCGCGGTGAAGTTCAGGTCTGCTGATTGGATCTCGCCGAGATGCTCTTGGATGACCTCATTCGCCCCCAATTCTTGCTTGACCTGATCGGCGATCATCCCCTTGCCCATGCGGTACATCGCATATCCGCCGCCACAGCAAACGACCGCGCCCAACAGCCCAATGATGCCCAGGATTCCAAGTACCCACTTCCAAACATTGCTTTTCGGTGGCGGGGATCCTTGCGTCGCAAATCGACTGTTGGGATTGGGTTCAAATGGATTATTGGGGGGCATCGACATGACGTGAACTTCAATAACAAGGGACGACTTGGTAGCAATCGCATGGGCATCCAAACGTAGCCAACCCTTGCGATAAACCAGCGTCGATGACGTCTTGGTTCGCGTTACATTAGAACGGGAATCGGCCCTGCGGCATAGTCGACAACGATCCTAACTTGGTCCCCGGTCGATCCCCAATTGTCCGTCGGAGAGGACCGCAGTTGGAAAAAAAAAGGAGGCGTGGTATCGCAGCCATCTCACCTTCGCGTCTGAAAATAACGTCATCCTTCAACCACCTCCCCCCCACGGTGAAGTGGGTTGGCAGAGGCAATCAAGCAGGTCCATGGGCAATAAAAACCGTGGAATCGTTGCGGAGCCAATCCCTCGTGTGGGCTGTAACTCCACAAAATGGCCCTCCAGCGGATTTCAGATTCCCATTGGCAATGAGCAAGAATCCCCTACCGTATCTACGCTTTCGTTATGTAAAATTTCAGATATCCTAAGTCCTGTCTGGACCAGCATTGAGTTCGACACTCGAAGTCATCGACAGCGAGTGGTCGACAGCAATGGATGTTGGGACGCAGTTCTGATTGCGAGCAGGATCGACTCGTGATTCGGAAGCTGGGGTGTGGTAGGTAGAACCGCTTGGACTTTATTGAGCCGCGAAGGGCGACCGTGCCCATTCGGAGGCTCTAAACTCACTCGTACGGATGATTCATAAGGGAATCGATTTTATGACCAAATGCAAGTTAGAGTACATCTGGCTCGATGGCTACCAACCCACCCAGAGTCTGCGTAGCAAGACGAAAATCGTGAAGGACTTCAGTGGCAAGGTCGAAGACGCTGAACAGTGGTCGTTCGATGGCTCGTCCACCGAACAGGCGCCCGGTGGCAGCAGCGATTGTTTGCTGAAGCCCGTTTACGTCTGTCCCGATCCAGATCGTCTTGGCACTGGATTCTTGGTCATGTGCGAAGTGCTTGATCACGAAGGCAACCCGCACCGCACCAACGGTCGCGCCACGATCAACGACAATGACGACGATTTCTGGTTCGGGTTCGAGCAGGAATACACGATCTGGAATCCCGATACGCAGAAGCCCGTTGGTTTCCCCGTCGAAGGTTTCCCCGGTCCTCAAGGTCCTTACTACTGTAGCGTTGGTCACGGCAAAGCAGTCGGACGTGAAATCGTCGAAGAGCACCTCGAGTTGTGCTTGGCGGCCGGTTTGAATGTCGAAGGCATTAACGCCGAAGTGATGATGGGCCAGTGGGAGTTCCAAATCTTTGCAAAAGGCGCCGCACTCGCGGGCGACCAGATTTGGATGGCTCGCTACTTGCTCGAGCGGACTGCTGAGAAGTTCGACATGAGCATCAATTGGCACTGCAAACCCGTTCAAGGCGACTGGAACGGCAGCGGCATGCACGCCAACTTCAGCAACACGCTATTGCGCACTTGCGGCAGCAAGGAAGTTTATGACGCCATTTGCCAAGCGTTTGAGCCACGGATCAAAAACCACATCGACGTCTACGGTGCTGACAACGACCAACGGTTGACCGGGCTTCACGAAACCCAATCGATCGACAAGTTCAGCTACGGCGTTTCGGATCGTGGCGCTTCGATTCGGATTCCAATCGTCACCGTCCAAAACGGCTGGAAGGGCTACCTCGAAGATCGTCGCCCCGCTTCCAACGCTGACCCTTACATGGTCGCCAGTGCGATCATCACGACGGTCAAGAGCGCCAAGTTGCCCGTCGGCGCGTAACTCGCCTGAGTTGATATAAAAAATCGAAAGCCCGCCCGCAATGATTTGCAGGCGGGCTTTTTTCGTGTGCAAAGTGGCCTTTTGCTCGAGCCGCTCCGCCTACAACCGGTCGCCGTCGAGCAGCTCCTTCGGGTCAAGTCATGTGGTCACCGCGAAGCGGTTTTAGACAATAGCCGGAGGTCGCTGTTTAGAATGAGTGGGCCTGCGTATCACTGGCAATGCAATCACGCCTTTCGCAGGAACTGCATTTTTCCAACCGGACCCCGCTTTTATCTAGCGCTGCTCCGCTAAAAGGTAATTGTCGTTTGCTGCTCTGTTTTCGGCGCAGTTTACCTGTCTGCATCGCTGCATCGATTCCGCTAAGATGACGAGCATTCGGACGACACTCTCTTTTGCTGCGACTAGATCTATGTCACGACTTTCAGATGACCAGGTTATCGAATCCATTCGTCTCTATCGCGAAGCGATCAAGGAAACGAAGGCTTTGTATGTCGAAAGCGGCCAACGGGTTCGCGGTTCCTATGCGTGGCTCGATGGCGAAGATGCGGACGCGGCGGCGATCGCCCAGCAGATGGATGACTTGCATCAAGGGTTGCTGATGAAAGTCTTTGCCGCCGTGGTGCCCACGGCCAGCAGTCGCACGATCGAGCAGCGTCAACTCGGCCGCGTTCTGCTTGAGCATCTGTGGGGCAAATCGGTGATGGGCCACCAATTGCATGAAGCGGTTGATTGGCTGATTTCCGCTTCGGCGGACTTCCAATGGCGCGATCTCGTTCGCCCCTTCGCCGAATTGGCACCGCTGCGTGATCGCTGGGGTGAGCTTGAGACGCTGGTGATGCGAATGGCAAACTTGCTCGTTTCGGTGGACGGAGAAACGAGCGAGTCGGACAACGCAAACTTGGCCGCAATGCGGGCACAGATGAAAGAGGTTGTCGGTGAAACCGAGCCCGAGGAGCGGAACCGTCAAGTGGACACCGACAACGCTCGCGATGCTCTGAAATGGCTTCGTGAAGAAGCAGCAAGATTGCGAGACGGTGCGAGTGTGACCGCAGCGGAGCAGCCTACGCCTACTGTGGGCCCCGGCGGTCCGCCCCCCAAGCCGAAGTCGGAAGCGACGTCCGTCCCAAAGCCGGCGGAACCGGAGGACGAGCGAACTCCGGAACAGCGGTTGGCCGAGGCGCGAGCCAAGCTCGATCAGCTGATCGGGCTCGATGCGATCAAGGACCAGATTCAAACGCTGACGAATTTTCTAAAGATGGAGGCCCAGCGAGAAAAAGAAGGGCTGCCAATGACGCGGCCCAGTTTGCACATGGCCTTCGTTGGCAATCCAGGAACCGGCAAAACAACGGTGGCGCGGATCATCGCCGATATCTACGGGTCGCTGGGGATATTGGAAAAGGGACACCTCGTCGAAACCGATCGAAGCGGATTGGTCGCGGAGTACGCGGGGCAAACCGGGCCGAAGACGAATGCGAAAATTGATGAGGCGCTAGATGGCGTGCTGTTCATCGACGAAGCCTACACGTTGATCGACGAGGATGGGCAAGACCAATATGGCCGCGAGGCGGTGCAGACGTTGCTGAAGCGGATGGAGGATCAACGTGATCGTTTGGTCGTCATCTTGGCGGGTTATCCTGTCGAGATGCGAAAGATGATTCGCAGCAATCCCGGCTTAAGTTCACGCGTCGGAACAACGATGCACTTCGATGATTATCCACCCGAAGCGCTGTGCCGGATCTTTGAATTGATCGCCAAGAAATCCAAGTACACGTTGCCCACGGAATCACGCCGGCGATTATTACGCGGGTTCACGTATCTGTACATTGATCGCGATCGTCACTTCGGAAATGGGCGCACGTCTCGCAACAGTTTCGAGCGAAGCGTTCGGCGCTTGGCAAACCGTTTGGCGACGATGAGCGAGGTGGATCGCAAGTTGCTGACGACGCTCGAGCCCGAAGACATCGAGGTTGCCGATGTCACGCAAACGCATCTTGCCGCGTTGGTTGCCGAGCCAGGCAATGTGCGAGTGCATTGCAAGCACTGTGACCAAGCGGTCGTCATTAACGACAAACAGCTTGCAACGGAGATCAAGTGCGAAGCGTGTAAGGAGATGTACGAAGCCGATTGGGGCGAACCCGTCTTGGAGTTGCCCAAGCCCGCTGGCGACCCATCGAGCGAAGGTGAAGGCGCCAAAGACGTGATCGTTAAGTAGCGGTGCGGCGTGAGTCGCCCGGTCTATTGGTCGCGAAGAGATATCGTGCCGGTTCCCACCGGCCAATCACAAGCCGGCCAATCACAAGCCGGCCGGTGGGAACCGGCACGACGGCAAATCGAAAAAATGCACGAAAAAAGGCGAGGTTACCAGCTTGGATTGCTGGCGAACCTCGCCTTTGAATTTTCAGGTTGATGCTTTGCGTTTATCGTTGGACGCGAGCATTTCCTTTCCAGATGCTCCAGACTTGGTCTTCATCGGCTGGTTGTCCGTAGTCGGTGTTCAGCGTTGCGGTGAGTGCGCCAGTAGCCCAAGCGAACTGGGAACTCTTCTCTGCATCCCAGCCTTTTAGCACGCCATAAAGCAACCCACCGACGAATCCATCGCCGCCACCGATGCGGTCGAATACACCGATTTGGCGGGGCTCGATGACGCTAAACTCTTTGCCGTGCGAAACGATTGCGCCCCACATGTGCGAGTTGGCACTCTCCACTTCACGAAGCGTCGTGGCGAACAAGGACGTGTTGGGGTATTCCTGCTTGACGCGGTTGATCATGCCTTTGAAGCCTTCGATCTTGGCGGCGATTCCCTTGCCACCGGCCTCGGGACCCTCAACGCCCAAGCACAATTGGAAGTCTTCTTCGTTGCCGATCAGGATGTCCGACAGGCTGGCGATTTCTTTGAACTGTGCCGAGAGAAGTTCTTCGCGGCCTTTCCAAAACGACGCCCGGTGATTGAGGTCGAAGGAGATGCGAGCGCCATTCTTTTTGGCAACGCGAGCGATCTCTAGACAGAACTCGCTGGTCTCTTCGGACAACGCCGCGATCAGCCCTGACATGTGAACGATCTTGGCACCCTCGTCACCGAAGATTCGCTGTAAGTCGAAATCTTTCACGTTCAGCTTACGTCCGACTTCGCCGGCTCGGTCATTCTGAACTCGTGGTCCACGCGAGCCCCATCCGCTATCGGCCATGTTGATTTGGTGCCGGACGCCCCACGGGGTGTCTTGCGAGAACTCGGGGCCTTCGTAATCCATGTGGCGACGAGCCAAGTCGTCTTTGATGAACCGCGCGATGGGACTGTCTTTGACGAATGCCGTCAAGATTTTGACTGGCATTCCAAGGAACGATGCGATGCTACCGACATTCGACTCCGCGCTGGTCCCCTGCATCTTGAAGGTGTCGCTGCAGTGAAACGGCTGGTGGTCAGCCGGCGTCAGCCGAACTCCCATGCTGGTGGGGATGACGAGAGAGTACTTGGCGTCGTTTCGAAGTTCAATCATTTTGGCGGCTCGTTGAAAGGTTGGAAAGGGAACCGGCATGAATGCCGACCACGCTCCTTTGGAACGCGGCTGCTAGGTGTGCTGGAATGCGCGAACAGTTCGCTCAGTGCTGACGGGTTTGCTAAATGGTGACGGAGGCAAATCCACCATCAATGGCAATGTTTTGTCCGGTGACGAACGACGATGCCTTGCGGCTGGCAAGCCAAACGACCGCACCCGCCAATTCTTCGGCATTTCCAAAACGGCTCATGGGGGTGTGGCCAATGATTTGACCGCCGCGTTCGGTGTAGCTGCCGTCTTCGTTGAACAGCAGTTTGCGGTTCTGTTCGGCTGGAAAGAACCCGGGGCTGATCGCGTTGACGCGAACGCCGGTGGTTGCCCATTCGCGAGCCAACCAAAGAGTCAAGTTGATGACCGCTGCTTTGGCTGCGGAATAGGCAACGACTCGGGAAAGGGGGATCATGCCCGACATCGAGGCGATGTTGATGATGCTGCCAACTTTCGCTTCGATCATGTCCGGAGCAAACACTTGGCTCGGCAGTAGCGATCCGCCGACGAGGTTCAAATCGAACACATCGCGCCAAGCTTCCGGTGGTAATTTGCAGAAATCACCGCCCGGTGGGATCGTGGCGTCAGGACGGTTGCCGCCCGCGGCATTGATCAACACCGAAGTTGGGCTTCCCGCCCAGGCTTTGATCGCGTCACGCGTTTCGGCGAGCGAGTCGGCGTTCAGGCTGTCCGCGGTAAAAAACTTGGCTTCGCCGCCAGCGTCGATGATGTTCTGAGCTCGAGCATTTCCACGCTCGGGATTCCGACCCACTACGGCGACCTTAGCCCCGTAAGCCCCTAGAGCCTCGGCCATCATGCCGCCCAGTTCGCCCGTGCCGCCGATTACGGTCGCTACATCTTCGTCGAGTTTAAAAATGTCTTTGTTCATGGGGAGATACTCTAGTGGGTCGGCCGGAAATAGAACAGGAGAGAGAGATTCTTACCTTTTTGTGTCGTTATTTGAAGAGCGCCAATGCGTTGAATTCGCGGACGCTCTCGAACGCTCCGTCGACCGGCTTAAGGGGAATGTTCCGGCGGGGAGGTTCAGGCAAAAAATCGGGCATTGGGTGAGCCGGGAAACGCGAAGCAGGCCCACCCGCCGCGGCCCTTGATCGCTTGTTTGGAGCACCAACGCCCTTTAGTCACCGCCCCTTTAACCACCAATCGAGTACATGGCTCGGTCGGGGGGCGAAAACTGCTCGGCATCGATCCCATGCCCCGGCTTCTTCTGAGCAACACAAGCTCGAATCACGCTCAGCAAATCATCGTTGCTAGCCCCTTGGCGCATTAGGTCACGAAGGGGCGTTTCCTCACGAGCGAACAGACAATTTCGGATCGAACCGTCCGCAGTGATTCGCAACCGGTTACAGGCTTGGCAAAACGGCTGCGATACCGAGCGAATGATCCCGATCTCCGCCCCTGAGAAATAGCCTCCCTCGGGCAACGTAAACCGCTCGGCAGGTTGAGAGGGCGTTGCCCGCGGTTGTTCGATGAGCGTGCCGAAGTGCTGCTGGATCAACTCCAGCAAACGATCTCCTGTGAGAACGCGATCCTTGTGCCAGGCGCGATCAAAGTCGAGGGGCATGAATTCGATAAAACGAATCACCACTCCCTTGGAAGCCGCAAACTCAATCAAGGAAATGAACTCATGCTCCGTGATCCCCTGGATTGCGATCGCGTTCAACTTGATCGACTCGAAGCCACAGCGAATCGCACGATTGATTCCCTCGAGCGTTTGGTCGAGCGAGTCGCGCCGTGCGAGCTTCTTGAACACTTCGCGATCGAGCGTATCGATACTGATGTTCAATCGCTTTAATCCCGCCGCTTTGAGTTTCTCGGCCTGCTCTCGGAGCAAGATTCCGTTGGTCGTCAAGGAAAGGTCGGTGAGTCTGGGGATGCTTGACAACATCGCCACGAAACGGTCGAGGTCGCGTCGCACGAGGGGTTCCCCGCCGGTCAATCGGACATCGTCAACGTGACATCGCGTAACCAAAAGTTCAACGATGCGGTGCAATTCTTCGAACGACAGCAGGTGATCGCGAGGCATGAACGTCGCATCGAGTTCTGGCATGCAGTAGGAGCAACGTAAATTGCAGCGGTCCGTTACGCTCACGCGAAGGCTGGTATGCACTCGCCCCAGCGAATCGACCAAAGGGCCTTCGTTGCACGACGTTTCGGTTGAAGTCGAATTTTGTGTCATCGAATTGCGTGAAGACCGCGTCGTCCTTTCCCAAAATCGGTAGATCAAGCTGTACTTGAGCCTGGCGGGGCGTGATCCACGCGGGGTTATCGGAACCACCAGCAATCACTAATCTACACCAGTTCTCTATTCTTCGACCCCCGGCATCAGGAAAGGGGGCGGATTCCTCAAAGGCCAACGGCATCGAAGTGAAAGAAGATTCGACTTTTTCGTGCCCCCATTGTGGCGCCGAACTACGCGGCGGTGCGACATTCTGTCGGCATTGCGGCAGCAGTGACGACGACGGTTGGAAAACGGAATCGGACGAGGTCGATGGCGAAGATGATTTCGACTACGAGGAATTTGTTCGCGAAGAGTTCTCCGATAACTCTGTGGTCACTTCCAAGTTGAAGACATGGCAAGTGATCGTGATCTTGCTGATCCTGGCTTCCATGAGTTTGTGGGTATTGGGATGATTGAGGCTGACGAAGATGTAGACCGCAACGGGCTGCGCGTGGTCCAATCGCTGTTGGATGATCGTGTTTGTGGCTCCGCGGTGTATCGCCACAGCACGGCCTCGACCAATTCCGATGCGCTGGGTGATTTACAACGAGCCAACGTATCCCTCGAACAACTGCCCCGTTTGTATATCGCCGATCGGCAAACCGCCGGTCGCGGTCGGCAAGGCAATACGTGGCTTAGCAGTGAAGATTCGTTAACCTTCTCGCTCACGATTGCCTTTGATTTATTGGCGGTTGATCGCCGGGGGCTGCTCTCCTTGGCTGCGGGGTTAGCCACCGCTCGTGCGATCGAATTCCTGTTCGCCCCCGTCAGCGCATTTCTGAAGTGGCCCAACGATGTCTATCTCGCCAATGGGAAAGTTGCGGGAGTCTTGATCGAAACCAATCAAGCGATGGCGGATCGCGTCGTGGTCGGGATCGGCGTCAATATCAACGAGCAACCGATCGTGGAAAACGCCGATGCCGCTCCAGTTCAATCATTGTTTTCGGCCACCGGCCGGACGACGTCTCGGTTTGAGTTGCTCGAACCGATCGTGACTGAGTTCATGGAGATTGTCGCGATGATTGGCGAGTCGCCCGATTCGGTGTTGGCGGAGTTCCGCACTCGTTGTTTCCTGACGAACAAGTCGATTGCCTTTCGCGATGGCGGCATCGACTACCAGGGCACGGTGCAAGGGATTGCCGAGGACGGTGCACTCCTGGTGCAGACAAACGCAGGGCTTAAACGCTGTGACAGCGGCGCGGTACGTCTGGTGAGAGTCCAGCGATAGCCAGTCGATCGGCGAGTCAAGTAGGGCCGGTTCCTACCGACTGTTCCCGATGCGTGGTCGACGTAATCGATCCTCCATCGGGCACACTGCATCGGTATCCAACGGCATCGAACATCTAGTTATCCAAGGCCGCTGGGAACCGGCCCTTCTTTGTTGGTCGTCGGACGAGCAGGTTAGAAAGTGGGAGACCACGAAGAAAAGGTTGCAAGGACTCGCGATAGCGTCCCAGGCTACGCGGCGGAGCGGCCGTTGTGCAGCAAACGAATCTCTTCGTCCTCGATCACGTGGCAATGCGAGTCGCCCTCAAGCGTCGCTTGGACTCGTCGATCGACACTTTTTCGCATCGCTTTGTGATAGCCAACGCTGGCGGTGAACAACGTCATCAGATCGACAAATTTCCGGTTCTCACTCAGTTCGCATGGATCGAGGTCCAAGTAGCTATCCGATCCAAAAGAGAACAAGCGGCCATCAATCTCGCCGATCGACTTGCCTGCTAACTCGATTTCGAAGTCGGCTCCGATTGAAATCCAATGGCGTTTGAGTGTGAGGTGTTGCATTTGCCCTTTGTGGTAAAAAGCAAATGTGAATAGCGATGGGATGCGAAAGGTGCGGTGGTTTTGCTGGATGTACGTGACGCATTCGGTGCGAGGCAACAGCACCGCCATCGTCAAGAGACTTTTGCCGGTACCGATCGAGTTGTGCACTTCGGTCGTGGTGATCTGTTCAATCGTGCCACACCAACTGGTTCGTTCGTTCGATGTTTTGAACAGCTTTAAGACCAGTCGGCGTTTTTCGATTGCACCGGCATCCATTTGCATCACGCAATCCTCGGCGAGTTTTTCGTCGAGTTGCTTTTGCTGCTTCCCGCTTAGTCGGCCTGACTTTTTGATCTGCTGTTTCAACTCGGTGCGTCGTTGGTTTTGTAGCACATCGAGCGCATCTTCCATCTCCGCCTTGTCGGCTTTCCAGACATCGGTGCGCAGCCCTAGCATGTGCGACTTTTCCCAGTCGCCCGATTCAGGATCCTGCTCGGACACCGTCCCCACCACGTCCATGTGGGTGGTGAAGTGATTGGTATCGGCCGTTTTTAGCTTTTGCAACAATTCGACGTTGCTGGGGTGCATCCCCGGCAACGCCCACATGTCGACGTAGCGTCGAAGTTGTTGCGGGGGGTTGCTGCCCATGTACGTATTTCCTCCACCTTCTATTGTCGCTCATCGGCACTTTTATGCCTGTACATCCAGCAAAATCGACAAAGTCATCCGTCGCGAGCGAGGCATGATTGGTGCCGTTAGCGTGCAGTCCATCCACGGTGCTTTACCGATCAATCTCATATTCCGTGATTTTGCGATAGGCCGTTGCCCGACTGATCCCCAGCAGCCCAGCGGCTTCGGGAACGTTGCCGCCGGTGCGCTCGAGCGCTTTGCGGATCAACCGGCGTTCCCACTCATCGAGCCGCAGGGTGTCTAGTCGGCTCAGTCCCGCATCGCGCAGTCCGAGATCATCGGCTTCGATCGCCGGGTCGTCGGCCATCACGACCGCGCTGTCGATCACATTTCGCAATTGACGGACGTTGCCGGGCCAAGCGTACTCCAACAACCGTATCCGTGCTTCGTCGCTGATCGCTAACAGGGGACGGCCGTGTTGGCGGCGGAAGTGATCTAAAAAATGTCCGACCAACAACTCGATGTCATCGCCGCGATCCCGTAGCGGCGGCACGAGCAGCTCGAACACGCTGAGCCGATAAAACAAATCTTCACGAAAGCGTTTCTCTCGCACAAACTCGGCTAAGTCTCGGTTCGTTGCCGCAATGACGCGCACATCGACGAGCACCTCTTCGGTCGCACCGACCGGCAAAAAGGGATGTCCTTCGAGGATTCGTAATAGCTTCGCTTGACCTTCGAGCGTCAACTCTCCGACCTCGTCAAGAAACAACGTCCCTGTATGCGCTTGTTGAAACCATCCAATGTGGTCGTTGTCCGCACCCGTAAAGGATCCTTTGCGGTGGCCGAACAATTGACTCTCGATCAACTCGTGGGGAATCGCGGCACAATTGACCGTCAACATCGGCCGTTTAGAACGCAAACTTGCCCGATGCACCGCACGGGCGACCAATTCCTTTCCCACGCCGCTTTCGCCGCGGATCAATACGCTGCCGCTGGCCTTGCCAACCCGTTCGATTCGTTCTTTCAATTTTTGCATCACCGCACTCGACCCGACAAGCTCGTCCGAGTCGGCGTTGCGGTCGGCGATCCGGCGACGATCGGCCTTGAGTGAATCGCGTTCGAAAGCTCGGCTGAGTCCAATGGACAACAGTCGTGCCGCAGCGATGGTCAATTCAAATTGCGATTGGCTAAAGTTCGGGTCGCGTCGATACAGTTGTAACACACCCATGTTCGTATCGTCACAGTGGATCGGTGCCACGATAATGTCCGACCAAGGGTCGTTCTTGCCAATGCCGCTCCGTTTGCTAGCGCCGCTCCGCTTGTCAGTGCCGCTCAGCTGATCAGCGCTGCTCAGGGCGCTGCCATTCGTCTTGGCCGGGTCGTTGATCCAAACCGCTTCGCCTTCTTTGACGATTCGCCGCACCAGTGCTTTTTCGATCGTGATCAAATTCGCGGCATCCGGTGGCTCGACTCGCCGCGGTTTCAAACGGCCGTCACCGGCGTCGAACGAAATGCCCACCACGTCGGCTTGAGTTCGATCGCGAAGCAGCTCAATCAAGGTGCTAATGACTTCGTCGGGATTCTCGCAGCGCAGCAAGCTTAGACTTAACGTGTACAGATCAATCAGATGGCCTGTGGAGGCGACTTGGGCGATCGGATCTTGATCTTCGCCAGCCCAATGTTCGGTTTTGACCAACTCGAACGAAACGGTTTGTGTGAGCGAAGTGTCGTCGGAAGTTTCCCCAGCAGGTTCAATCAGCTGAAGCTCGGTGCTGCCGATCGTGATGGTATGAAGGCTGAGCATCCGGGCGTGGTCCGTTTTTTGGTCGTTCACCAACGTCCCATTGCGGCTGCTCGTATCCCGCAAGTGCCAATTGCCGTCTTCGAAGTAAATCACGGCATGGAAGCGTGAGCTGACGGGATCGGTCAACATGATTTCACAGCTCTTCCCGCGTCCGATATGCATCGGCCGCTCTCGGTCGAGGGGGAATTGTCGGCCCTTCTCGGGTCCGCTGCGCACCGTCAAATATGCTGTCATCAGTCGCTTTTCGCATCGTGAATACTCGAAACGCATCGAGCAGGCTGTTTTTCAGTCACAAAGATCCCAGCCAAGGGTTGTCTCATTTTAAGACATCCTGGTGCTGGTGGGGTACAGGATCGCAAAAGAATCTGTAGAACGATCGAGCTTCGCCCGCTCCGGGTGGTGGAGTATATCGGTCGCCAAGGCTGGCTTCCCACTCTCCAACTCGCTCTACGAAAACGCTGGCCTTACTGTCAACCGCACCTGCGGGGACCCTCGTCCACCCATGGTGATCTAGATCGGATCGGCGGGCGGTGGGATCAATTGGTTTTCTTCGATCGCTTGGGACAACGACTTCAGCGCAACCGGAAGCGGTACGGGCTGAGTCTGGAGTTTGTCCCACCACTGCGTCACCACGTCACCAGCAATCCCCGCATCGCTCAATCGCCATAACCTCGTCGCGTTTGCAATCGGTAGCGCATCCGGTCGAGTCAAGTCCAACTCCGCTGCCGCGCGCAGCACCAACGGTACCGAAGCGAATGCCCATGCCGACAAAAGCGACAAGGGTCTGCCAAAGGTGCTGTCGCCTGGTTTGGACGTCAGTGATTTCTCAGCGATATGTTGCTCAATCGCAACGCGTGTCATCAACCACGCCACACGCACCACTTCGGGCACACTCGGTTCGACGTCGGTCAACATCGCCTCGATCCAAATCGCGGGGACTTTGGCGTCCTCGCTGTCCGCAGCAAAGCCACCGTCACCGCCGCGCACCGGTTGGACCCACAGCCCATCGACGCTTGGGGGCCACCAGTTTTTGGGCGGGCTATCGCCCCAAATCTGTTTCGCAATTTGGTTTAGCAAACCGCGTCCGACGGTATCCCATCGCTCTTTGAGCGGACGTGAGCGGAGTTCGAGTTGATCGCTCAACCGCGGGAAACGATCGCGGACCACGATTCGGCACTCGTCCAATTGGCGGACGATCCCACGACTGGTTTGATCGACTTGCAATTCACTGCATCCTGCGGCAATTAACGCCGCCTCACAGGCCTTGCTGACGGCGTCTCGGTGAATCGACTCGGCGACCAAGTTGTTCCAAAATCGATGCATATCGAGGGAAGACGAAAGCAATCGCTCGTTGATCTGAGTCGCGTAGGGAACCAAAGCAAGTTCGAGTTTTTCGTCCGTGCATGTGGCACCCACCGCCACCGCATAGGCGGCATGAATCGTGGATAGAGCGGTATCAGGTTTCCAGCGAATCCGTGGTGATGGAGCCAACGTAGATGCCTCGGGGGCTAGGGGGTCGATATCATCCCACGACGCGTTGACGTGGGAGCGCGGAAGCGGCGGGTGGATTGGAAACGCCCTTGGCCGATTCACAGGTCAGCAAGATTCACGCCCGTAACGCTAGCCTTCGGTACGCAAGTGATCCTGGATCCAGAGTTCCAGTTCTTCAAAATCAACCGGTGGATATTTCGAAAGATCGGGACGCAATCGCTTGGCTTCGTGCAAGTAGACGTGCTGGATTTCCGATTGCGTTTTGTCGGTGTTCCAGTGCAGCATGACACGAATGCAACGCGGCAGTGAGCCCACGACCGAAACCTCGTAACCGCACAATAGCGGCACCTCGAGCCAGCCGAGTTGTCGGGCGGCAAACGCCGGAAACTCAGCCGTCAAATCGCTGGTCACGGTAAAGGTGGCGCTGGCAACGTCCGCTGAGTCAATCTGGTTTTGACGAATCATCAAGGCAAGTAATTGACGAGTCGCGGTGAGAATTTGATCACGATCATCTTTCTCGACGCTGGTCGCGCCTCGCACTCCACGGCAAACTGTCATCGCTGGCTGATCTCTTTAATTAAAACAAAATTTTAGCTGGAATCGCGATCTTGCCGCTCCGATCATCCGGAACCGCAGAGAATCGGAAGCCAATCGCGACGCTAGCCCAGGCTCCGACCATCGCTACTATAGATTAACTGCACCACGACCGATAACTGGGGAGAGTTCAGAATCGGGATTCGCAAACCCTATTGTGAATAGCGAGGGCGGTTTGCTCCTCCCTCCATCCTCTTCATGGCAAGATTGTTTGTCCACCCTACCACCACGGAGTGACAATGACCGAACGCACTCGGCATCAAGAAAAAATTATCAAGAATTACTACGAAAACCGTGATTCCATCGGGCTTCAAAAGGCCATGGAGGCGGTTACCGAACTGTACCTTAGCGAAGGCAAGAAGCGAGCTCAGGTGTGGAAGCGGTTGACCAGCCATTTGGCCAAAATTGGCTTGAAAGAGGAACAGATCGCTCAATTGCAGGAAGACGACAATCCCGAGCAGCTCGCCAAACTGCTCGAAAAATACGTCTAGCAATTTTATCACCGCTCCGATCCTCTGGCGTCGCGGATCTTGTTAGCCCGCCATCGCTGCACCCATGCTCGAAATACACGCGCTCGAAATACCCGTGCTCGAAATTCTTCGCTCAGGCTCTGCTCCTTCCTCGTTCACGAATGACAAGCGGTGCTGACTTCGTGAATCGAGGGAGCTGCTGATTGAGTTAGCTGTTTGGGCTAACGCGGTGAAGCATTTTGAGGCGACGTATTGCGTTTTGTAGCTACGCTCGCCAGAGCGTGGATGGTTGCCGCGCAAATGCGAATCACCACCTTCTGGCGAAGGTAGCTACGAAAAAATGTGTCACCGCGTTGGCCCAAACGGCTAACCGTAAGGGAAGGGGCGGACTGGCGAACGACCCTTGCCGTCCTGAACGATCCTTGACCGCCAGGACAAAGGATCGGAAATTCTTCGGGACGATGGAGTCCCTTACGGGATCAACCAGAATGCTCCGGTCATCACGGCGGCTTGATTCAAACCGCCTCGCAAACTGATCGGTACCGGTGGCTTGATCCACGGAGCACAGTTGCCGGGGCGATAGTAGCCGAGTGCGTATTGGCATTCGTTCGGAGCGTGAACCCCCATCTTGTAAGGCAACACCGCGATGTTGACAAAGAAGTGGGCAGACGAAACCACGGGTTCCCACAGCGGTCCACGAGTGTGCCCGTAACGCTCAAGGTTGACGTCCTCGAAGTACAACGGCTTGTGACACAAGTTAGATGCTTTCCAGGTCATCGTGGTGTTCTGCCACGATCGTTCAGTGTAAGCGACTTGTTCGATCAGACATTCCTTGGGAAGTCCCCAGTTGTCAGAGATGTACGCCAAGTCGGCTTCGCTGAGTTTGTTGATCGAAATCTCTTCGGTGGTGCCGTAACCGGTCTGCACCACAACCTTCTCGTAGGCCAAGTCAACCAAGCGACCCGAGGCGAGTGGCCGTCCCTCGATCGAACGCCATTGTCGTTCGCTTTGGTTCTCGTCGAACTTGGTTTTCAGTTTTTCGTATTCGGATTCGCTAATCACATCAGGCCGGAACGGGGGGCTGATGTCTAACGACAATTTGTCGATCGTTTGCGATGCGATACGCTCGCGGAAATCTTCGCACGATAAAGCAGACGTTTGCTTCAAAGTGTCATCCGCGTCGTCGAATTTCCCTACTCCATCTTCCTCGCGTCCGCCGAGGCGAGATTTCGTTTCGCGTTCGAGTTCGCCTTGCTTCGAGCGATCATCGGCCGCTCGTTCACCGAACGGATTTTCAAATTTCCCCTTTCGATCCGAGGGAGAATCGGGGGTATCGCGTTGTGGGGTGGGTAGCGGTTGAACGTTGCCTTCGGGCTGCGTCGACGGTTTGTCCTTCAAGAACTCTCGCAGAGATCGTCCATCGTCCGCAGGGGCGGTTCGGGGATTGGCTTGACGCGGTTTGGGCGTCATCGCATTGGGATCGGGCAACGGCTCCAGCACCGAGGGAGGATTCGACGGAGCGTTCGGCAGCGAGGGCGACGCATCGCCGGCATCGCCACGCAATTGATTCATTCGCGGTTCGCTCGAACGTTCTGGGGTTGCCGCCGAGGGAGGCGCCAAGCTCGGATGACGCGGTTTCGTCTGACCTTGCTGAGGTTTCCCAGCACCGAAGGGGTCTTCAAAGAAGTCGGTTTTGGGTGCCGGCGTAGGGGACGCGCTGTCCTGGGACGGTGGCAATGCAAAACCGCCGTTTTGCTGCGGATGGACAAGCATCGTCGTTTGTGCGATCGACGCATTCGCAGCCGCAGGAGCTCCCGCAGCCACAGGATTGACGCTGCGAATTGGACGAAGCTCTACGGCGGTGGCGACCTGTAATGGCTCGTTTTCGAGTCGCCCTTGAGTCGTGGGGGGCGTCATCGCGGCGGCACGGTGCGTGGTCATGCTGCGATCCACCCCGCGCTGCTCCGCGACCCCGTGGGTGCGTTGGGCTGTGACGCTGCCGCGGGCGACCACCGTTGCTTGGGGCGCTGGTGGCATCGGAGTCACTTGAGGTGCTTGTTTGACCACCGGCACATCGTCCGCGAACGGATCTTGGCCTGCGAAATGGCGATCCACTGCGTCGCGGGCCGCTGCATTTCGCGGTTGTGGCGCCGACTTGGGATTGCGGCCCCACTTCAGATTCCAACCATCGTGAGTTGGGTTGTGGGCGGGCGCCGGAGTGGCCGGCGGGACGGTTCCCATTTTGGGAACCGGACGAAGGTTGCCGTAGCCTGCGGGCGACTGGCTGTGTGCCGCTGGAGCGTTCCAAGCGGCGAGCGTCCCGGCACTGGCAATTAAGATTGCCAGGCTAGTTCGTTTCGCCTGATGAAACATCAGGGCTGTAATTTGGCGCTTCCTGGGTGATCGCAATGTCATGCGGGTGGTTCTCCCTAACCGTTGCTGCGGAGACGCGAATGAATCTCGCATCGTGCCGCAACTCATCAATCGTCCGTGTTCCGACGTATCCCATCCCCGCTCGCAATCCGCCGACCAATTGGTAGACGTAATCGCTAAGAGGACCCTTGAACGGCACGCGGCCTTCGACGCCTTCGGGGACAAGTTTGCCCGCCTCGGCGCCTTTTTGCCGATACCGATCACTGCTTCCTTTGACCATCGCACCCATCGATCCCATCCCTCGGTAGGACTTAAACGTCCGTCCTTGGTACAGGATCATCTTGCCCGGACTCTCGGTCAGGCCTGCGAACAGACTTCCGATCATTACCGTGCTCGCACCAGCCGCGATGGCCTTCGTAATGTCACCGCTGAAGCGAATGCCGCCGTCCGCGATGACAGGTATGTTTCTCTCTTCGGCGATCTTGACTGCGTCCAAAATCGCTGTGATCTGAGGGACTCCGACTCCGCTGATGACCCGCGTTGTGCAGATCGAACCTGGGCCGATGCCGACTTTCACCGCATCGGCACCCGCTTCGATCAAATCGCGAGTCGCTTCGGGGGTGGCCACATTCCCGGCCACGATCTCGATGTCCCAATCACGTTGGTTCTTAATTTCTCGGACGGTTTCCATCACGTTCTGACTGTGCCCGTGAGCCGAATCGACTACTAGCAAATCAACGCCTTGTCGAATCAAACTCTCGGCTCGATCAAAATCACCGACTCCGATCGCCGCTCCGACCCGCAATCTGCCGAGCGGATCTTTGCAAGCACGCGGATATCGCTTCATCATGTCGATGTCACGAATCGTTATTAACCCCGTCAGTCTTCTATCTTCGTCAACCAGGAGAAGTTTCTCGACTCTTTTTGCCGTTAAAATTCGCTCAGCTTCCTCAAGCGTTACATTCCCTACAGCCGTCACTAAGTTCTCATGCGTCATAACTTCCGAAACGGGGAGGTTTGGGTTCTCTAGGAAACGGAGGTCGCGTCGCGTCAAGATGCCCGCAAGCTTGCGATCGGCGTAAACGATGGGGATTCCCGAGACATTGGCCTGGTCCATCAATTCCGCCGCCCGACTGACCTTCTCTTCGGGGGGGAGGGTCACGGGGTCAACAATGATACCATTGGCCGAACGCTTTACTTTCAGCACTTGCTGGGTTTGGGCACGCGGAGACAGATTCTTGTGGATGATCCCCATCCCGCCTTCTTTTGCGAGCGCGATCGCCATTTCGGCTTCGGTGACCGTATCCATGGGCGAGGAAAGGAGAGGGATCTGAAGCGAGATTCGGTTGGTCAGCCGACTTGTCACATCCACTTCGCTGGGGACAACCTCGCTGTAGCGTGGCAGCAAGAGGACGTCGTCGAAGGTGACGCCGAGTTTGCCAATTTTGTCTTCCGTCATCTGTTTTACCGATTACCTAGAGCGTTCAGGCAGGGCATGCGACCTGTTGGGGAAAACCCCTGATTATGCCGCACCAAGCGGATTTGGTGTAGGGCCTGCTAGATAGGGTGTCTGAAACCTCCCGAACCGCTGCGCAATGGTTGCGATTCACCAGCCAAAGTCCGCTGTTTTCCGCTGCCGATCCGCCTCGACGGCTACGGTGATGTCGCAATTTGGTTTGCGAACAACGTCGCAAGCGTCATTACCATCGCATTGGGGTTGCCCACCGTCACCTCGGGGAACACCGAAGCATCGACCACCGAGAGCCGCTCGGTACCGATCACCGACAGGTTCGCGTCGACGACGCGTCCGAGTCCACAAGTCCCGACGGGGTGATAAAGCGTTTGAGCGTATCGCGAGATCGATTTGACGATTCCCTCGTCGCTCGTCCGTTTGGATCCAGGAAGCAGTTCTGGCCCGATCCAGTTTTGTAGGGGGAGCTGCATGGCAATCGCTCGCGCCAATTTCACCCCGGCGATGGTCGTTTCGACGTCTTCACGATCGGCCAGGTAATTGGGATCGATTTGCGGCGGGTCGCTCGCATTCCGCGATCGGATCGCGACGTGACCACGGGATGTTGGTTGGGTTGCATTGACCGCGATCGTCATGGCCGATGCGGCATTGGGCTGCGGAAAGCGGAGGTAGTGCGTCGGAGTGACATGAATTTGAATGGCATCGTTGGCAAACAAGCCACCCGCTTCGGCGATATTGGACGTCAGCGGACCTTGGCCGAGAACTTCAAATCGCGCGAGGTCTCGGGGCGAAACATTCAAATCAAAGCGAGTCCCGGCATCGATCGAAAAGATGACGGGCATCACGAGATGATCTTGCAGATGCTGGCCGACGTCGGGGGCGTCCAGCCACGCTTTGACTCCGGCATCTCGCAAGCCATCGCGAGGCCCAATTCCGCTTCGCATCAAAATCGTGGGACTCGCGATACTGCCAGCCGACAAGATGACTTGTTTGCTTGCGGAAATTTGCGTTCCATCGGCGAGCTCGACCCCGATCGCTCGGTTATCGCGAAACCGAATCCGATCGACGGTGGCTCGGATCGTTTGCACGCCGGGTGAATTCAGTAGCAGTGCGGCGGGGGTCCAGCGGCGTCCATCGCGATTCATCCTGGGGTAGGCCATCGCATGGCCCAACGGGCTGGCCGCCCGTAGAAACCGCTGTGCCGGTTCGCTAATCCAGCGTGCGGGTTCAGGTTGCACCAAACGCTCGGCGGATTGGTAAGCGGAACGCAGCGATTCGGTCGACCAGCGAGCGTCGGCGGCGGCCGCCGAAAATCGCTTGAAATCGTCGTGCGTCGGCGGAAACCAGATCATCGCATTGATCCGGCTGCTGCCGCCCATGCCTCGGCCCCGGGGGCAATTCAGCGCTCGGCCGGCGAGCGACTTGGATGCCACCGTGGCGTAGTCCCAATCATTGGGGCCGGCCAGCAATTTCAACCAGCGAGCGGGCCGAGTCCGATCGATTTCGGGCGCTAGGAAGGTTTGGGGCGTCTCAATCGTCGCCGGCTCAATCAGCGTGACCGAAAATCCGTGCTGATCGCTCAACAGGTGGGCGAGAGTACAGCCCGCCGATCCGGCACCGATAATAATGATGTCACTGGGAAGCATAGAAACAGGAGCATCCAAATTTGAGCCAGTTGGCAATAGGCGATGATTCGTTTGTTGATTACGATTTGCGAGATCGATTCCTTATACCGCCCCTATTCAATCCCAATGCTGCTATGAATGCGTCCGCAAAATCTAACGCCGTGCACCGATTCATTGGAATTCCGACCGCTCCGCCAGACTCCATTCTGGGGCTGACCGAAGCTTTTTTGGCGGACAAGAATCCTAGCAAGATGAACCTCAGCGTCGGGGTTTACAAGGACGCATCGGGCCAGACGCCGATTTTGAAGTGCGTCAAGGAAGCTGAACGACGTTTGATCGAGACCGAGGCGACCAAGGGTTACCTGTCGATCGATGGCTTGCCGGACTATCGCGAACAAGTCCGCTCGTTGGTGTTTGGCGACTCGATTGACGCGGGCCGCATTGCCATTCTGCAGACCCCCGGCGGCACCGGTGCGCTGCGTGTCGCAGCCGATTTCATCGTCGCTCAACTTTCGCCAGCGCGAATCTGGATGCCATCACCGACGTGGGCAAACCACCCGGCTATCTTTGCCGCTGCGGGACTGGCAAGCGAAACCTATCGCTACCTGGGAAGCGATCGCACCTCATTCGACCTTGCTGGGATGCTCGAAGACTTGAATCAGAAAACAAAGCCGGGTGACGCGGTGTTGCTGCATGCGTGCTGCCACAACCCGACGGGCGTCGACCCCACCCCCGAAGACTGGAAAGCGATCGCGAAGACGGTTGCCGAGCGTCAACTGATTCCTCTGATCGATTTTGCCTACCAAGGCTTTGGTGATGGCATCGAGCAAGACAAAGCGGGACTGCAAACCATTTTGGAAGCGGTCGACGAAGCCATTGTGTGCAATTCGTTCAGCAAGAACTTTGGACTGTACAGCGAACGCGTCGGCTCGGTTTGCTTGGTCGCTGCGGACTCGGAAACGATGAAAGCGGCACAAAGTCAGTTGAAGACGATTGTGCGTACCAACTACAGCAACCCACCGCGTCACGGCGGGGCGATCGTCGCCACGGTCTTGCAAGACGCTGAGCTGACGACGCTTTGGAAGCAGGAAGTCGACGAGATGCGCCAGCGGATCGATGCTCTGCGCCAGCAATTCGTCGAGACGATGAAGACGACCGGTGCAGGTCACGATTTCTCGTTCTTGCTCAAGCAAAAGGGGATGTTCTCCTTTAGCGGTTTAACCCCCATGCAAGTCGACGAGCTGAAGAACAAGCACGGCATCTACATCGTCGGCAGCGGCCGCATCAATGTCGCGGGCATGAGTGAAGCCAAAATGGACTCGCTATGCCAATCGGTTGCGTCGGTGCTGTAGCCGTTACCGGCAACGCGGTGAAGCATTTAGAGGCAGCAAATTACGGTATTTGCGTTTCGTAGCTACGCTCACCAGAGCGTGGAGGGTTGGCGTCCAATGCGATGCACCCCCTGCTGGCGAAGCTCGCTACCCGAAAATGCTTCACCACGGTGCGTTACCGGGCGCCTCGCTCTCGTGCGAGTCATCCCGGTTAACGCATTTTTATCATGGATGTCGCTCCACCGTCGCCAGACGATGGAGCACGCACTGGCGGTTCGTCGTACCCGCGTTCGTCGTACCCGCGTTCATCGTACCCGCCTCGGATTGCCGATGGCTTTCCAGTTACCCTCGAGTAGCAGGCACCCTCGAGTAGCAGGCACCCTCGAGTGGCAGGCACCCTCGAGTGGATGGGGCCTATCAAGCTGAAGGTCCTTCGCTTGGCAAATGCCTTGCACCCCTCCCCGGTGGGCTCTGCAGCGGAGTCCCTTTCCCAACTAGACTGAGCCGCTTAGGCTTCGATCCCATTTGCATCAGCCATCGTTGATGATCCCAGTCCGATTTGCCGCTTGCTGGCTTTTCAAGACCACGGGGTCGATATTCCTAACGTGTCGAGATTGCTTAGCGGCGACATGACGTTTGTCGTCTTTAGAGTCCTTTCCTCTGCAAGAGTCGAAAGGGCCTCCGGGGCTGGTGACGCTTTAAGAATGCAATGACGGATCGAACGGCAAAATTACCGACAGCATCTCAGGGCGACCACCGCCTGAAGGTGCTCATTGTCAAAGAGTCGCATCAAGATGCTGAGTTGCTGATTCAAGCACTGACGCGGACGGAGTTGAGGGTGCAATGCACTCATGTGGTGACAAAGTCCGATTATCAGGCGGCGTTGAGTTCATCGCCCGATCTCATTCTCGCTGATTTCGCTTCGTCGCAATTCCGCGAGCTCGAGACGCTCGATTTGATGCAGTCGCGTGAGCACTGGGTCCCCTTTATTTTTGTCTCCACCACCGGCGGTGAGGAGAAAGCCGTCGCCGCGATGAAAAGCGGCGCTGATGACTTCCTCGTCCAAGCCGACCTTCAACGCCTCGGCAATGCCGTGCGAGAGGCGCTTAGCAGCCATCGATTGCGAGCGCAGCGTCCAGCGCTGGAGCAACAACAACACAAGCAGAAGCAAGCTCTCAGGGAACGCGTCAACGAGCTAGCCACCCTGCATCACGCTTCCAGCTTGTTGCAACAAGACGACCAGCCTCTGCCAACGTTGATGCAACGATTGGTGGATTCACTTCCTGCAGCGTGGCAATTCCCTGAAATCGCCGCAGCGCGCGTAACGCTCGATGACCGGGAATATGTCAGCGCTGGATTTATGCTGACGCGTTACCGCCAAACAGCCCGTTTTAATACTGGGGGTGGCCGACACGTCTGCGTCGATATCGTCTATTTAGAGCCTCCCACGGTCGTGACAGCTAGGGATGCGGCAGAGGTTGTGGACGCGGCAGAGGTTGTGGACGCGGCTGAGACGTTTTTCTTGGCCGAAGAACGCGAATGGCTCAAGACGCTTTCGGGAATGCTACGCAACTCTCTGGAACGGCGAGAAGCAAAGCAAGTTCTCGATCGTGATTCTCTCTTGCTCTCCCAGGTCCAAGACGCAGCGATTGTGACCGACGTGGCGGGGCGCGTTACGTACTGGAACATCGGAGCGACGCGTTTGTTCGGCTGGACCGCCGAGGAAATGCTGGGGCAACCGTTAGCCCATCGGTATCCGGAGCCGAAACGCGACTGGATCACTCAACAAATCCAAGAACGATTGTCCGGCCAGGATTGGAAGGGTGAATTTCGCGATTGGCGCAAAGACGGAACGCGGGTCTGGATCGACGCCAATGTGACTCGCTTGGTCGATCAGGAGGGAGACGTTGTAGGGGTGCTGAGTATCTCGCGTGATATCACCGCACGTAAAGAATCCGAAGCGGCGGTCGAGTCGGGGGAACGTCGTTACCGAGATCTGGTGGAATCCTCTCACGATCTGATTTGGACCATTGATGCGGAAAGCCGGATCACGTTTATCAATCAGGCCGCCAAGGCGATTTACGGCTGGGATTCGTATGAATTAATCGGCAAGTCGTTTTTGGAATTTGTGACTCCCGAAAGCTTCGATGAAACATTGACAACGTTCATCACGTTGGTCGAAACGGGAACAGAGCAACTCAATTATAAATGTGGGGTGTTCCGCAAGGATGGCAGCGTGGTGACGCTCAGCACGAATGTGCGAGCGCTGCGCGACCCGCAAGGGAAGATCACTGGATTGTCAGGCATCTCGCGAGACCTGACGCAATGGATGAACGCCACGGACGAGCTGCGGGAACGCGAGGTTTTGTTGTCCAATGCCGAACGTATCGCCAACATGGGCTGCTGGGATATTGATCTTCGCCTAGGAACGTTCCAGGGGTCTGCTCAAACCTTCGAGCTCTTTGGCATCGCGTCGGAGCAATGCAGCGGTTCGCTGGAATGTTTGATGGGACGCGTTCATGTCCAGGACCGTGAGAGAGTGTTGGCATCGTTATCACGGACCGATTCGGACCAACCGTACGCCGAACATGAGTTTCGAATTCAGCGTCCAAACGGCGAAATTCGCCTCGTGCGTGAGCGTGGAGAGATGGTCCTTGACGAAACCGGCAACGCCATTCGCCGACTGGGGGTGATCCAAGACATTACCGAACAAGAGCAGAATATCGTTGCCTTGCGAAATAGCGAGGAGCGTTTCAAGTTGGCGGTCGATGGTTCCAGCGCAGGCATCTGGGATTGGGATATTCAAACTGGCGAGCTTTATTACTCGCCACGCTTCAAACAGTTGCTTGGTTATTCCGACGATGAATTTCCTCACGTTTTTTCTTCCTTTGCCAGCGCCCTACATCCCGACGATAAGGATCAATTCAAGTCCGCGATCGAAGCGCACTTTAACGGGAACAAACCGTATGACACCGAGTTCCGCTTGCGCACCAAGTCCGGTCACTATCGTTGGTTTAACGCTCGGGGCGATGCGCTGCGTGACGAGACCGGAAAGCCGTATCGAATGGCGGGCTCGACGCTTGACATTCATGTCCAGAAAAAAGTGGAGCAAGACCTGCGAGATATTCGCGGGAAACAGCGTCAGTTGATTGAACAACTCGAGGTCAAACAAGCAAGACTTTCGGAGGCGCAAGCGGTCGCGAAAATCGGCAGCTGGGAGACCGACTTGAGGACGATGACGGTCTTTTGGTCGGACGAAACGTACGCGATTTTTGGCAAGCAGCCGGAATCATTTGCACCGACGCATGCGAACTTTCTCAAACTCGTTCATCCCGAGGATCGCAAACGTGTCAATGATGCGCTGGTCCAATCGCTTGACTCGGGAGCGTCGTGTAAGATCGAACATCGGATTTTACTCGAAAATGGAACCGAGAAATGGGTGGAAGAGTTTTGGCGGGCATCGAATGATGACCAAGGGCAACCCGTCTATGCGATTGGAACATGTCGTGACATTTCGGAAGCCAAGCGAGCCGAAGAAAAACTGCACCGACTCAATGAAGAACTCGAATCACGCGTGGAAAAAAGAACGGCCGAACTGTTGGAAAGCAGTCGACGCCATCAAACGCTGTTAGCCAATCTTCAAGGCATGGCCTATCGCTGCCGCGACGATGCCGATTGGACGATGGAATTTGTCAGCGAAGGATGTCGTGATCTGTTTGGCATCTCGCCCGAGGAATTGACGCAGGGGCATTTTCTATATCCAAGCTTAGTCCATCCCGACGATTTAGCGCAGGTCGCCGCCGTATTTGCCTCCAAGTTGCAAGCACGCCAACCGATCCAACACGAGTATCGCATCCGAACTCCCGACGGCCAAATGAAGTGGGTTTGGGAGCAAGCGCGAGGCATTTATGATGAACAGGGGCGAGTCGAGGCAATCGAAGGCTTGGTCTCGGATATCACCGATCGTAAGCTTCGCGAGTTGCGTGAAAACCATCAGAGCCAGCTGTTGAGGATGTTGGCGGCGGACGAGTCCCTCGACGCTTGTCTCAAAAAAATCGTCTCGAGTGTGGTCGCCGAAGACACGGCACTGATGTGCAACCTGATGCTGACCGACCGCTCCAAAACCTCCCTGTCAAATCGTGCTGCGCTGCATTTGTCCCAGGACTACTTACAAGCCATCGACGATTCAGAGGTGCAAGCACACGGATCGCCATTTTGCCGGGCGGCGTTCACGAAGCGACAAGTGATCGTCCACGACATGCAAAGCGAATCGCCGTGTCACGCTTGGGCAGATCAGGCTCGACAAGCCTGCATTCGCTCGTGTTGGTCCATGCCGATCCTCAGCGTCAATGACGAGTTGCTGGGGACCTTAAGCGTTTACACCGACCAGCCGCGGAAACCGAGTGTGCGTGAACGCGAATGCTTGGAATGGGCCACGGAACTATCGCGTCTTGCGATCGAGCATACCTTTGCGAAACAATCGCTGATCGATAGTGAAGCCTTCAACCGGGTCACACTCGACGCGTTGTCCGCCCACATCGCGGTGCTCGACTCACGCGGAGAAATCGTCGCGACGAATCAAGCTTGGAAGCGATTTGCGAAGACAAGTTGCACGGAAGTTCAAGGGGTTAGCGAAGGCAAAAACTACTTCGAGATTTGCGCTGCTGCGATCGACCAGGGGAATGAAGATGCGAGAAAAGTCCTGGCGGCGGTGCGCGAGATCGAAGCAGGAAAACGGGATTCATGGAGTTTCCAATACACCTGTCATTCCTCTCGAGAGCAACGTTGGTTCCAGCTCCGCATGAGACGGATTTACGTCAAGGGCGAAGTACATATCCTGATGGCCCATGAGAACGTGACCAGCGTCAAGCAATCCGAAGCCGCGCTGCGAAGCGCCGTCGTGCACGCGGAGGAGGCAAGTCGTGCTAAAAGCGATTTCTTGGCAACGATGAGTCACGAGTTGCGCACGCCATTGAACGGCATTTTGGGCATGAACGAATTGTTGCGTACAACGACGTTGACGGGGCGACAACAACAATTCGTCGAAGCGGGCTACAAGAGCGGACAGCGATTATTGGCGCTGATCGACGACATTCTCGACCTCTCTAAAATCGAAGCGGGCAAACTGGAATTGGAGCCGCGTGAATGTAAGTTGGCTAAAATTGTGGAAGACGTCGTCGCTGCCAACGCTCCGCTGATCGCGGGCAAAGGGTTGGGGTTGGATTGCCTGCTCTCACCCGAGCTCGACGCCATCGTTAGGTGTGACGATCACCGCTTGTGTCAAATCTTGGCGAATTTGCTGAGCAACGCATTGAAGTTCACCACCCGGGGCGGAATCACCTTGCGGGGCGAACAGGTTTCACGGACGGGGACAACGGCTCGAATTCGAGTTTCGGTTACCGACACCGGGCTCGGGATTCCCGAGGACCGCATGAACCGTCTGTTCAAAGCCTTTTCACAAGTCGACAGTTCAACCACCCGGCAATTCGGCGGGACGGGACTGGGGCTGTCGATCTGTATGCAGTTGGTTCAGTTGATGGAGGGCGAAATGGGCGTCCGCAGCCGGCACGGCCAAGGGTCCACGTTCTGGTTCGAAATTCCCGTCGAGATCCTACAAGAAAATATCCACCTCACTTCCCCCGCAGGGTCACCGCGCACGGCGCAGGGGGCGCCGCTTCACTCGCCTGCGTTCTCGGCCCATATCTTGGTGGCCGAAGACAATCTCACCAACCAATTTTACATCAGCGAATTGCTGAAACATTTTGGTTGCACCTGTGAAGTCGTCACCAATGGTGAGGAGGCCATCGAGGCGATCGGCGAACATCACTACGATCTGATTTTGATGGATTGTCAAATGCCCAAGATGGATGGTTTTTCCGCGACGCGTGAAATCCGCAAACGCGAACAAGCCGTACCGCTGTCCCGCAGGATTCCGATTGTGGCCTTGACCGCGAACTCGCTCGCAGGCGATCGCGATCGTTGTCTCCAGGCCGGGATGGATGACTACATCAGCAAACCGGTGCAAATCGCGCAGTTGCAAGCCATCGTCAGGGAGCTGCTCGGCGCTCCCTCGGGAGAGGTCGCCCCGTAGCTCCATTGACGCGTCAACCGTCGGCAACGTTTGCGGCTGGGCAAGTCGTTATAGCCACGAAGGGGGAGAGGGATTCGGTTTATACAGGCTGTCCGTTTGATTCTGTCGCGCGACGAATGGTCTGACGATCAACTCTCTTTACGAGGCCATCGGTCACGTGTTGGTAATCCCGGTTGCGGTGATCTCCAACACGAAATCGTTGGAGCGTTGCAGATCACCTGAGGCTTGTCGCACGGATGCGGCGAGGGGAACTGCACGCCCCTCGGGCTCACTTGATTACTCGAAGTGCGTGTGATGAAAAAACGAACTGCTCGTCTTGCTCTCCTAATGGCCATTTTGGGCGCGCCTGCTGCCATGGCCGCCGACTTTAGTGTCAACAATCCCAATGACTCCGGTACCAATTCGCTGCGTTGGGCGATCGAACAAGTGAACGCCGCCGGTGCCGGCAACCACTCGATCACCTTTTCAGGCGGGTTGGATCCGATTGAGTTGGCATCGAATCTGCCGAGGATTGAGGGGAGCGGGCAAACGATCACGATCAATGGCGCTGGCAATACGGTCTCGGGGAACGAAACCTCGCGGTTGTTCTTTGTCGCCGCTGGGGATGTTACGATCGAAAATATCACGCTCAAAGATGGCCTCGCCGCGGGCGGCAAGGGGGGTGATGGAATGGCTGGCGGCGGCGGCGGCGCGGGGGCCGGCGGGGCCTTGTTCGTCAACTCCGGTGCCAACGTCGTTGTTCGCGGCGTCACGCTCGATAGCAATGCCGCCAAGGGAGGCGATGGCGGAGTAGGAAGCCTCTCTCCTCGAGGTGGCGGTGGTGGGGGTGGATTCCACGGCGATGGTGGCAGCACGACCGACTATGGCGGCGGTGGCGGAGGTGGATTCGAAGCCGAGGGCGGCAGCAGCAGCACCACCACCGGCGGCGCCGCTGGTGTCGATGGCGGAGGAGCGGGTGGCGATAGCGGTGCCGCTGGGGCCAATGGCGGTGAGTTTGGGGGCGGCGGCGGAAACGGCGCGAACATCATGGCGGTCAGTGGCAACGGCGGCGATTTTGGCGGCGGCGCCGGTAAAGGCAGTGGCACGGGCGGCGACAGTGCCCCCGGAAGCGGCGGCTTCGGTGGCGGCGATGGAGGGGCAACCTATTACGGCGGCGATGCGGGCGATGCCATGGGCGGCGCGATCTTCGTCCGCAGCGGCGGTTCGCTCTCGATCGTCGATAGCAGTTTTTCCGACAATACGCTGACCGCCGGAAGCGGTGGCGCAGGAAGCAATGCGAGTAGACGTGGAGCCGACGGGGAAACGATCGGAGCGGGCATGTACCTGCACACCGGGGTGACCGCGGGCTACGAAATCAGCACCGGATCGACGAGCATGAATGACGAGATCGGCGGCAGCGGGTCGCTCGAGAAAACCGGCGCTGGCGAACTCGTTCTCTCCGCAGCTAATACTTACACCGGGGGCACGACGGTTTCGGGCGGCAACTTGCAAGTCAACTCGGCCTCCTTGCCCGGCGACGTGACCAATAACGCCAGCGTCCAATTCAATCAAGTCAGCGATGGCACTTACTCCGGTGTCATCTCAGGAACAGGGAGTCTGACGAAAACGGGCTCCGGCATACTGACGCTCAGCGGCGCAAGCACCCACACCGGAGAGACCACCATCGATGCCGGTCGGCTGGCCGTCAACGGATCGCTCGCCGGCAATGCCATCGTGAACAGCGGGGGCGAATTGGGCGGCAGTGGAACCATCCACGGTAACGTCGTCAACAACGGCATCTTCGCCGCCGGCAACTCGATCGGAACGATGACCATTGGGGGCGATGCCACCTTCAATTCCGGCAGCAGCACCGTGGTCGAGATCCAAGCGGCGGCCACGCCGGTCGCCGGCACCGATAACGACTTGATCACCGCCGACACGGCTACCATCAATGGAGGCGATGTCTCAGTGCAAGGAGCTGCGGGGACCTACACCGGCGGAGCTAAGTACACGTTCCTGCAAACCCACAGTGGCCTCGCCGGTGTGTTCGATTCGATCAACGATGACCTCGCCTTCTTTGATGCCGAACTGGGCTACGATTCGTACTCGGCGTTCTTTACCCTGGTCGCTAACAGCACCGACTATGCGTCGGTGGGCGGCTCGGGGAATCGTCAATCCGTGGGAGCCTACATCGACCAAAACTCCACTGGCGCCAGCGGTGACTTCGCCAGCGTGCTCGATGCGTTTAGCATGCTGACGACGGCCCAAGTGCAAAGTGGACTGGGCCAACTGAGCGGCGATGTTTACGGCAGCGGATCGCAGGTGATGATCCAAGGCACAAGCCAGTTGATCGGTACGATCGGCGGCCAATTGCGTGCGGGTCTATTCAGCGGTGGTGGAGCCAGCGGAGGCGGCTTCGCCAGTGCCACGCCGTCAACAAGTCCCGCCGCATCCGCTTCGGACTCCGGCGTTGCCTTGGTCAGTTATGTCGAGGCTTCGCAAACGCCTTGTGATGTGCTGATCTCGCCGACCTGCCGTGCCGCCTATCACTGGCGCGGCTGGGTAACCGGTTACGGACTGGGCGGCTCGGCCGAGTCCGATGGCAACGCTGCGGGGATCGGTTACGGATTGGGCGGAACCACGTTTGGAATCCAGCGCGATCTCGGCGACAACGCTCGCCTTGGCTTCTTCGGCGGTTACGTCGGTTCGTCGGTCAGCGCCGACAACATGAACCAAACCGTGCGCGCCAACGGCGGCAACTTTGGCAGCTATCTCACTCACACCTCGGGTCGTCATTACGGGATCGCACTGGGCGGTTTGCAGTTCGACGATTTTGACAGCGATCGTACGATCCAGGTCGGCGGATTGACTCGTACCGCAAGCGGCGACGCGGACGGATGGCAAGGCTTTGCCTATGGCGAACGCGGCTTGAATTTGCAATTGACTCGTTCGCACCAGTGGCAACCGTTCGCTGGGCTGCAATACGTCTACGCTCGTCAAAACGGGTTTACTGAAACGGGCGCCGGATCGATGAACTTGGCGATGGCGGGCATCGATACACATTCGCTGCGCAGCAACTTGGGCAGCCGTTTGCAGTGGCAGCCATGGACATCGGCTCGTGGCTGGGCGATCACACCGGAGATTCGTGGCAGTTGGATGCACGAGTTCTTGGACACCACGTCGGTCGTCAACGCCCAATTCGCCGGTGTCGGCGGTGCGGGCTTTAGTGCTAACGGATTGGACCTGGGCCGTGACTGGGCGATCGTCGGTGGCGGTTTCGCGGCACGTCCGAGTGACCGCTGGGAATTGCGAGCCGATTACAACACCCAGTTCAACGACCGGCAAGTCTTCCACGTCGGCTCGGGAACGCTCAGCTACGCTTGGTAAAGCCAAGCGTGGCCGGTTCCCACCGGCCGCGGGGGTTGGTTGCACGACGTAATCGGTGAAGCGTTGGGGGGGGGAGGGCCGGTAGGAACCGGCCCTCCTTCCACTCAGGGATTCATCGCATTGGACTCGGTAATTTGTGATGGTTGTCAAATTGATTCTACGGAGTGCCTTACCTTGCGACGATTAATCTCGCTATGAGGGCACTCGGTCGCGTGCTTGAGATTCACAGTCATCAGCGATTTCCGACGCGACGCAGGACGAATACGTGATAGACCACCCTGGGAATCGTCGCACGGATGCGGCGAAGGGGGGAGTAAACGGTCCCTCGTATCTCCTTGATCGACCGACTTTCGCGCGATGAAAAAACGAACTGCCCGTCTTGCTCTCTTCTTGGCCATTTTGGGTGGCCCTGTCGCCATGGCCGCTGATTTTAGCGTCATCAATCACAACGATACCGGTGCCGGATCGCTGCGAGCGGCGATCGAAAGCTTGAATGCCGCCGGTGCTGGCACGCACTCGATCACCTTTGCAAATGGCTTGGATCCTATCGCGCTGGCGTCGAACCTGCCGATGATCGTGGGGACCGATCAAACGATCACGATTCATGGCGCCGGAAACACGATCTCGGGGCAGAGCACCGCACGCTTGTTCTTTGTTGCCGATGGCGACGTCACGATCGAAAATGTCACGCTGAAACAAGGGCTCGCCGACGGCGGTGACGGCGGCGTTGGAATGGGCGGTGGTGGTGGTGGCGCCGGGGCCGGTGGCGCGTTGTTCGTCAACTCCGGTGCCAACGTCGTGATTCGTGGTGTCACGCTTGACAGCAATGCCGCCAAAGGCGGTGACGGAGGAAATTCAAACACAAATGCTGCAGGTGGCGGCGGCGGGGGTGGTGGATACGCGGGAAACGGTGGGGTTTCAAGCGATCAAGGTGGTGGCGGTGGAGGAGGATTTGATGGAAATGGAGGTAGTGCAGCCGACCAAGGCGGTGGTGGCGGCGGTGGTGTCACAGGCAATGGAGGCGATGCAAGCGCTAGCGCTGGGGGGGGTGGCGGTGGCGGTGGAATTGGAGACGGCGCATCCACTGCTGACAACACCGGTGGCGATGGCGATGGTGGCGCCGCAGGCGGCACCGTAAACAACAAGGGGGCGGCAGGCAATCCCGGCGGTGGGGGGGGTGGGGGCTTTGCGGCTGGAGGAAATGGGGGCGTTTATGGCGGTGGCGGCGGATCCGGTGTATTCGGCGGGGCTCCCGCCGGCAGCGGCGGCAGCTACGGTGGCGGCGGAGGTGGAGGCACCGAATCGTCAGGAGGAAATGGCGGTGAATTTGCTGGCGGTGGCGGTGCTGGTGTTGATGCAGACAACGCCGGCGACGGCGGTGACTTCGGCGGAGGCGGCGGAGGAAACACTCCGGGCAGTGGCGGGTTTGGCGGAGGCGATGGTGGGGGAATCTTCAGTGGCGGTGACGCCGGCGATGCGATGGGCGGTGCCATCTTCGTGCGCGAGGGGGGAAGCCTCTCGATCGTCGACAGCTCGCTCTCAGGCAGTAGCTTGACCGCCGGAACCGGTGGGACAGGTTCCCTTGGCAATGGCGCCAACGGCCAAACCATCGGTGCGGGGATGTACCTGCACACCGGCGTCACTGCAGGGATCGAAGTCAGCACCGGATCAAAGACTCTGGCCGACGAGATCGGCGGCACAGGATCGCTGCAGAAGACCGGAAGCGGCGAACTCATTCTCTCGGCTACCAATACTTACACCGGTACCACTTCGATCAACGCCGGACGACTAGTCGTCAACGGCTCAATCGCGGGCCACACCATTGTCGGCGCAAATGCTGAACTGGGCGGCAGCGGAACCATCACCGGCAATGTCGTCAACAATGGCACCTTCGCCGCCGGCAACTCGATCGGAACGCTGACCGTCGGGGGCAACGCCACCTTCAATTCCGGCAGCAGTACCGTAGTCGAAATCAAACCGGCGGCCAGCCCCGTCGCCGGAGTCGACAACGACTTGATCATCGCCGACACCGCCACCATCCACGGCGGCGATGTCTCGGTGCAAGGGGCCGCAGGCACCTACACCGAAGGAGCCAAGTACACGTTCCTGCAAACCCACAGTGGCGTGAGTGGCGTGTTCGATTCGATCACCGATGACCTCGCCTTCTTTGATGCCGAACTAGGTTACGATTCGTACTCGGCGTTCTTTACACTGGTCGACAACAGCACCAATTTTGCCTCGGTGGGCGGCTCGGGGAATCGTCAATCCGTGGGAGCCTACATCGACCAAAACTCCCGCGGTGCGAGCGGCGATTTCGGCAGCGTGCTCGATGCGTTTAGCATGCTCAGCACAGCTCAAGTGCAAAGTGGACTGAGCCAACTGAGCGGTGATCTCTACGGTAGCCAGTCTCAAGTGACGATCCAAGGCACAAGCCAGTTGATCGGCACGATCGGCGGCCAATTGCGTTCGGGGTTGTTCACCGGTGGTGGATCCAACAGCAGAGGTTTCGCTAGTGCCATGCCGTCCCCAAGTCGCGCGGCGGCCACAAGCTCGGGTTCCGGTGTCGCCTTGGTCAGTTATGTCGAGGCTTCGCAAACGCCTTGTGACGTGCTGATCGCGCCGACCTGCCGTGCTGCTTACCACTGGCGAGGCTGGATGACCGGTTACGGTCTGGGCGGATCGGCCGAATCCGATGGCAACGCCGCAGGAATTGATTACGGTTTGGGCGGCACCACGTTCGGAATCGAGCGTGATCTCGGCGACCATGTCCGCCTTGGCTTCTTCGGCGGTTACGTCGGTTCATCGGTCAGCGCCGATAATATCAACCAAACCGTCCGCACCGACGGCGGCAACTTTGGCAGCTATCTGACTCACACCTCGGGTCGTCATTACGGAATCGCAATGGGCGGTTTTCAGTTCGACAATTTTGATAGCGACCGCACGATCCAAGTCGGCGGATTGACTCGTGCCGCAAACGGCGACTCGGACGGCTGGCAAGGATTCGCATACGGCGAACGCGGCTTGAATCTGCAATTGACTCGTTCACACCAATGGCAACCGTTCGCAGGGCTGCAATACGTTTACGCTCGTCAGAACGGGTTCACTGAAACCGGCGCGGGGTCGATGAATTTGGCGATGGCGGGAATTGACACGCATTCGCTGCGCAGCAACTTGGGCAGCCGTTTGCAGTGGCAGCCATGGACATCGGCTCGTGGCTGGGCGATCACACCGGAGATTCGTGGCAGTTGGATGCACGAGTTCTTGGACACCACGTCGGTCGTCAACGCCCAATTCGCCGGCGTCGGCGGTGCGGGCTTCACAGCCAACGGTCTGGACCTAGGCCGCGACTGGGCGATCGTTGGTGGCGGTTTCGCAGCGCGTCCGAGTGACCGCTGGGAATTGCGAGCCGATTACAACACGCAGTTCAACGACCGCCAAGTCTTCCACGTCGGCTCGGGAACACTCAGCTACATTTGGTAGAGGCAAGGGACCGGTTCCCACCGGCCGCAGGCGTTGGGTGTACGACGTGATCGGTGAAGCATTGGGGGGGACGGCCGGTAGGAACCGGCCCTATCTTCCACCCCAGCCGGCATGCCCCTGGGGAAACACCTTCAAAAAATCCTTTAAAAAACCGCTGTCCCATTGAAACGGGGTTCTGGGTTAGAATCGGGCCATTGATGGTTCCCATTTAACTGGAGATTCCCCGCGTGCCTCCCGAAGTCCGACGTGCATTTCTCGTAGTTGCTGGTCTGGTGGTGATCGTTGCGGTCGCCTGGGCGTCGCGATTTGATGCCACCGCTCCCGCTGATTTTAGCCTGCAAAACGGGAGCGATCCCAAAACGATCGATCCTGCGCGGGCGACCGGCAACATCGAGGGCCGAATCATTTTCGAGCTATTCGAGGGACTTTTGGCGATGATGCCCGAGGGCGACCCTGATCCGGTGACGGGATTACAGGCGATGACCCCTCATCCTGGAGTGGCCGAATCGTATGACGTTTCGGACGATGGCCGGACCTATACCTTTCATCTTCGCGATGATTCATTCTGGACCGATGGCACGCCGGTCACCAGTCACGATTTCGCTTGGAGCTGGCACCGGGTGCTGCATCCGGAGACCGCTAGCGAGTACAGTTTCCAATTGTTTGCGGTCCCCTACGCCGAGCAATACGCCAGCGGCGTGGTCGAGGTTGGCGACCGTGTCGAAGTCGAGCTTTGGGATCGCCCGCTCGACACGCCCAGCGAATCGAGCCAACAAAATTTCCCTCGCGGCACGATGCGGTACGGGACCTTGCGTGAAATTGTCAAACCTCCCGAGCCTACCTTCGCGGAGACGGTGAGCGAGAGTGATCGCGAGGAAGCGATGCTGGATTGGCAACAACAATGGGTCTACAAGGTCGATGTGGCGAAAGAGGACGCCAACGGCGAGGTGCACTGGGACGCCGACGTGCAATCACAAACCTTTGCGGTCGACCCGAATTCGTCGGTGGCGAGCGCCGAGACGGTACGTTGTCACGCGGTGATGGTGGCGTTCGGAAAGCTGGGCGGTTTGGAAACGCCCGATGACCGCACCTTCATCGTCCATTTGAAGGACGCGGTTCCGTATTTTCCTAATTTGGCTGGGCATTACACCTTGTTTCCCGTAAACCGAAAGTGTGTCGAAACCTACGGTTCGCCGATGTGGACGAAGGCCGAGAATATCGTCACCAATGGGCCTTACAAACTGGGGTTTCGCCGATTACGGGATCGCTTGCGATTGATCCAAAACGAGGACTACCACACGGTCAACTCGAAGGGGTTCAAGACCGTCGATTTCCTCTCGATGGAAGGCCAAAACACGGCGCTGAACATGTATGAAACGGGGCAAGTCCAGTGGGTCACCAGCCCGCCGACGGCGTTGCTCGAAGAGTTACAAAGCCGCGAAGATTACATTACCGCGCCGCAATTGTCGGTCTATTTCTATCGTTTGAACGTCGCTCGTAAACCGTTGGATGATGTGCGGATTCGCCGTGCGTTGGCCAAGGCGATCAACCGCGAACAGATTGTCGAACAAGTCACCAAGTCGGGCCAAATCCCCGCCTACACGATCGTGCCGCCTGGGCTCGCTCTGTATGAGAGTGCTGATGGCATCAAAGCGAACATCGAAGAAGCGAAACAACTCCTGACCGATGCGGGTTTCCCGGGAGGACGTGGCATTCCCAAAATGACATTGCTGTACAACACCAGTGAAGGGCATCGCGCGATCGCCGAGGTGATCCAGCAACAGCTCTTGAATAATTTGAATGTCAAAGTCGAACTGCAAAATATGGAATGGGGTAGCTTTCTCGACAAGACTCAGCAGAAGGATTACGACATCGCGCGGGCCGGTTGGATCGCCGATTATCCCGATCCCAATACGTTCTTGGACATGTGGGTTACCGACGGGCCCCAGAACAACACGAATTGGAGCAACAAGCAATTCGACCAATTGATTGCCGATGCCGCACGCGAAAGCGAACCCGCAAAACGCATGGATTTGCTGCGTCAAGCCGAACAGATTTGGGTCGACGAGATGCCGGTGATCCCGATCTACTTTTACACGTCGATCAACATGGTCAAACCCAATGTAAAAGGGTTCTTCCCCAGTGCCCAAGATTTGCATCCGTTGAAGCTATTGGAGTACCGACAGTGATGTTGGGTGGGGTTGGTAAACCAGCCCTGCGTCACTTTTTTACTTCATTACTTTTTCATTTCAGGCGGATGTCGCCGCAGGAGCGAACTCGGCGGCTCTCCCTCGGGCGTGGTCCCGCCAAGCTCAAACGAACAGGTTAGCGTCCACAAAGGATTTGCATGCGAGATTTACTTAGTTACATCATCAAGCGATTTTGCTGGATGCTGGTCACGTTGTGGATTGTCTACAGCGTTTCGTTTGTGTTGATGCGGAGCGTGCCGGGCAACCCGTTCAGCAGTGAACGCAATGTGCCGCCGGCGATCGAGCGTCAACTCAAGGCGCGTTACAACTTGGATGCGCCACCGTTGGAGCAATATGTTGACTACTTGGTCGGGATTGTGACCCGTTTTGACCTGGGTTGGTGTATCCGCTTGGAAGACTACAGTGTCAATCAAGTTCTAGCGGAGGGGTTTCCCGTTTCCGCATCGTTGGCGATTTTTGCCTTGGTATTCGCGATCATTCTGGGCGTGTCTGCGGGGGTGGTTTCGGCGGTCTATCGCGGTTCGTTTGCGGATTTGGGCATGATGGCGGCGGCGGTGCTGGGGATCGCGATTCCGAACTTCGTGCTCGCTAGTCTGGCGATTTTGTTGTTCGTGTTCGGGATCCAAATCTTTCCGGCGGGCGGCTGGGGAACGTTACGACAAGTCGCCTTGCCCGCGTTGTGTTTGGGGGCACCGGTTGCCGCCTACATCGCACGTTTGACGCGTGCCGGGATGTTAGAAGTTTTGACGCGGGATCACGTGCGAACCGCGTTTGCCAAAGGCTTGCCACGCCACACCGTGATCACACGCCATGTCTTGCCCGGCGCGATGTTGCCGGTGGTGTCCTATCTCGGTCCTGCCACCGCCAGCGTGCTTACGGGTTCGTTGGTACTGGAAAAAATCTTTGCCTTACCCGGCATGGGCAGCCACTTCATTTACGCCGCGACCCAGCGTGACTACACGCTCGCGATGGGGATGGTTCTCACTTACACCGTCATCTTGTTCGTCATGAATTCGCTAGTGGACATTTCCTACTCCATCATTGATCCACGGGTGAAGTTGCAATGAGTAGCGCAAACAAAAAAGAGCTAGATCGCGAGTTGTTGGAAAAACTGCTCGACGAATCCAAAGAGATCCGAGGCGTTTCGCTATGGCAAGACGCCTGGAACCGGCTGCGCCGTAATCGCACCGCGATGGCATCGATGGCATTTTTAATTGTGTTAGCGATTCTGGCATTGCTGACACCGTTGTTGCCGCTGCAAAGTCCGATCGACAAGGACCTGAATGATCGCCGGTTCTTGTCGCCCAACACTGGCGCCGTCGTGATGGGCAGCCGCGAAGGGTTGAAGTTTGCCGAGCGGAAATTGACGAGCGAGTTGGCGGCGTTTAATGCCGAAATTTCCGGATTGCAATTAGAGCGTGATGAAACGACCGATCTTGCTGAACGCGCGAAACTCACGGACGCGATCGCCGAACGCTACAAAGTCGAGCATCCCTTCAACCAGCTTTGGAACGAGTTGGGGCCCGTTTCTTGGCAATTGACTCGCGTGCGAGTGGCCGTGTTCGGCGATTATGCGATTCCCAGTTTGTTCGGCACCGATATCCTCGGCCGCGATTTATTGGCTCGCGTCTTTTGGGGCGCTCGGGTGTCGTTGATCGTGGGGATTGTGGCGACGCTAGTGAGTCTGTTGATCGGGGTCAGTTACGGCGCGATCGCCGGCTACTTTGGCGGCTGGGTCGACGCGGTGATGATGCGGATCGTCGACATGATGTATTCGATCCCGTTCATTTTTGTCGTCATTTTCCTGGTCACCTTTTTAGGCGAAGACAGTGTCAAGAAGCAATTAGACGGGATCGGCATCGACCAGATCACGATCTTCTATATCATTATCGGAGCGATTTATTGGTTGACGATGTCGCGCGTCGTGCGCGGTCAAGTGTTGTCGCTTCGGCACGAACAATTTGTTGAATCGGCAAGAACCGTGGGCGCGTCGCCGCCACGGATTATCTTTCGACATCTGGTGCCCAACGTGCTGGGCATCGTGATCGTGTATCTGACGCTCACGATTCCCTCGGTGATGTTGTTCGAAGCCTTTCTGTCCTTTCTCGGCCTGGGCGTTGCGCCACCGGATGTTTCCTGGGGATTGCTGCTCAACGATGGCGTCGAGGCGCTTTCGAGTGTGAAGTTATTCTGGTGGGTCGTGGTCTTCCCCGGCCTGGCCCTGGCGTCCACCTTGTTTGCCTTGAACTTTCTCGGTGACGGACTGCGTGACGCCCTCGATCCTCGGATGAAGAACCGAGACTAGGTAGGGTCCAAAAAGGGGCGGGCTAGCCCTTTAGAAAACAATCCATTTTTATGATATTCCCGTTTCCACGGAGAGGGTCAGCCCCCCCTTTTCCAACCGAGCTTAGATCCTGATGCCCAAACCTAACGATGCGCCGATCCTCGAGGTGGACAATTTGCAAGTCAGCTTTCGCACCGATGATGGCATCGTGCGCGCGGTGCGGGGAGTGTCGTTTGATATTCGGGCGGGCGAAACGGTTGGCATTGTCGGCGAGAGCGGTAGCGGGAAAAGCGTCACCAACTTGGCCTTGATGGGCTTGGTACCCAAGCCGCCTGGACGAATTGATGGCGGCAGGGCGATGTACGAAGGACGCGACCTGCTAAAAATGAATGAGTCGCAATTGCGAACCATCCGGGGGCGAAAGATCGCGATGATCTTTCAAGATCCGATGACGGCGCTGAACCCGTTGATGACGATCGAGCAACAATTGTGTGAGACCACACGGTTGCACCTGGGGTTGACCCAGAAACAAGCTCGCGCCCGCGCCGTCGAAATGCTCGAGCTTGTCGGGATCAGCTCGCCGGCGAAACGTTTGCGAGATTATCCACATCAATTCAGTGGTGGGATGCGGCAACGTGTCATGATCGCCATGGCGTTGTCGTGTGAACCCGATGTGTTGATCGCGGACGAACCGACGACGGCGTTGGACGTGACGATCCAGGCCCAGATTTTGGATCTGTTGGCGGATCTACAGAAGCGACGGGGCACCAGCATTTTGTTGATCACCCATGACCTGGGTGTCGTTGCTGGGGTTTGCCACCGGGTGTTGGTGATGTACGCCGGTCGCGTGGTGGAGAAGGCTCCGGTGCACGATTTGTTCGCCTCGCCTAAGCATCCTTACACGTTGGGATTGTTGAATTCGCTGCCGCGATTTGATCAAGAGCAAAGCAAGTTACTGCAAGCGATCCCCGGGCAACCGCCTGATTTGGCTCGCATTCCGGAGGGGTGTTCGTTCCGCGAACGATGCCCCTATTCCATTGAAACGTGCCAAACGATCGATCCCCCTTTGGCGCCGTCGGGTGACGGGCGACTGGCGGCCTGTTTGGTCGATGTGGAAACGACGACCCCTCGGGATTATGAGGTATCCAAGTGAGCGAAACTCCACTGCTTGATGTGCAAAATTTGAAGGTTCATTTTCCGTTCAGCCGGGGATCGTTGTTTCGTCCGGAACGGGGCGTGATCCGCGCGGTCGATGACATTTCGTTTCAGATCAAAGAAGGCGAAACGCTTGGCTTGGTTGGCGAGTCGGGGTGTGGGAAATCGACGACCGCGCGCGCGATCGTGGGGCTGGTGCCGCCCACCTCGGGAACCATCCGCTTGAACGGATCGAACATCAGCGGGTTGAACGACCGCGAGATGTTGCCCTATCGCCGCCAAGTACAAATGGTTTTCCAAGACCCGTTTGCGTCGCTCAACCCTCGCATGACCGTGGGCGGGATCATTGGCGAGCCGCTGGTGGTGCACAATTTGGCCCAAGGACGCGATCGAAAACTTGAGGTCATTCGCTTGATGGAATTGGTCGGGCTGAACCCGCGTTTTCTCAATCGCTATCCTCACGAATTCAGTGGCGGACAACGGCAACGGATCGGAATCGCTCGAGCCTTGGCGGTGCAACCTAAACTGATCCTGTGTGACGAACCGGTCTCGGCTTTGGACGTTTCGATCCAGGCTCAAATCATCAATTTGTTGATGGAATTGCAACAGCGGCTGGGGCTGTCGTACTTGTTCATTGCACACGATTTGAGCGTGGTGCGGCATATCGCCACTCGCGTTGGAGTGATGTATTTGGGACGCATGGTCGAAGTTGCCGAGGCGGCCGACCTGTATCGAGCCCCGATTCATCCTTATACCGAAGCGCTGTTGTCGGCGGTTCCGGTACCCGATCCGGTGGTCGCTGCGAAACGCGACCGGATCGTGCTCGAAGGCGAAGTCCCCTCACCGGACCGAGAGTATCCGGGCTGTGTGTTTGTCGATCGATGCTGGATTGCCGAACCGCAGTGTCGTGAAATACGTCCGGTCCTAGGCGATCATCCCCACTCGGCCGCTTGCCACGTTCGCTGCCCTGAGACGTCATAGCCAAACGCAAGCGACGTCCAAACCACCGCATTGAACCGTATTCTTGACGGAATTCCCGCTTACGGGGGTGCCGAAAAACGCACCCGCCGCGTACCCTTTCTTTATGGATGAACACGAAGAAACGCTTGACCAGTCGCCCAATGACCTGTTTTTGACAGCCGTCGTGTTTGAATCCGCGCTTGGGTTGTTGGCACTTTTCTTGGGCTGGACCCTTGGCCCCGACCCCCGTGCGATGATTCCTGAAGCGGGAATCGACAATTTGCGCAGCATCGCTTCGGCGCTGGCCTATGGCTGTGCTGCGGCCGTGCCGATGCTGATCATGATTGCGATCATCCGTCGGCTCCCCTGGGAACCAGTACGCGAGCTCGAGCGGCTCAGTGACGAGGGGGTGATTCGCTCCTTGTTAAGCCTCGGGCGTGCCGAGCTGATCGTAATCAGTCTTTGCGCCGGAGTGGGCGAGGAGCTGTTGTTTCGCGGTTGGCTGCTACCTTGGCTTGCGCATGTCGGCGGCGCTGACGTGGCGCCGAGTTCGGTGGAATGGGGCGCCGCGCTGATCGGATCATCGATCGCCTTTGGGATGGTCCATCCGATCACGCGGCTGTACGTCGTGCTCGCCGCCGCGATGGGGTTGTACTTTGGCGCATTGCTACTTTGGACCGACAATCTACTCGTTCCCATCGCTGCCCATGCGGCCTACGACGCGGTCCAATTGCTAAGCCCCGGCTTCAAACGCAGTGATCCGGACGACGCTAGCGAAGCCTAGTGCTCTAAACGCGGCTCTTTATCTGGACGCGATGAATGCATTCGCGTGATAGCGACCAGATTGATCGCAGCCCCTAAGCGAGTCGGCGCATCGGAGCTATTGGATGCCCTCCGCCAAGCACTCCTAAAGGGGCAACGGCATGGCATGGCATGGCATGGGCTCATCGAGTCCGCACGGAGTTGCCACGCCACGGTTGGTTACCATGATAAAAGATTGCCCGCGAATCACGCGAATGAACGCGAATAGGAATTCGTCAGAGCTCACTTCTTCTTTCGCGTCTATTCGCGCCATTCGCGGGCCAAATGTATTTTGGCCGTGACATCCTGCGATTCAAGTTTTCCTATGCGGCCGTGACCAGCGTGAACGTGATGCCGTCTAACGAACTGGGGCTACTGGTGAACTTTGGGAGCCATCCCAAACTCGAATGGCAGCGATTTGCTCATGCCGAGAGAACAAACCGACAGTGATTCGCGGGCAAAAGGTACTGTCACAATAACATCCCACGATTCAAATTTTCCTTTGCGGCCGTGACCAGACTGCTCTGTGTCGCATGTATCCGGATTGGACACATCTGCGATGTTGGTTCCTGTTTTAGAATTGCATCCCGAGCGCGAACGTGATGGCGTCCAACGAGATGGTGCTCGAGGAATCAACCGGGCCTCCGGCGTCAAACCATGCTTGTCCTTCGTAACCTCCGCGAGCGAACCAGTGCGAATGATCGCCGCGTGCTTGGTTCCACTGCAACCCCATCGACATTTCTAGCGCGGTAATGACTTCGCGGTGCACAGCGGCATCTTCGAGCTCGGTCGTGAAAACGTTCTTCATCTCGTAGATCTTTTGCGTGGTCTCGCTCATCAGCAGCGAACCGCGAAGTCCCCCGTACACACCCAGTCGGCTGGTGCCGAGCCCGCGGCGCAGTTGCAGTGAGATGGTAGGGCCAGCGCCTTCGACATTCAAATCGTTCGAGACCGCTTCTTGCAGCACCCCGCCCGCATCGCGAACGTCGCCACGCATATATTGCTGGATACTGGCGATTCGCACGCCGCCCGCGAGGGTGCCTTGCAGCGAATTCCATCCAAACCGCTGAGTCGCTTCCAAATCGAGTGCTTGCAATTTCAAGCGATGGTTCGACGTGAGTGTTTCACCAACCTGTGCCTGCGCATTTCGCGATAAGTTACCGCCAGCGCCATACACATACACGAACACCGGAGTCGATCCCGTTACCGCAGTCACCGCTTCCGAATCGGCTTGCTCATCAAAGCGAAAATAGGTTGCCCGGAACCCGCCGCCACGAAGCGATTGCCAACCTAACCAAACTCGCGGTGAAAGCTCGTAGTTGTAGTCGAAGGGGACCAGTGTGTTGCCCACGGGCGGGTCGATAATCATCGCCACATTCTGGTCAAAGTGGGCGCGCATCCACATGAATTCCATTCCACCTAATAATTTGCCACTCCGCGGCGCCGAATCGCAAGCCGAGTCGGTGGCCACCTCAGGAAGCTGACAATCAGCTTGGGGATGGCACGCCGCCGAAGGGAGAACACTACTTTCGATGGCGGAATCGAATGTCGAATACGGAGCGTGAAACCAGTTCGAAGGCAACGTATCGCTTCCGATCGCTGCTTCTGTATGATTCAACGAGCCCCATCGATTACCAACCGGTTGTCCGCCCCAACCCCCAGTGCCACCGCGTGACGATGGCCAAAAAACATCCGAGGACCTCGCGCAAGCGGAGTGATCGCAGGAAGGAGCTACGCCGGCAGGATAGCTGTGGAACCCTTGTGCCATCGCGTCTCCACCAATCCCTCCCAAGATCGCCAATACGACAAATGGGACGATCCGTCTGGTCGAGAATGCGATGCTCGGTAATACGATATCTCGACGGCAACCTTGCTTGTTCATTCTTAGCAATCCTTTGCGAAAATGGCTCTAGCCTCTTCTTCGGATTCCCTCACGAGCGCACACCAGATTCCTTTGCTGAGCAGGCGAAGCTTGGTTGATTGACCTAGTTTTACAGCCAATGCACACCTTGGTTTGACAATGCGTGCGATTGTGCACAGCAGAAGGTCGATCCGGGGGCGGACGAACCGCCCTGATGAATCGCACGCTCCTTAGCCTTCCGAGAATTCCTAGATTCCATACAGCGTCGCGGCGGGGTTAACGCGGCTCCAATATTTCGTCCGGCAGAACTCTTTGGGACATGCCGCTTGGCTCATTGCCGCAGCACCAATGAAGTGGCGATCGAGGTTCTGGTCACGCCGCGGTGTGAACACCGCTTCGCTTTCTCGCTCGGTTCGTGATAGCGAGATCTTGGTGTCCTGGGGAAATGCCTCCAATCAACAACCGTAACTCATGCACTAGGTCAGCGGATACGGTTGCTCTTGCTGTTGGGGCGATTGCAACGGGACTGGGCCCATGTCGTCGTAGCCATCCACGGGCATTCAGCAACGCAGTTTATCCAGGGTGTAAAAGATTCGCGGGGGGGGGCGACGAACAAATTTCGCACGACCGGGGATTTGCTGATTGGACGCCGTTCGATCGCTTTGGGTTGTTGGGCCAGTAGCGAATCGACTAACCCCGAGCATGCTTGACGAACACGACCGTTAATCATCCTCGTGCAAGAACCGTACACCTGCTCTAAACAATTCGCGTCGTAGGCCACCGGTGCAACGTGATCGCCCTCCGCCGTCACCGCCCGCTTCGGCGATGCCTTGGAGTATGCGTTGCATCCGTCCCGATGCATGGCGAGCGACGTGATTGGCCTGATGGCTGTAGCGCGGCATCCTCAGTCTTCGGACTCGCAATCCAACGGCGTGAGATGGAGACAACGAAGGTGGGCAAAATTCCGAATTTCACGTGCCGTGATTAGCGGCAGGGCAAAGATCGCAAGACAGCGTTATGGGCCATTTTGGCATTGCAATTGCTCTGCCAAGAGGACCATCGCCAATGGAGTAGTGGATCTATGAGAACCGAAGCCAACGAGCAAACCGTCTCCGCAGCAACTGTATTGGAAACGATGAACCCCGAGGAGTTGAACGATTGGATTGAATCGTTAGAGAGTGTGGCGACGCGATACCCTTCGGCGTGTGTCACGAAATTGATGGAAGCGTTGCAGGTGCGAGCTCAACGGCACGGCATCCAAAGTTCGTTTGGCTTGACGACTCCCTACGTCAATACGATTCCTGTTGAGCAGCAGTCGGAATATCCGGGCGATGCACGACTTGAACAGCGAATTGAGCACTTCCTCCGTTGGAATGCATTGGCGATGGTATTGCGAGCGAATCGCGATTATCCAGGGATTGGCGGTCATTTGTCGTCGTATGCTTCGGCGGCCACGCTATTCGAAGTGGGGTTCAATCATTTCTTTCATGCTCCGACGCGTGAGCACCCTGGCGACAGCGTCTATTTTCAAGGGCATTCTTCCCCAGGCGTTTACGCGCGTGCCTTCCTGGAAGGCCGGTTGAGCGAATCCGACCTGGAACATTTTCGTCGTGAAACGCCTCGCGAGCGGGGACTTTCGTCGTACCCACACCCGTGGTTAATGCCCGCGTTTTGGCAGTTCCCGACCGTGTCGATGGGTTTGGGGCCAATGATGGCCATATACCAGGCTCGCTTCCTGCGTTACTTGTCGGATCGAGGGATTCTCGACACGTCGAAGTCGCGCGTGTGGTGTTTCATTGGCGATGGCGAAAGCGACGAACCGGAAACATTGGGAGCGATCTCGATGGCCGCACGCGAGCGGCTCAGCAATTTGACCTTTATCGTGATTTGTAATCTACAACGTCTCGACGGCCCGGTGCGCGGCAACGGCAAAATCATCCAGGAACTCGAAGGGGTTTTTCGCGGTGCGAATTGGAATGTGATCAAGGTGATTTGGAGCAGCGCGTGGGATGCGCTACTCGCGGCCGATGACCACGGATTGCTCACGCAGCGGATGAATGAGGTGCTCGATGGCGAGTATCAAAAGTATGCCGTGGAGTCGGGAGCTTACATGCGTGAGCATTTCTTTGGCACATCGCCGCAACTTCGAGCGATGGTCGACCATTTGTCCGACGATCAACTTGGGCACCTCGGTCGCGGCGGGCACGACCCGGAAAAGGTCTATGCCGCGTATAACGCCGCAGTGCAATACGACGAAGGGCCTTCAGTAATTCTCGCCAAAACGGTCAAGGGCTATGGGTTAGGGACGGCCGGTGAGGCCAGCAATGTTGCGCACCAACAACACGCAATGAACGAAACGCAACTGCGTGACTTTCGCGCGCGATTCGATATCCCACTGGATGATGCAGCGTTACAGCAAGCTGCATTTTATAAACCAGCGAACTCCAGTGCCGAGATCAAATACTTGAAAGATCGTCGCAACGAATTAGGCGGCTTTTTGCCTGCACGGAACACTGATTGCCCACGGTTGACGATCCCGACGCTGGATGCTTTTGGCAAATTCATGCACGCCAGTGGGCAACGCGAGGCCGCGACAACGATGATCCTCGAACGTATTCTAGCGATGCTACTACAGGACGAAACGATTGGCAAATTGATCGTGCCGATCATTCCGGACGAGGCGCGGACCTTTGGATTGAACTCGTTGTTCGCCAAATACGGAATTTACTCGAGTCGTGGACAGCTCTATGAACCCGTCGACGCGGGACAGCTGATGTACTACCGCGAGGCTCGCAACGGACAAATCTTGGAGGAAGGGATCAACGAGGCCGGTGCGATCGCAAGTTTCATCGCTGCGGGTACCAGCAGTGCCCATCTGCAAACACCGATGATCCCCTTCTACGTGTTCTATTCGATGTTTGGTTTCCAACGCATCGGCGACTTCATCTGGGCCGCCGCCGACGCCCGCACCAAAGGGTTTCTCATTGGTGCGACGGCGGGCCGCACGACGCTGCTAGGCGAAGGGTTGCAACACGGTGACGGGCACAGCCCGTTGGTGGCCACGACCGTTGCGTCACTTGAATCGTACGACCCCGGCTACGGTTACGAATTAGCGGTGATCATCCAAGATGGGCTGCGACGGATGTATACCGACAATGAGTCGGTCTTCTATTACCTCACCGCCTACAACGAACCCTATTCGATGCCGTCCATTCCGGAGGGGGCCGAAGAGGGGATTCGCAAAGGGATGTATCCGTTGCGAAGTGTAACCGCCGATTCGCCTGGTTGCGATGCACGTCCGCAATTGTTCGGCAGTGGTTCGTTGTTGCCCGAGGTGCTTCGCGCTCAGGGCATGCTGGCCGAACAATTCGGTGTTGGCAGCGACGTTTGGAGCGTGACCAGTTACTGTCGATTGAGACGCGATGCACAGCAAGCCAATCGGTGGAACAAATTGCATCCCGGTGATGAAGCACGTCGCAGTCATCTCGAACTCGCTTTGGACGACTTGAAGGGACCGTTTGTCGCCATGACTGATTATGTCAAACTAGTGCCCGACCAGATTCGAGAATGGGTGCCGGGCCGGTACGTCACCCTTGGCACCGATGGATTCGGACGTAGCGATACGCGCAAGGCGCTGCGGCGACATTTTGAAGTCGACGCCGAACACCTTGTGTATGCGACCCTCGACGCATTATCGCAATCATCACAATACGCTTCGTCTACGTTGCCGGGCGCGATCAAATCGCTCGGCATTGATGCCGAAAGCATGGATCCGGCGCGGGCGTAGAGAGGTTGCTCGTCGGCCCGATTGCAATCAACGTGACCATGGGAATCCAGCACCGTGAGCATTGCGGGACCGAACGCAAGATCCGTTAGTCGATGTTCACGATCTTTCGCAGCACCTGCCAATCGATATTGCCTCCGGTCAACACGATCATCACCGCGTTGGGGCGACAACCGGCGGGCGTTTGCCGCAATCCCGCCAATCCTACCGCCGCGGCGCCTTCGACCAAGTTATGTGTTTTGGAGACGAGCAACCGAACGGCATCGGCAATTTCCGCTTCGCTGACTTTGTACATGTCTTCCAACCCCTCGTTGAGCGTGTCGAACGTCCAATCGAACGTGCAATTGGTCGCGATGCCATCAGCAATCGTTTCGGACAGACCCGACTTCAGCGGTTTTCCAGCGTGAAAGGAATCGTAGAGCGTCGGGGCCTGAGCGGCTTGGACGCCGTAAACGGGAATCGGCAATTGATGGGCTTTCAAGACCGTTAAGGCGCCGACCGCTTGCGAACCTCCTCCGACCGCTAAATAGATCGATCCGATCGGCTGATTTAGTCGCTGTGATTGGGCCAGGGCTTCCAAGGTGATCGTCGCAGCTCCGGCCAGTACATCCACGTTGTTGGTTGAGTGGATTAAGGTACAGCGATGTTGGTCGGCATATTCGATCGAGAAATCGATCGCCTCGCTAAAATCATCGCCGACTCGGATGATTTCTGCGCCCCAGCTCTGAATGGCTTCATTCTTGGTCGGGCTGTTGTTCAACGGTACACAAATCGTCACGGGAATCCGCAGCAGGTGTCCCGCGTACGCCAAGCCGAGCCCGTGGTTGCCACGCGTCGCGGCAACCACCCCAGCCCGTCGCTGATCCACGTCCAAGCGAGTCATCGCAGAGAGCGCATTGCGAATTTTGAAGGCGCCGGTCGGTTGATGATTCTCGTGCTTGATCAGTACCGTGCACCCCAATGCCTGGTCCAGCGCAGGGTAGTTTCGCAGCGGAGTTTCGGGCAAGAACGGTTTGATTCGCTCGGCCGCCTCGAGCACATCTTCGTAGCGTAGGGGAAGACGCATGGGGCCTCTGTTTAAGTGAAGGAGCGTTACTCGCATCCGCTGCGGAAAGTCGTTTCTTGTGCGGCATTCGCGCCAGCGACATTGGGTTTTGCGGCACGACACGATCGTTTTCTAGGCCCAATCATACACCTTGGTTCTTGTTGGCGGCATCCTGCGATTTCGAAATCGTCTCGAGCGCCAGTATCGAATGAGCATAGGCGGCACCGGCGCGCATCTCTGCGGCCACCCAGATCGCTTCCATGATCTCTTCGGCAGTCGCATTGTGTTGCATTGCGCCATCGGTGTGCGCCTTGATGCAGTAGGGGCACTGCGTCACATGTGCCACTGCGACCGCGATCAATTGCTTGGTTTTGGCCGGCAATGCCCCCTCGGCGAACACGCTTCGGCTAAACGCTTTGAACGCCTCAGCAGGTTCCCGAGCGAGGCGTTTTCGTTCGCTGGCATGCCGCTTGCTGGCTGGTGGGTAAACCTGTTCTTCTTCTGACATGGGACGCCCTTTGGGTCGAAGGTCGTGAAATATCTTCGAGAGATGCACCTTAAAACACGCACATGCAAAACACATGCCTTCGCCATCGATCGAACCCCATTGCCCTATCGTCTTCCCATTGCATCGATTTGTCATCGTTCATGAATATCAAATCACCAGTCACAAACCACGTTGTCACCCAACGTTGACAATGCCTCGCATCCGGCGGCGAGCGTTGTTCCACTTACTCAGGGTGGAGCTGCGTTTCATGTTATGCTTCATGACCCATCTTTGATGGATTGTGCAACACGACGCATAGCGGGATGATCAAGTGAAAACCTTTGTCCTAAAACCGCAGCCTCCCTTCCGGCTCGATTTGACCGTTTGGACGTTGCGACGACGTCCCGAGAATGCGATCGATGACTGGGACGGTCGTGTTTATCGACGCGTTTTTGCGGATTCCGATTCACCGCTGCTTGTCGAGGTAAGCCAGTTGGCGGCGGGAACCAGGCCGCGTTTGTCCGTTGCGGTACACTGCGACGCGTGGTCGCCGGAACTGCAAAACCGCGTGACTTCCGCGATCGAACGTTTACTCGGTATCCGCGTGGACATGAAACCGTTCTACCTTTTTGTGGCCGACGATCCTAAGCTCGGTCCGTTGGCCGAGCGATTTCAAGGCATGAAGCCGCCCCGGTATCCAAGCCTCTTTGAATGCCTCAGCAACGCGATCGCTTGTCAACAGGTTTCCTTGGCCTCGGGCATTCAACTACTGAACCGGTTTGCCCAACGTTTTGGCCAACCCTTTGATGCGTTGCCGTACCGTCGGTTCGCGTTCCCTCGGCCGACTGATCTCGCGGATACGAATATCGAAGACCTGCGTCAAATTGGTTTCAGTCGCCAGAAAGCGACGGCGATATTGAACCTCGCTGCGGTGACACGAAACGGCCATTGGGACTATGCCCGTTTCCAAGATGTAACGGATGATGATTGCATCACCACGCTGTGTGAACTTCGCGGCATCGGGCGTTGGTCGGCGGAGTACGCGTTGCTACGTGGTTTAGGGCGATTGCACGTTTTTCCCGGCGATGACGTGGGGGCACGAAACAACTTGTACCACTGGTTGGAACTATCGACCAAGCTTGACTACGAAGCGGTCGCCCGGACGTTGCAGCAATGGAAACCGTTCGCGGGGCTCATCTACTTTCACCTGTTGTTAGATAAACTTGCGTTGAACAATCCAGGAGAATTTCATGTCCAAACACAAGCCGAAGATTAAGATCGCACGAGCCTATGATCCGCCTGAGACCGAGGACGGTTGCCGGGTGCTGGTGGATCGTTTGTGGCCGCGCGGGGTCAAGAAAGAAGATTTGAAACTCGACGATTGGTTAAAAGAACTCGCGCCCAGCGACACACTGCGCAAATGGTTTGATCACGATGTGGAGAAGTGGGACGAATTTCGAGAGCGATATCGAAAAGAACTCGACTCCAGCTCCGAAGCGATCGCATCACTATTGGAGACCGCCGCGCAGCAACCGATTGTATTGCTCTACGCGGCCAAAGACGAAGCGCACAACAACGCAGTGGTTTTGAAAGAATTTCTCGAGCAACGTTTACGGTAGCTTCGCCTCACGTCGACGGAGGGGCCATCGTGAGCCGCTTGTTGTCTCAAACCGCCGCGCCACGGTTACGCCACGGTTACCTCATGGCTGACCCACGGCGACCCTGTGCAACGGCTCGGGTTGCCGGGATATCCAGGCAACCGGACTGTCGCGCGACACGGCGCAGCGGCGCCAGCGTTTGCGACCTATTGTTTGCCAAAGATGATCGTGACCAACAATGAAGAATCTTCCTGTGCTTGAACCGCATGCGGTTCGGCTGCCGACAGATACAACAATTTGCCGGCGGTCAACTCATGCGATTGGCCCATCGCCGTGAAGGTCACGCGTCCTTCGATACACTGGACCGTGATTTCCCCCGGAGCTTTGTGTTCGGCGATCGTTTTGCCAGCTGGCAAATTCAATCGCAATACTTCAACGCTCTCGGTTTTCAATAGGGCCCGAGTTTTAGTCGCGGCGATCGCATCACCCAACGGTCCTACCTCAAGCACTTCGCCCGGTTTCGCGTGTTGGATTGCCATTTTTTATTTCTCTCGATCCGTAAAAATTTGGAAGTGTGACGTCGCTGAATTGAGCGATGACCGTCGGGAAGCCTATCCTACATTCTTCATCGGGCATTGCAGTTCTTCTTTGGGACCAAAGAACTCGTAGCGAACGCGGGTTTCGTCGACGCCGAGTTCTTGCAAACAGGCATGCACGTTTTGCATGAACGGCTTGGGACCACAGAAGTAGAAATCCGCGTCGTCGTAGGGTGTCCACTCACGCAATAATTTGGTGGTGATAAAACCAACGTCATCGCATTTTTTGTTCTCCACGTCGTCCTCTAACGGTGCATCGTACAAAACGCGTGTGTGCATGTTCGGGCTGAGCGAAGCGAGATTTTCGATTTCGTCGGCAAATGCATGCACGCGACTGTTACGCACCGCTTGTAAAAAGTAGATCGATGCATCGGGATTCGCATGGACGATCGACTTTGCCATCGACAACAGCGGCGTGACGCCGATGCCGCCAGCTAACAAGACGATCGGTCGACCGCTTTGGGTCGTTGCGGGATCAATCGTAAACTCGCCACACGGCGGGCCGACTTTGACGCGATGCCCGGGTTGGATTGCATCGTGCAAGTGGCTCGAAATCAAGCCATCCGGGGCGTCCGGTGAAAGTCGCTCTTCGCGTTTGACACTGATGCGGAAATGCTCCACTCCGGGACGCTCCGACAAACTGTAATTTCGAGGAGAGGTCGGCGTGGTGGGGTGGTCGATGTGAACCGTGATGTATTGCCCAGGCAGAAAGGGTGGTAACGGCCCCTGGTCCTCGGGACGCAAGTAGAACGACGTGACGACATCGCTCTCGGGAACCTTGCGGTCGACGATAAAGGTGCGGTAACCATTCCAACCGCCCGGCGCGGATTGCTGTTCGTCGTAAATCGCACCTTCACGGGCGATGAAGATGTCCGCCAAGAATTGGTAGGCTTCGGCGACCGCATCGATGATCTCGTCCGTGGCTCCCTCGCCCATCACATCCTTGATCGCGGCCAACAAGTGCTTGCCGACAATCGGGTAATGCTCTGGCTTGATGCCCAAGGAACAGTGCTTTTGAGCGATCAATTCTACCGCTGGCATCAGCACGGCGGGGTTGTCGATGTGGGTGAAGTAGGCACAGATCGCTCCGGCCAAAGCATTTTGTTGGCCACCGGAATGCTGATGGGCTTGGTTAAAGAAAGCCTTGACCTGGGGATCGCCCTCAAACATCAACGTGTAGAAACGCCGCGTGATCGTTTCCGCGTTGGCGGCCACCAAGGGGGTGATTTCTTTAACGATGCGAATGGTCTGGTCGCTCAACATGGGGGCGAATTCCTGGCTTGGAAGGAAGGTTGCTGGTTACCAGCGGATAGGCTAGACTCAATATGTACATGAAAAGGTACAGGATTAAACGTGTACGTCAAGGTGTACTTTTAGGTCCGTCTGAAATTTTGCTGAGTGGATTGCATTCAGAGCTGCGCAGCGGGGCTCCGCCGCAGTGCGATTGCGTGAACCTGTGGACCATTTGGCCGACTCGTTTACACTTGGGTGCTAGCCAGCTTCCGCTGGCGCACGTCGCGTTATGTTTTACGAAAAATCGAGATTCAACCATGCTTTCCAAGACAGCCGAGTACGCCCTGCGAGCGATCACTTGCTTGGCCAGTCGAATCGGGCAACCCTCTTCGGCCGATGTCTTGGCCGAAGCCACCAAGGTGCCTCGCCGCTACCTCAATCGCGTCTTGCAAGACTTGGCTGCGGCGGGGTTGGTTCGTTCGCGCAGCGGTCCCGGAGGCGGTTACGAACTCGCCCAGGAGCCTGCGACGATCTCGATCCTCGATGTCGTTAATGCCGTTGCGCCGTTGGAGCGGATCCAATCGTGCCCGCTCGGGCTGAAGTCGCACACCTCGTTGTGCCCGCTCCATGCGGAACTTGATCGCGCGTACGAAGCAACCGAAGCCGCGTTTGCGGGAGTGACCATCCAACAACTCCTTGACTCGGCTAACCCCATCATTCCGTTACGCGAGGTGTCGTGACGGATACCGAGCAACCGAATGCCGAGCAGCGGATTGCCGAGCAACCGATTGAAAAGAGCTCTGCTTGGCAGCGTCATACCGCCGATCTTGATCCGGCCTGTTTTTCGATGGTGATGGCGACGGGGATCGTTTCACTCGCCTGTTGGCAGTATCGTTCGCATGCCTCCCTGTTTGGCTGGACGGCGGTGGGTTTGCTTGGCATCAACGTTGCCGCGTTTGCAATCCTCGTGATGTTAACCACATTGCGCGTGGTGCTCTATTGGCGTCAGCTTGCGATCGATGCTGCGGAACCCACCCGGGGCTTTGGTTTTTTCTCTACCGTTGCAGCCAGCTGCGTTTTGGGCAGCCAATTTTTACTCATCGCCGAGCAGCGCGGCATCGCCATGGCATTGTGGTGCTTTGCCATTTTTTTATGGTTCTTGTTGACCTACACCATCTTTGCCTGCGTGACCGTCAAGTCATCCAAACCGAAACTCGCAGTGGGGCTTCACGGAGGTTGGTTGTTGGCGGTGGTGGCAACGCAATCGGTTTCGCTGCTCGGCGCGTTGTTGGCGATGAGGTTCCCGGGCGAAGGTGATTGGAGGCTGTTTTTTTCGCTTGTTCTATGGTTGGGCGGTGGCATGCTTTATGGCTGGATCATCTCGTTGATTTTTTATCGCTATTGTTTTGAGCCGATCGACGTTGACTCGATGTCTCCGCCCTACTGGATCAACATGGGCGCGATGGCGATTTCAACGTTGGCCGGCGTGGCGTTGTTGGCCGCGTCCGGCGAATCCACGTTTTTGGCTTCGTTGTTGCCATTCATCAAAGGGGTGACGCTATTGTGCTGGGCCACCGCGACGTGGTGGATTCCGTTGTTGGTGGTGCTCGGTTTTTGGCGCCACGCTTACAAGCGAGTTCGCCTCGAGTACGACTTGCGCTACTGGAGCATCGTCTTTCCCCTGGGGATGTATTCGGTGGGGACACACCAGATGTTAGAAACGCTCGAACTCCCTTTTTTGAGGCCGTTGGCGATGGCGTTTGCTTATCTGGCCTGTGCCGCATGGGCCGCGGCAAGCATGGGGTGGATCCGCACTCAATCAAGGACTCGGTGAGGTGTCGGGATCCGAGTCGTAGGACGTGAGGGTCGGACTTGACACTGCCGCAAGCCGCATTTACAAAAGATGCACCCTTGATGCATGTTTAAGGTCAGGGTGTTTCTCGTAAGCCAAGCCCAGCTTCTCGTAAGCCAAGCCAGCCAAGAAGGTATCGGAGAATTCAACATGAAGCGTCGCCTCCTATTCATCAGCCTTGCCACATTGACGCTCGTTTTGGCGAGCGGTTGGAATGCTTCGAATCAGCCTCGCGCGTCGGCGCAGGAAGCCACCGAGATCGCGGAGCCAACCAAGGCGTCGGTCGAGCGATCACGGCGAACGGTGCAAATGTTGGACAACATTTTCAAGCAAACGATCGTGATGGTGACTGACAAGTATGTCAACGACGATGACGACTTTGCTGCCGGTAGTGCGGCGGTGTTGTTGTTCCAAAAGATTTCGGATGAGAGCGACAAGACCATTCGGTTGATCGACGCTACCGGCGATCCATACGAATCAGCCAATGTGGCTAAAAATGAATTTGAGAAGAAAGGCATCGAGAAGCTCAAAGCGGGCGCTAAGTCCGTCGATGAAGTGATTACCGTGGATGGAAAACATTACCTGCGCGCGTTGACCCCCGTGCCCGTCGTGATGCAGAAATGTGTGATGTGTCATGCTCACTATGAAGACGCCAAGCCAGGGGAACCGATTGGGGCGATCAGCTACACCGTTCCGATCGATTGATTGCCATCCTGCTGCAGGGAACCTCTGCGGCGTGTTCTGCACGCATGATCCTCTCCTCCAAAATCTTGCGGAGGACCACGACCGCTCCAATCCCCTCCCTCCCTCTGCAACGCACGTGGTAAGCGTGCGTCTTGCCTCCCACCGAAAGAAACCGAAATGAATTACCGCATTCCGTGCTTGATGTTGCTAATCGTCGGTGCGATCTCACTTCTTTCGTTGCATGCGGAGGACGCACCGAGCGTGTCCCAAGCAAGTGCGTCCAACGCAAACGCAGCCTCTTCGGCAAGCGCCGAGGCGACCACTCAGAATGCGGCCACTCAGGAGGCAAACGCGATCTTGCCTCCCACATCGCTTTCGGAAGCTCGCGCTCGTGCCACCCTTTTACACGAAACCATCCACGGCACATTACAAATTGTGCACCGGGATTTTTTTGACGAAGACGAGGCTCACGCGATTCCCTCCGCATCGCTTGAAGACGTGTTTCATGAGCTCTCGACTCGCTATAATATCGAGCTGAAATGGTTGATCATCGACACCGATATCATCAACGTGGATCATCAACCCACCGACGATTTCGAGAAGGCAGCTGTCAAAGCGCTCAAGGCGAAGCAGCAACGCTATGAAGCGGTCGAAAACGGGCGTTATCGATTTGCAGGTCCGATACGCTTGGCGTCTCAATGTTTAAAGTGCCATGTGAAGCATCGGACCTCGACCGAAGATCGAACCGCAGGTCTACTGATCTCGCTACCCATTTCCATCACCCCTTAGACCGGATCTAGCATCCAAACGACCAAGAATGTCGTCACCGTTTTCTCCGAAAGGTGTGACGAATTTTGAGTGATGTGCGCCATCAAAATCATAACCCGACGCGTCAGCGAGGGAATATCGATATTGACTCGGTCCCTCGCTGACGCGTCGGGTTATGAAAAACATACAACTTCAAAACTTACGCTTCGGGTGATGCGATATCCGGGGGTAGTTACCATCCCGAGGGGATCGAGCTTGTCATTCGAACGGACGGGTTAAAAGTGAATGCAAACCTGCTCTCCATCAATGTCGGATTGCCGCGAACCCTTGGCGACGCCAAGCCATGGACCTCTGGTTTTCTGAAAGAATCGGTTACCGAACCGCTGTGGCTGGGGACCACGAACCTCGAGGGCGACGGTCAAGCGGACCGAGTTCATCACGGCGGCCCGCACAAAGCGGTTTGTGTCTATGCGGCCGCGCATTACCCCGAGTGGCGGCGAACGCTACAGAAGCCCGATTTGATTTGGGGGGATTTTGGTGAGAATTTCACTGTCGAAAATCTGATCGAGACCGAGGTTTGCATTGGTGATACATGGAACGTTGGTAGCGCGACGGTGCAGGTCTCGCAGCCACGCCAACCGTGCTGGAAATTGGCGCGGCGATGGCAGATCAAAGACCTCGCGTTACAGGTTCAACAGAGCGGCCGAACGGGATGGTATTTCCGAGTTTTGGTGGAAGGGCTTGTGCAGCGAGCAATGCCGTTGACGCTTGTCGAACGCTCGCATCCCGAATGGACGATTGCCGAGGCGAATCGGATCATGCATCACGACAAGCACGATCGCGATGCAGCCGCCCGTCTGGCTGCGCTCCCCACGTTGTCGCCGAGTTGGAAAACGACGCTGACCAACCGAGTCGAGAAGCATGTCGAACCCGATGCCGACATGCGGTTGGAGGGAGAGTCACGATCGAGCTGATTCCGGCCGAGCTGATTCCGGCCGAGCTGATTCCGATCGGCGCCCGCGCGGCCGGTTCCGGTTATTGTATGCTGCTAAAATCACGGGATGTCGGCACGACGTCAGCGAGGGTAACGCTATTCAAATACTCCAGCTGGACACGCTCTGCTTCGGCTAACACGCCCCGGAGTTTACAAAAAGAATGAATCGCACACGAATCATCGCTACCAACACACCCCAGCAGGTTCATGTTGCCTTCGACTTGCTCGATCAACTTGCCGAGCGGAATTTCCTCGGGCTGCAGCGCCAACTCGATCCCTCCGCCGATCCCGCGGGTGCTGCGGATGTAACCGAAACGCACCAACAAATTGACCACCTTGGCGACATGATTGACCGAAATACCAAACAGCGATGCAACCTCAGCGACCTTCGTTCGCGACGTTCGCGTTGCCAAGAACATCAACGTCCTTAAGGCATAGTCGGTCTGCGTGGTGAGCTTCATTGTGGCATCAAGGACTGAGAAAAGAAAAGGAAGGCAGCTGTCGACGACTTTACGAACAACTGGAAGCAACCGGCACCCCTAAGAGCAACCGGCGGCTCGGTCAATGTTCGATCACGCCATAAATTTGGATCATGTTTCCTCCGCAGCAATCGTTATACGTCGTTGTCTTCGCTCGTAATCAATTGACGCAGACGCGCGAGAACCATGGGAGGGCTCAACCCCTGATGATGACAAACATACTGCAACGATTTCCCCGCGCAGCTTGTATCGAGACCCAGTTCGTTAAACACGCGGGTGGTCTCGGGATACTCAATGATCCATTCGGGAATACTTGTCATCAAATCGCAGTCCATGTGTCGATTGTAACACGAGCGAACGTTTTATCATCGTCCAATCCCGATCGCATCCTATCCCCACTCGGCCGGTTAGCCAAAAAATAGTTCGGATATCCTGCTGAGCCATAACTAGGCTTTTTTGAATCCAAGCGAAGAATCGTTATGCCCCACACACTTCATACGTCCATTTGTGACCTGCTCGGTTGTCGCTACCCCATCCTCCAGTCGGGCATGGGGGGAGTTGCGCGTTCGGAGCTGGCGGCTGCCGTATCCGAGGCGGGCGCGTTTGGATGTTTGGGGATGGTCCGTGAAACCCCCGCCAAAATCCTGGAACAAATTGACGAGGTGCGCGCGAGGACGGACAAGCCTTTCGGAGTTAACTTGATTCCCGCAGCGACGGATCCGGAGTTGTTCAACGCCGAACTCGACGCTTGTTTATCTGCGGGCGTGGAGACCTTGGTTTACTTTTGGGATATCGTTCCCGATGCCATTAAGCGAGCCAAGGACCACGGTTGTCGCGTCGTCCATCAAGTGGGACACGTCGACGCGGCCGTCCAAGCCGAAGCTGCCGGTGCGGATGCGATCATTGCTCAAGGAGTCGAAGCGGGCGGGCATGTGCATGGCAGCGTATCGTCGTTGGTGTTGTTGCCGCAAATCGTCGATGCCGTGTCGATTCCCGTATTGGGTTCGGGCGGTTTTGCCAGTGGACGCAGCCTCGTTGCCGCAATGTCGCTGGGGGCCCAGGGCATCCAATGTGGCACGCGTTTTCTGGCGACCGATGAGTCGTTTGCTCACGACATTCACAAACAGCGAGTGATCGAGGCCGCCGCGACTGACACGCTGCATACCGATGCGTTCGCGATTAATTGGCCACCGCATTCTCCCGTCCGCGTGATCAAGAATGAAGTCACCGAGCGGTTCGTCGAGCGCCCCTTCGGTTATTTGCCGGAGGATTTTGAACGGGAACCGATTGCCGAAGAAGAAGGCCGACCGGTGTATCTACTGAGCACCGATTCGCCGCTCAAATCGATGACGGGCGACCTCGAGAAGCTGGCCCTCTTTGCCGGCCAAGTCAGCGGGCTGATCCATTCGACCGAACCCGCAGCGAAGGTGGTGCAGCGGATCGTGGACGAGGCGTTGGTGGCGTTGAATGAGCTGGCCAACCGTATTCCGCGTTAGCGCATTTTCAAAAATGACGTGGGATTCAAGCCGTAGCTGCGTTCGCAAGAACGCGGTCCACCGTCTGGCGATGCTAGCCTCATCGAGACAAGTCATTGGGGACAGAGCATCTTGAGTCATTGGGGACAGAGCATCTTGTGCGGACGCGCGCGAGCAGCGAGTCAACACGATGGGCGAGTCGCTGGGGGCTGAGTTCTCCGGCCAGGCGCATCCGCTGATCACGCGGCCCATCGACGTCCGGGCCTAGCTGGTCAGACGCTGGCTGGCCGCATGACGACCAAGCGTTAGGGCCGCCCCGTTGGGGCTTATCAGGCGATTGTCGTTGATAACCCAGGCCGTTGGCCTGGGCTGACAGAGGGCTGCCCCGTTGGGGCGGCGATGTGACGATCGGTTAGGCCCAACGGGCCGGCGCTGGGTCAGCCCAGGGCAACGCCCTGGGATTGACGGAGCCCCCTATCCAGCCAAGCCCCAACGGGGCGGTCCTAATCGCATGCGTATCGTTCGTCCCAATCGATTCCGTGTCGGCGGCACAAGATACGGACGTCGGGGACAGTGCAGACGTCGGGGTGGCCGCCGCTTTGAGTGTCCAGCGGCGCAGGGCTGCTCCCTACCGGTCGGCCGCCAATGCACCGCTGGCAGAACCGACTCTACTTGGCTTGTGTGCGGGATCGATTTATTTGGCTTGCGTTCCTATTTTCTAACCTCCCATTTTTTAACCTACCCTCCATCCTCGCTAAGCTTTGTCAAAAGGCTCACGACCTCGATTGGACTGACGGCGTCTGTGGCAGAAAGGCAAGTCGTTGGCACAGCGCAGATACGGGGCTCCAGACAAGAAGGTTAGAAAATGAGAGGTGAAAAATATCGAGAGCGGGTGTCGCCCACCAAAATTGACGCCCACCAAAATTGACGTCGGGTGCCGTACTCGGTGGATGGCATCGTCGCTTGTTTTCGAGCCACAACAGGGCACAAAATTCACAAAGGTGTAGGGCACGAGCAATGGGCGCTGTCCCCACAATGCCCTGTGAGGTGAATCCTGGGCATTCCTAGTTGTTTTTTCCCTCGCGTGCCAACAGCGCCGCGAGGTACTTTGCGGTGGCCCCCGTTTTTGAATCGGCAATCGTTTCGGGAGTCCCGGCGGCGACAATTTCGCCCCCTCCGACGCCACCGGTTGGCCCCACGTCGATGATCCAATCGCAGGCCGCCAAGAGGTCGAATTGATGTTCAATGACCAATACCGTATTGCCCGCATCGACGAGTTGTTGCAATACGTGAACCAACCGCTCGATGTCTTGAAAATGCAATCCGGTGGTGGGTTCGTCTAACAAATACAACGTGCGTCCCGTCGCGGCACGGGCAAGTTCAGTGCCGAGTTTGATGCGTTGTGCCTCACCGCCGCTGAGCGTGGTGCTCGATTGTCCCAGCCCGAGATAGCCCAGTCCGACAGCTTGCAGCGATGCCAGTTGGCGATGGATTCGAGGCACGTTTTCGAAGAACGCAGTTGCCTCATCAATGCTCATCGCTAACACATCGGCGACCGACGCCCCTTTGAAACGCACTTGCAAGGTTTGTCGATTGAAACGCTTTCCGCCACACCGCGTGCAGGTGACAAACAAATCACTCAGGAAATTCATTTCGATGCGTTCCACGCCGTGGCCCTTGCATCGTTCGCAACGCCCCGCCGCTGAGTTGAAACTGAATCGACTGGCCGTGAAACCACGCGTTTTGGCCTCGCGTGTGGTGGCAAAGACCTTGCGGATTTCATCGAGGACACCGGAATAGGTCGCCGGACAACTGCGTGGGCTGCGACCGATCGGCGACTGATCAATCGCGATCATCTTGTCGAGATGCTCGGCGCCGTGGATCCCCGCATGCGGTCCGGGCGTTTCGGCTTTGAGGCCCAGATGCAAAGCCACCGCCGGCGCGAGGGTGTCGTTGATCAGCGAACTCTTTCCGCTGCCGGAAACCCCGCTAATTCCCACGAACAATCCGAGCGGGAAGGTGGCGGTAACCTTTTTCAAGTTGTGAGTCTGGACGTCGCTCAAAGTGAGCCATTGCCCTGGGACCGGTTTGCGGCGCTGGGCAGGAACGGGAACACGTTTGCTGCCGGACAAGTATTGACCGGTCAAACTTTTGGGATCCGCTTGGACCTGCGCCGGCGTCCCTTGGCTGATAATCTTGCCCCCTTGCTCGCCTGCCCCTTCGCCCATGTCGATCAGAACGTCGGCCGACCGCATCGTCGCTTCATCATGTTCGACGACGACCAAGGTGTTGCCTTGATCGCGAAGATCGGTGATGCAGCGAATCAATTGGTCGTGGTCGGCTGGATGCAACCCAATGGACGGTTCATCCAACACGTAGCACACGCCGACCAATCCGCTACCGATACTGGTCGCCAAGCGGACCCGCTGCAACTCGCCACCGCTGAGCGAATCCGCGGATCGATCCAGCGTCAAGTAAGGCACTCCGACGCGTTGCAAAAACGACAATCGCTTGATCACTTCGGAAGTGATTGGGGCTGCGATTGCCGCATGCACCTTCGAGAGCGACGCTTGAGTTTGGCTCAGCCAAGCCGAGACGTCTCCCAGCGGTAGCGCGGTCAGTTGATGAATCCCAAGACCATTGATGGTGACGCTAAGCGCTTCATTGCGGAGTCGAGCACCGCCACAATCGGGACACTCTGTGGTGTGATCCTCGACGCTGATTCGCCCCAGACCATCGCACGTGCGACAGGCTCCGTAGGGGCTGTTGAAGCTAAACGTGCGTGGTTCAATCTCTTCGAAACTGGCACCACACTCGACACAGGCCATCGCGGTGCTGTAGATTGCCTCGGTCCATGGGGCATCTTGGCCTTGGTTCCCACCCTCGCCTTGGATCGCATGACCGCCTTGAATCAGAGAGGACGCTAATCCGCCGCCCAGACGCAGCGCCAACATCACGCTGTCTCGCAATCGCGAATCGGCTTCGCCGCGAATCACCAGCCGATCAATCACCGCTTCGATCGTATGATTTTTTCGAGGCGCCAGCGTGGGAACGTCTTCGAGCAAGTACGTTTCCCCGTCGACTCGCACCCGTACCAGACCGGCTTGCTGGATCGATTCAAACACCTCGCGATGAGCGCCGCGGCGGCCCCGAACCATGGGGGCCATCAAAACGAGCTTGCTGCCCTCGGGAAGCGCCGCGAGCGAATCGACGATCGCGTCGGGTGATTGCTTCGCGATCGCCGAGTTGCAATGGGCGCAGTGCGGCACTCCCACTCGCGCGTACAACAATCGCAAGTAATCATAGATCTCGCTGATCGTCGCAACGGTACTGCGTCCACTGGTCGATCCCGGCTTTTGGTCAATCGCAAGCGTCGGTGCCAAGCCGTCAATCGAATCGACATCCGGTCGTGGGATTTGATCGAGAAATTGACGCGCGTAGGCGGACAAACTGTTGATGTATTGCCGTTGTCCTTCGGCGAACAGCGTATCGAAGGCGAGCGAGCTTTTCCCGCTGCCCGACACCCCTGTGATCACGGTCAAGCAGTGGTGGGGAATGTCGACGTCGATGTTTTGCAGATTATGCTCGCGCGCACCGCGAACGCGAATCGAATCGAATGGCGTCGCTCGGTTTGCCACCGGCTTGGTTTGGCGGCGAGTGCGTTTGCGTTTTGAGGATTGGGGGGACTTGGCTTTCACGTCAGACGTTCGATCGATGGGGTGGCACGTTGAAAATGTTTTGATCTACGTGTGAAGAAGAGGGAATCAGGGATGTGAAAATTTGAGACCATAAATGCTTGGCAAACGCCAGCGGGGAACCTATAGATGTTTGTCGTGTAGGCGATTATGCCCCCGACGACTAAAATTCGGCACACCGCGGTTCGGCATACCCCCTACTTTCCTGTCACTTTTCCCGTCATTCGGGAATTCCCTCTCGCCGGGGAATTTTAAACGTGGGGAGAGGTGGGGAGATCCGGAGCGTTTGAGATTCGGAGCGATTGGAATAACGCACGCACGAAACACAAGGGACGCCGTACACATTGAAGAACTTGTTTGACATTATTGGAATCGCTCTGCCCCATGGTACAATCCCCCGCAAGTCTGCAAACGGCCCCCGCAAGTCTGCAATTGCCCCCCACCGATTGGCAATGGGCCCACGAGAAATCGGTCTGCGAACCAGCGCAGACGCCTCCTGTCGCATCCGATTCGCAACGGAGCCCGGCCATGACGGGGCTTAGGTTGTACGACCAGAGCGAGCATCTCTTGCTGGCCAGCTACGCGATGCATAGCGCCGATACCGAGGGGCGACTGCATCCCGAACCGCCTCATGCCTATCGAGGTCCGTTCGCTCGCGATCGCGATCGAATTTTGCACAGCAGTGCGTTTCGCCGGCTAAGCGGAAAGATGCAGGTTTTTACGGGAGAGATGGGGATCTATCATCGCACGCGGTTGACGCACACCTTCGAGGTTGCGTCGGTGGCACGCACGATCGCCCGGGCGCTGCGATTGAACGAGGATTTGACCGAAGCGTTAGCGTTGATGCATGACATTGGCCATCCTCCCTTTGGTCATTGTGGCGAAGACGTGCTGTGTGAGCGGATGTCGGCGGTCGGTGGATTTTCGCACAACGAATTTGCCTTGGTGATCGTCACCGAATTGGAACAACGCTACGCTGAGTTTTCCGGATTAAATCTGTCGCGAGAAACGTTAGCCGGACAAGACGTGCGGGCCCACAAGGCCGAGGCGGCGGTGGGACGGGCGGCATTGTTGGAAGTCCAGCTCGTCGATGCGGCCGATTCGATCGCTTATGACGCCCACGACGTGGACGACGCCTTGCAGATGGGACTGCTTTCGATTGACGAGTTGTCCGAACTCGCCATCGTGCGACGCGCCCTTGATTTGGTTCGCGGCAAACGAGGCATGATGCCCATTCATCAACTCCGCCAATCATTGGTCCACGAGTTGATCGATTTGCAAGTCAGTGAACTGGTCAACGTTTCGGTTGAGATGCTGCGTCGTCAAGAAGGCCGCAATCACAACGATGTTTGTGACTTAGGCGTGCGGGTTGATCACGGCGAAACGCTCCGCCGCGAACGCCGTGAACTCGAAGCGTTCTTGTTTGACGCGGTCTATCGACATCCGCGCCTGATTCCGGTCCGGGATTCCGCCGCTCAACGGCTGAGCGAACTGTTTGATGTCCTCACCCGAGACCCAGATCGATTGCCGCTGCGGTTTCGCCAGCGACTGCACGATCATCCGCTCGAGAAGGTGGTTGGCGAGTATCTCGCTGGGATGACGGACGCGTTTTGTGATCAACAGCATCAATACGCAATGGCGACCTCTCGAGGTCCGCTAGCCGATTGGTAGCAACGGGTTAGGGAAATAGTGCGGATTGAGCAGGGTTTTCTCATCGTATCGGTCCTACCGTGCCGATGAACAAAACTGGAGTATCGGCTGAGCGCTCTGCAATCGCTTCACGCGACATGCTTGCATCGGCCAAATCGCGCCATCTACGCACGTCTTTTCCCAAAGTAGCTGTCATGAAAACGCCACTTAACTCGCAAATTTTGCGATCAACCTCGAAATTGCTGTCTTCAGCGACGATCGCAGTTGCACTGACTGCGTTGCTTGCAAATGGACTTGCTATCAATTCGCAGGCCATCGGTGCTGAGAACCAGCTTCGATCGCGGCAGTCATCCCCTTCGGTGGAACAGTCGCGAGTGATGTGGCAATCCAAGCAAGCGGCCGACCCGATGCCGAAGCGCCGATCGTTGGTGGCCCAAGCAGCTCAAGGCAATGTGATCGACGAGATGCCGTCCCAACCACTGGTGGACAGCCAAGTTCGCCAGACTGGGTTTTACAACGGTGGTTGCAGCAGTTGTGGGCCGGTTTGTGACTGTGGCGAGGTGAGTTGCGGAGTCGAGCCGGGATACGGTTACGAAGTGGGCTGTGGTGCCGAGTATGGCGAGCCCGGTTGCGGGGTGGAAGCGTGTTCGAGTTGCCATGGCGAACCGGTCTGCGGGATGGAAGCGATGGGTTATCAAGACGCCAGTTGCGGGATGGAATCGATCGGCGGGGCCTATTGTGATAGCTGTGGTGGCGGTGGTTGCGATTCTTGCTGTGGCGTGCAAACGTACCCGTTGTTCTTGCCGCTATTGCGAGTCAATTGGTGTCGCTTTGACTTTTTTGCCGGCGTCCAAGGATTCAATGGCCCCATGAATTTTGCCAATGTCGATGGCGGCAATGGGCCCGCCCGAGCCGGATCGGGAAGTTTCGGCTTCTACGAAGGCTTTAACGAAGGCCGTTCACTCAAACCACTCTTTGGCTGGGACATGTCGGCGCAGTTGGGCGTGCGAGCGACCCAAAGCAATCTTTCGGGTGCTGGTTTCAGCGACGAGCAACGTGATCAGGTCTTCATTACCGCCGGATTGTTCCGCCGCGTCGATTACGGTCTGCAGTACGGACTCGTGTTCGATTACCTTCGTGACGATTGGTTTTATCAAGCGGACTTAACGCAGCTACGCGGCGAACTGAGCTGGAAAGAACATGGCTGTCACGTCTACGGTTTTCAATTCATGACCAGCCAAAGCGATGACACCTCCACGACCTCGGTTCGCGATGCCACGGGGGCGACCTTTTCATCGAGCATCTCGATGGAATCGACCGATCAATACCGATTGTTCTATCGCCGTCTGCTTCACAATTCAGGATCGTGGGAAGCGTTCGCAGGCTGGACCGATCGCGATGACGGGCTGCTCGGTGCCAGCATGACGTTGCCGCTGCGTCAAAAGTTGGCACTCTCCGCCGGAGCCACTTACCTGATTCCTAACGAAGGCACAAACAGCATCGGCTATCAGGAAGAATCGTGGAACATCGGCCTCGGCTTGGTTTACCGTCCTGGCGGATCCTTGGGAGCCGGCCGCTACAGTCGTCCGATGTTTGATGTCGCAGACAACGGTACCTTTATGGTCGATCGCAAATAGCGATCGATCCCCACACACAGCGGCTTGAACCGGCGGTGCGGTTCAAGCTGGTTGGGGTGATGCATGTGGACCGGACGTCGTCTCTGCGGATCCCGTTTTACTCGGTCAAATACCCGGCCAACGTCTTCTTGGGCACGGGCAGTTTTAGGAGCGGGGCAAACGTCGCGGTGTTCTCGTCAACGTCAGCGAAAAGTTCTGCGAGAGTGGCTTGATCGCTATCGGTCAAACGCTCATAGCCGCTAATGAATTCATCTTTTTCGCACCAGTGATCGTCGCTACAGGATGGCAGCAGCGACGCCAACGCGACACAGGCTCCACCGCGTGCGGCGTTCCCTTGGCCGAGTAGATGTTCGAGTTGGGTATGCTCGGCGATCAAGGTTACAAAGTCTTCGGGTAAACTCCAGCGTTTGGCTAGCAACGCCGCGGCGTCGGCATGATCCCAGCCGAACATCTCTTGTTCGAGTCCGCTCAATCTTCGCCCTTCGGCGGCACGTCGTTCCACCAACGCTTGGTATTGTTGAGGCAATTCCTTCAATAGCAATGGAATGGCCATGTCTTGTAGCAGTGCCCCGGCGAATAGGTCTTCCGCATTTTCGACCTTCAATGACCGCCCCAATCTTCGTGCCAAAATTGCGCGGCGAAGCGAATCTTGCCAAAGCGATTTGAGGTCAAAAGGACCAAACTTGGGATTGGGAATGACGCTGAATACCGCATTCCAAAGAGCAAAGTTTGTGATCGCACGGCTTCCCACGAGTGTCAGCGCTTGCTGCACGCTCATGATCTCGCGACTGAAGCCAAAGTACGATGAGTTGACAAACTTCAGAACTTGGCCCATGAGTCCGGGGTCCGCTTCGATCGGCTTGGTGAATTCCGCTGGCCCAACATCACTCCGTTGCGAAAGCTGCAATAGGGCAATCGCACTGTGAGGAAGTGCAGGCAGCACCTCAGAGTGGAAAACATCTTCGAGAGCGGTTGTGTTGATGACAGTCGACATAATTCTTAGGGGGGCTGGATTTTTTCAGTTGGCTGGGGCGTAAGGTTTCTCGCCTGGGGGGCCAGGTTGTGGCGGACAGCTTGATTCGCCTCTAAAACCTATGTCAGGAAATGCGGGGGGGAGCTAACGATTTTGGTTGCCTCGCCATTGGCAATCGCCCCTTGGCCCTACAACCGTTAAACCCATTGCATGCGTTCGCACCGGCGTTGGCACATGGATTGGCACAGGGATTGGCTTCATCGGCTCGCTCGCCGCGACGTTCCCTCCGCAGTCTCCATTCGGAATGCCTCCGCAGTCTCCATTCGGAATGATGGAGTGCCCAAGCAACCGAGGTTGTTTTTTGGCAACGTTGGGCGGTTTAAACGCATCAACCCGCGCCGCCAAACCACGCTGGGTCTAACGCGGTAAATGGTTGGTATGAAACAACTTGCAGTCAAAACACTCGCGTGCGATCACGGCTTGGTTCAACTTGTGCGAAATAGCTCATCCACCTATGAGCAAACTTGGACTAAATACAAACGATGTTCGCCTGCTGAAGCATTGGCTGTGGGTCAATGTGAAGTGTGTTGCGATGTTGATGGCATTCATCGCGGTGATGCGTTACTCGCCTGACGTTCCTGCACACTCGCTTGAATCGGTGACGTTCGCCGCAAGGCCGACGCAGGGGGAGGGGCAGTCCCGTTCCGAGAGAATGGTCTTGGCCGCTTCACCGCCGGCATCGGCGATCGAGGGTAGGCGTCCAAATCCGATTCCGCCGACCGGTTGGCGGAGAACCAATCGGGGTTGGGAGCATACCGCGACTTGGCCTTCGTCCAGCTCGCTGAGTCAGCAGAATTCGATCAGCGAGTTGATTGCGATTCAAGAGTCGCGTGAGCCAAAGTGGCTACAGTCACTGCTTGGCCGGGTCAGCCGCATTCCGCCATTGATGATTGCGGTGCTTCAGATCACCATCATTGCGTTGATCTTGACGATGGCCCAATCCCGCGTTCGCGTTTAGAGCACGGGTTCGCGTTTAGAGGGAGGGCGCCTTGTTGATCGTCGCCACTTTCTTGCTTTCGGCAAAGACCTTGGCGCTGACGTGCTTGGCATCGCCGTTGGCCGTGACAACGTAACCACCGGAACTCGGCACGGTCGCTTCAAACCCCAAAATCGCTTCGGGATCGAAAGCCGGGTCGGAGGCGGGGACTCCGTTGTACAACAGCATCATGTCGCCATCGGCCAAACGAATGAGCGATTCGCTAACGATATTCGCTTCCGATTTTGCACTCGAATCGGTCACGGGGGGCTGTTTCGCGTTGATGAATTCGGCGAACTGCCCCACGTTCTCGGGAGCCGCCCCGTTTTGCTCTTGGAAGAGGCGGTACTGGGACGCGAGTTCGACGAGACAGGCGCGCCGTGTTCGAATCTCTTGGGCGGCCGAATCGTCGCTACAGCCACCGAGGATAAAACCAACCAATGTCGTCAGCAAGCAAAGGATGACCGCCGAACGACGAGCCCGCAATGGACACCTCGCCGCCATGCTGCGCTCGGCAATGTCGTTAGCGAGGTCGATGAACACGGGCTCGTTTTCGGGCGTGGCCGTGTGCAGAGTCAGTTCGCGACTAAGGTTCGTTGTTTGCATCAAATGGAAATCCAAAGCAGGAGGGACCCAGAGCGCGTTCGCCGCTGACATTGCAAAAAAATGGCTCAGGCCAGACCGACTGACCCGAGCCCATTGAGATGGACGCTACGACTTCAACAGAATACCGATCGCCGCGAGGTAGCGTTCGATCGTCTCCGCATCGGTTTGTTCCCACTTGGCTGACTTGTGGCGTAGTACCGAGAGCTTGAGTGCCTCAATCGCATCGGCCAAATCGTCCGGCAATTCGGGTAGCCCGGCAAACGGTTGGCTAATCGATTGTGGCACCTCCGAATCGGCGTTGGCTTCCACACTGGCTTCGGCCGCAGGTGGATTGGATTTGGAGGCGTCGAGGGCCGAAAATTCTTCTTCGTCGCCGAAGTCCGGGCCTTCGTGACGCGGGCCTGTCGCGACATCATCGCTGCCGTTTTCATCAAAGTCTTTGGTGCGACCGCCCCCTTGGGCCGGCAGCACGACGTCTTCGTCGGTGTCGACTTCGACAATCTGGCTGCTGGTGGGACGTTGGGACTCGACCGCACCGGTCGCTTCCCAACGCTTTTCACGCATTTGCGAAACGCTCCACGATTCCTGTACAGCCCCTTCAAGCCATAGCGGTGCATCGTCCCAGTCGAGTGCCGCTAGAAAGTGGCTCCAGTAAAGCTGGTGGAATGTGGCGTACGTCGATCCGAATCGATCAAAGACGCGTCTTAAACGGCCCACATGGGGCGCCGTCACGCCACCGACGCGACGTGCCCAGGCTTCGTCGGAGTACTCCGTCGAGGGAGCTCCCGAATCGATCAGCGCCAGACGCCATTGGTGAATGATTTCACCTTTCTCCCAATTCGTCGTGCTGATCAGGGTGTTCCATTGACCCACAAACGGTTGTGCTAATTCGGCCAATCGTGGATCGTCGTCTTCCCAAGCCTGTTTTGCTTCGACGATATCTTGGTTGTCAACATCGGCTTCACTCTCGATCGCATTGTCATCCTCGTAGACCGCTTCAGGCTCGGACGAGGGGACCGGCTCCTCATTGGCATCGACGTCTTCGTAGTTTTCGTTTTCGGTTTGGTAGCTATTTTCCGATTCGTAAACTTCGCTTCCCTGAGATTCGGTCCCATGGGATTCGGGTTCTGGGGAATCGCTTCCAGAAACTTCCACCGCTTCGTTATCCGTTTGAAAGGGAACGTTGTAAGTATCTTCGGGGGTCATCGGCATCCGTCGCGTGAAGGAGGGTGATCAGTGCATCGAGGCTTCAGGCCCAAACGGGGGCATGAACGCCAAAAAGAGGGCGGCAAAACTCGTCTTGCCACGGCACACCTACGCTAACCAACCATGCAGCCGCAATGAAGCCACTTGAGTGAATTTCGGTGATACCCCCGCAAAACACACGTTAGTCGTTGCGATTGCAAAGGCAATGCGCTGTGGAAAAAGTGTCACGAACTCTCCGTCGGGATGCTTCGTTCGGAATATAACGCGTTCGGAAGCCTTCGGGCTGACGAAGTTTCCGCAATCGATAACAACGTACCACCCCAAGTGGGCGTCCTGTGACCGCCATGTTCGGTTCACCACTGCGAGGGCAATCCAAGTCACCTCATCTCACCTTGCGACGCCGAGTTGAAAGGGCGAGCAAGCGGCCGCTCGCACGGTGCGTGTTGGCGATATGGACCGAACTGCGCCGAGCCTCGCTGAGTTTCGCTGGGGCGCGCTGGGTCGTGCCGCAGCGGACGGGGAGAAGCCGCGTGATCTACCGCGTCGTGCGCTCGACAGCGATAATCGACGGTGCGGTTTACGCGTCGATCAACCGGCACACGATGAACTGGCACACGATATGCCCCGTTGTGACCAAAATGCCCCACTGTGAGCCCGTTTGGATCAAATCGTCCTAACCTCAACCTCCGAGTGACTTGGTCGCCTGGGGGCCGAGTGACGCGCTCGCCCGGGGGTTACGCTCCCACGCGACCCTTCTCTGATCAAGGAATCAAACCGACATGACCACCATCCAAGCCTATGCTGCTCGCCGTGCGGGTGGGCCGTTTGAGCCCTTTGAATATGAGGCCGGTCCGCTCGGCGCCGATGACCTCGAAATTGCGGTTGAATCCTGTGGGATTTGCCACAGCGACCTTTCCATGTGGGACAACGACTGGAAGCTTACCGAGTACCCGTTCGTCGGAGGGCATGAGGTGGTCGGTCGCGTGTCCGCGATTGGCGATCATGCGCAGGGCCATCAAGTCGGTGATCGAGTCGGCTTGGGATGGACGTGTCGCAGTTGCATGCACTGTGACCATTGTCTCGCGGGGGACCATAATCTATGCCTGTCGGCGCAAGGGACGATCACGCATCAACACGGTGGATTCGCGGACAAAGTGCGCTGTCACTGGGGCTGGGCGACCAAGCTTCCCGACGGAATCGAAGTCGCTTCGGCCGGTCCATTGTTCTGTGGCGGATTAACGGTTTTCAATCCGTTGGTGCAATTTGATGTCGCTCCTACCGCCCGAGTCGGCGTTGTCGGTATCGGGGGGTTGGGGCATTTGGCGTTGATGTTTTTAAAAGCATGGGGATGCGAAGTCACCGCGATTTCTCGCACACGCGCCAAAGAATCTGAGGCACGCGAGCTCGGGGCCCATCATTTTGTCGCGACCAGCGAGAGTGACGCCTTGGCGAAACAGGCCGCTAAGTTCGACTTCATTCTCAATACCACCGATGCTGAACTGCCCTGGGACGCCTACCTCGCTGCCCTCGCGCCACGAGGAACGCTGCACACCGTCGGGGCTGCTCCCAAAATCGAAGCGACCGTCTTCCCCATGTTGGCGGCTCAGAAATCGTTCTCAGCGTCGCCCACCGGCAGCATCGTCACGACGCACAAGATGCTCGAATTTGCGGCCCGCCATCAGATCGCGCCGATGACCGAAACCTTTCCGATGAGTCAGATCAACGACGCCTTTGAAAAACTCCGCAATGGCTCGCCTCGCTATCGATTGGTGTTGACGCGTTGACATCGCTGCGGTCTCTCGACGCACGGAGCGTCGATCACGTAGAGTAGGGATCGATCCCCATCGTGTGGATCCGGTTGATACTCTCGATCTCATCCATTTTCCAATCGACACGAAAAGCGAAACACTCGATGACGAAACTATTTGAACCCTTGCATCTGAAAGAGGTCACGCTGCGCAATCGGACGGCTGTTTCACCGATGTGCCAATATTCATCCGAGGACGGCTTTCCCAGTGATTGGCATCTCGTGCACCTCGGATCTCGCGCCATCGGAGGCGCCGGCTTGGTGATGGTCGAGGCCACTGCGGTGTCGCCCGAAGGACGGATTAGCCCGGCCGACAGCGGCATTTACACCGACGGTCACGTCGAACCGTTTGCCAAAATCGCTCGCTTTTTAAAAGCACACGGCGCGGTGGCTGGAATTCAATTGGCTCATGCCGGTCGCAAAGCGAGCGCAAGCAAACCCTGGGAAGGGGACAGACACCTAGCGAATGACGAGGGAGGCTGGGACACGATCGCGCCGTCGCCGATCGCGTTTGGTGCGAAGCTTACCAAGTTGCCGCAGGCGATGGATTTGGACGACATTCGTAGGGTCCAGACCGATTTCGTTCGCGCCGCCGAACGGGCCCTGGCAGCTGAGTTTAACTATCTTGAAGTCCATTTCGCGCATGGATACTTGGCACACGAATTTTACTCGCCATTGTCCAATAAGCGGAATGATTCCTATGGCGGCAGTTTTGAGAACCGCATCCGATTTATGTTGGAAACATTTACCGCGGTGCGAGAAGTGTGGCCAGAACGTCTGCCGTTGACAGTTCGACTTTCGGTAACCGATTGGCTCGATGGGGGCGTCACGATTGAAGAGTCGATCGAATTGATTCGGAAATTGAAAGCCGCCGGCCTGGACCTGCTCGACGTCAGTCATGGATTTGTGACTCCCGACATCGACAGTGTTCCCTGGGGCCCAGGGTTCATGATTCCCATCGCGGGGCGAATCCGCAACGAAGCCGATCTTCCGACCACGACGAGTTGGTCGATTACCGAGCCACAGCAAGCCGAACAGGCCTTGCAAACGAACCAGGTCGACATGGTCATGCTGGGCCGCGAGTTCCTGCGGGATCCGTACTGGCCTTATCGCGCCGCTGAGGCACTCGGCGCGGAGGTCGCAACCGAGATCCTGCCGGTGCAATACGCGCGTGCGGTGAACTAAAATCGTCGTCATCACGATGAGGCAGGCAGTGGATCCACTCGCAACCGACGGGCTCGCCCTCGGGGGGGGGGGGGAGCGAGTTTTGAAGTTGCTTGTATTTCACCACCCGACGCGCAAGCGATGGAATATCGATATTGATTCGGTCCCTCGCTTACGCGTGGGGTTATGATTTCCTCGTTAAAACGTCAATATTGCAACTTCACAATCACGCTGCGGGGTGTCGAAAATGGATCTCCGAAGCGGCAGAAGGGGTTATAATGGCGATTCCCGCCACCCAAGCGTCTCCCCACGCTCGCATCGCTACTGCCCTCCCCCACCCACACGTCAGCTCACTCATGCCATCCCCGCACCGGTACGAAGGTTCAATGTTGCTCTTCCGATTCGGTTTTAGCTCGTTGCGCCATCCTCTCCGTCGTCGGTCGCTTGTTGCCATCACGCTCGTCCTGCTCGGTTCGATGTCGCCGGTAAACGCTGCAGAGGACGCCACAGCGAAACAAGTTGACAAGTCGAGCGAAGCGAAACTCAGTAGCGAAGCGGTGACCTTTTTCGAATCCAAGGTCCGCCCTTTACTGATCCAGCATTGCTACGAGTGTCATTCCCACGAGGCCGATGCGAAGGAAGGAGAACTGTACCTCGATTCGCGTGAGGGCTTAAGGATCGGAGGGACCCGGGGTGCGGCGATCACGCCAACGGATCTTTCCAAGAGTGTGCTGCTGCAGGCGGTGGAATATTCGGATTCCGATATGCAAATGCCGCCGGAGGGCAAGTTGGATGACGCGGCGATCGCAACCCTGCGGCAATGGATTGAGATGGGAGCCCCCGATCCTCGCGTGATCGATCCTGACGCACTCACCGCTGGGGCGGCGAAGGTGTCTCCGATGGATATCGATCCAAAATCGCATTGGGCGTTTGTCGCTCCGCAATCGCCACCTGGGCCACAGCAGCTTGACCCTCGCTCGCACGATGTGATCGATGACTTTGCCGCTTCCAAGGCGAGTGAGCGAGGCGTCCGTTTGTCGGAACCCTCCGGCCGAGACACCTTGATCCGCCGACTTTATTTCGATCTAACCGGATTGCCGCCGAGCGAGTCTCAGATCGAACGGTTTGTCACGTCTTCGCGGCCCGATGCCTACGTGCGTATCGTCGATTCGTTGCTAGCGTCACCAGAATACGCTGAGCGATTTGCGAGACATTGGTTGGACGTGGCACGCTATGCCGACACCGTGGGCTATGCGCTCGGAGGCAAGGAGCGTCGTTTAAAAGGTAGCGACCGTTATCGCGATTGGACGATCCGGGCCTTTGCTACGGACATGCCGTACCACGAGATGATCTTGCACCAATTGGCGGGAGATCGCACGGATCCTGACAATCAAGCGGGTAATCTCGACGCGATGGGTTTCTTGACGGTGGGACGTCGCTATCTAAATCGTCTCGATACGCTCGACGATCGCATCGATGTGATCACGCGTGGACTCGTCGGATTGACGGTCTCGTGTGCCCGATGTCACGACCACAAGTTCGACCCGATTCCCACCTCCGATTACTATTCGATGTTTGGGATTTTGACCAGCAGTGCGCATCGTGAAGAGGGCGCTAGTCCGTTGATGATGGCGGACATTGAAAAGCCACACGATCACCACATCTTGGTTCGCGGCCAACAGGGAAATCGAGGCCCGATTGCAACGCGTCAATATTTCACGGCCTTGAGAGGACCGGACGATTCACCGTTTAGAGATGGTAGTGGTCGCTTGGAATTGGCAAACAAGATTGCCTCGCCTGAGAATCCGCTCACCTCACGCGTGCTCGTTAACCGACTTTGGGGGCATTTGATTGGCAAACCGTTGGTCGATTCGACGAGCGATTTCGGAGTGCGGACACCCTCGCCCGCGGTGGTTGAAGTCCTCGATGAGTTGGCCGTCGATTTCGCTAAGCATCAAAGCATCAAGAAAACAGTTCGCCGCATCGTGCTGTCGCGAATCTATCGCCAATCGGCTCAAGCTAGCGAGCAAAGCATCGAGCTCGATCCCGATAACGAACTGTTAGCGCGAGCCAATCGCCGACGTCGTGATTTTGAATCGCTACGTGATTCGTTGTTGCTCGTCTCGGGATCGTTAGAGCGAACGATTGGCGGCGAACCGGTTGAGATCACGGCGTCGGAACCGACCGCACGGCGGACGATCTACGCGATGATTGATCGTCAAAATCTGCCTGCGGTTTTTCGCACCTTCGATTTCGCCAGCCCCGATGCTCATTCACCCCACCGCTACTTTACGACGGTCCCGCAACAATCGCTGTACCTGCTCAATGGATCGCAAACCCTTGAATTGGCCAGACGGGTCGCGCGCGAAGTTCGCGACGCGGTGGGCCAAACGAACGACGCGGAACGCCACTCGGCGTTGGCGACGGAATTGGTTCAGCGGGTATTTTCGCGCCAACCCACCGCGGCCGAGCGAGAGGCGTTTGTCACCTTTTTACAGCGTGAAATCACGGCGTATGAGCCGCCCATCAACCCCGCCGAGCAGTGGAGCTACGGCACCACGACGCTGGATTCGAAGCGGCGTGTGGGCGAGTTCGTCCCGTTCACCGTGTTCAAAGACAATCGCTGGCAAGCCGCCGATACGATCCCCCTTGCCGGTCCACTGGGCTATGCATCGCTGTTGAAGGATCGCGGGCACTCGATGCGTCAGAGCGATGGTGGATTGGTTCGCCGATGGACCTCTCCCGTCTCGGGTAACGTCACGATCACGGGCAGGTTGTCGCATTCCGAAGCCCGAGGCGACGGAGTTCAAGCCGATGTGTGGTGTGGTCCCAAGCAAATTTTTAGCGAGGTGGGACACAACGAAAAACGTGACTTCGGCCCGCTCACGAGCAGGATCGAAAAGGGACAAACGATCGATTTTGTGGTCAATGGTAGAGCTTCGGATGCCTTTGACAGCTTCGTTTGGCGAGCGAACATCCGCATCGTTACGGACGATGGCCAGCGGATTGAAACCGATTCGTCCAAGGATTTTCAAGGTCCTCAAAACCGCGAGACTGTGAGGCCGCTCGATCAACTGGAACAACTCGCTCAGGTGCTATTGATGAGCAACGAGTTCGCGTTTGTGGACTAAATGCTTTGCCAGGATGCACTCGGGAAACTAGCGAAAACGCCGAGGGAGTCAGCCCTTTTGGCTGTCCGCGGTCGCCACGATCTCGTTGATTTGAGCCGCGATTTCCGCTGGCAATCGCGTGGCCGCACAGGTTTCGCGAATCTGCTCGGGACGCCGTGCTCCGACGAGTGCGGCGGTGACCCCGGGCTGCGAAACTGCCCAACCGATCGCCAATTGGGCAACCGTGCGCTTGACTTGTTTACCGAGCGTTTCTAAGCGATCCACGATCGCGTGTGCCCGCTGGCGCGCGGCGCCTTGAAAGACGGGGTAGTTCGCGCGACTGTCGCCGGGAGCAAACGTGTGCTCCCGAGTGATTTTGCCCGCCAGCAAGCCTTTCATCAATGTCCAAAATACGTAGACATCGCCTCCCTCGGAATGAGATTCGGGGATTAATTCAGCGAGCGAATCTTGCTGCAATAGATTCAGCGGACACTCGATCGCCGCACCACGAGCCACCGACGCAAATTGAGCGAACTGCGATGGCGTGACGTTGCTGACGCCGGTTCGTTGACAGAGCCCTCGTCGCTGTAACGCCACGATCGCTTCGGCGGACGTTTCGATTGCGATTTGCGGATCGGGCGAGTGCAGCATCAAGACATCGAACGAATCGATTCCGAGCCGGCGCAGCGAAAGCTCGGCATCGGCGGTGAGAGTCTTGGCAGAGCCATCGACGACTCGTTCTCGTTTCGGCGTCCACCGCTGGCCGACTTTGCCGATCACCACAAAACGGTCGCGATCGTGGGCGAGAAAGGGTTTGAGAATTTTGTCACTCTCGCCGTCATAACCGTAGCTAAACGCGGTATCAAACGCCGTGATTCCCAAATCAATTGCCGTCGCGATGGTCGCTTGGGCTTCCGCTTGCGTGACGCCGAGCGTGGTCACGCCGGCGATCGGCCAAAGCCCCAATACAATCGGTTGTTGCTCGCTCGTTTTTTGCTCACTCATATGGCCATTGTGGCGGGAAAGGCAGGTGACGAGAAGGCTTGGTCTACGAAAAAAGGGCGTGAAGGATTTCTCCCTCACGCCCTCGTTTGACACTGCTAGCGGACTCCGACGCGGTGTTCCGGACTAAAAACGATGAACCGGAGCCGCTGGGCCAACCTTCATTTCTTCACTTACAGGTTGATCACCACGCCTAGGTCGATGCCTTGAACCCACAGGCTCGAGTCATCAAATTTGAATGCACGACCACCAAACGGGCCAGCGGTAGCGTTGGTCGATCCATCGAACAAGGGATCGACGGCGTCACCGGCCAGAGCCACATTGTCAAAGTACAGGAACGAGTAGCCAACGCTCAGCGAAACATTCGGACGGAAGCGGTAGCCAAGCTTGAAGTTCGCTTCGGGAATGAAGGAGAACACGTCACGCTCGTAGGAGCCTTGGTTATCCAGAGCCAAAGCACCACCCGACAATACCGGTGGGTTGCTTCCGACAGGTCCGAATTGTGACGAGCCAGCGATGTTCGCGGTTTGGTGCATGTTACCCAAGTGCACCTTGGTCAACGAACGGGCGGTCCAACGGCCACGAGTCGCACTCATTTCGAAGCCCACTTGGCCTCCGTTGAAACGGTTTTCCATGGCGAACGAGTCATTGAAGCTGGTCACGTCACCGGTGTTGCGGTTCAAGCTGATGCTGCTCATTCGCAAGGTGTCTTCGATGTCAAAGTGAGTGTATCCACCGATCAACTCAATCTTGCTGTTGCGGTTACCGCCTAGGTTAATGCGAGCGTAACCTTCGGCACCCCACAGGTCCAAAGAGCTTTCCGCTGCGATCGCTCCGGAGAAGTCCGCACCCCCGACGTTGTCAGCCGCGATGAAGATTGCATCGTTGCTGCCGGTGCCGGTATTAAAGAACGGGCGTCCAATGCTACGGTCGCTGCCGTCGCTTTCGGCGAAGAAGGAATCTTGGTTTTCGGCAAGAATCCAGAAACGTCCACCGAGACCAAAGTTTTTGGTGAAGTACTTACCGAAGTCGCTGCGGATACCGCCCGACAATTCGCCTTGGATATCATCGCCAAAGACGGTCGTCGAGTCGGGCCCAAAGGGGGCGTCGCCTGGTGCTGCGGTGGAGATCAACGCGGGCATATCGCGATCGGGGGCGAACCACAACAACGCTTCGGTTTGAGCCCACGTGTTGCTATTGCAACCGAACATGGACGAAAGTCCGAGTCGGCGAAGGGCGCCAAGGCGTCCACATTTGCCACCACAGCTGCCGCCGCAACCGGCTTCACAACCGCCGTTGCTTTTCACCCCGCGGCGGGCTTGCAGCGGACCACCACAGCTGCCGCCACAATTGCTATCGCATCCAGGTTGATGGCGGCGATTTTGCAAATTACGCAAACGATGACCGTCGAGGAACGCCACCGGTTGTAGCTCGTCGAATCCGACCGCCGAGTAGCCGGGGGCCGCTTCTTCGTATTGTGCTTCGTCATATTGCGACTCGTCGCTTGGGTAAGATTGCGAGGACGCGTCGGAGTCGGCATGCGATACCGTATCGACTCCACTGACCTGTTGTTGGTAAGTGATTTCGTCGGCAAAATAGGCGTCTTCATCGTAGCCTGGAAGATCACCAACACTCGAAGCACCCTGTTGAGCAAAGCTCACATTTGAGGCTGACAGCAACAAGGCTGTGAGGGCCAAGCCTCTCAAATTCGTTTTCATAGGAAATCTCGTAACAGTCCGGGAACACTGGTTGACTGGTATAAGACAATCGACTCGTTCCACCGCTATATGCAGATCGATAGGAACACCAAGCAAACTTGCTCCAGCTTGCCTAGCTTGCTGCGTAAAGCATGCAAACTTTACCTAGCGTCTCTGGATTACCCGTTAGAATGAATGTTTCACGCGAGATGACGCTGTGAAGCGGCCGTTACGTTACTCCTGACATCAAAAAAACTCGCAAAGAATTTCCAATGTCTGCTCAAAATACCCGCTCGGAGCGTCCCAATCCGGATACAACGACTTCGCCGGGGCAAGACCTCCCTCAGCCAACCGGTGAGCGGGGTGACGAGTTGGGTTTAGGTCAGGGTGTTCAAGGAGAGGAAATGGAAGGCAAACAAGGAGGTGAGGCGATGGAGAACGAAGTTGCGGAGGAAAAACTTGCGGAGGACGCATTGGCTGGGGAATTGCTTGATAGCGTTCCTGGGCCGCCGCCTGATCCGTCTCCTGCGACTAGTCAGCGTCACATCGGTGGGACCCACAAGGCGTTGTCACCGTATTCAAGGCAAGGGGTCAGCCCGCGGATGATTCGGTGGCGACGTAAGTTAGCCCAAATCAATGCACTCGAACCGATGTTGAAGGCCGAGGACGACCTTTCGCTACGTAAACGTTCCTTGGCGCTGCGTTACCGCGCGATGGCCGGAGAGAAACTCTCCACGCTGCTGCCTGAAGGCTATGCGTTGGTCCGTGAAGCGGGACGCCGTGCCCTGTCGATGCGTCACTATGACGTGCAAATCATCGGTGGCATCTCGTTATTCGAGGGCTGTGTTGCCGAAATGCAAACCGGGGAAGGCAAAACGCTGACCGCCTCGCTGCCGCTCTACCTGCACTCCTTGACCGGCAAAGGAGCCCACTTGGCCACGGTCAACGATTACTTGGCAAAACGGGATGCCGAGTGGATGCGGCCGCTGTTTGAACGACTCGGGGTGACCGTCGGCATCATTCAAACTCAAGATGACCAAAAATCACGCCGCGAATCGTACGGTTGCTCGGTGACCTACGGGACGGCCAAGGAGTTTGGCTTCGACTTTCTGCGTGACCGGTTGCTTTTGCGCGCCCAGAACCGCTTACAAACCGAGATGCTTGGCGACGGCGGCGGCGGTTTTTCTGGCGGCGGCGACCAGATTGTCATGCGCGGCATGCATTTCTGTTTGGTCGATGAAGCCGATAGCATTCTGATCGATGAAGCCCGTACCCCGCTGATTATCGGCAGTCTCGAAGACACCGTTCGAGACCAAATTATCGAAACGTATGGATGGGCCGCCGAGCACGCTCCCGAGTTTGAATTGGATGAACATTACGAGATCGATGATGACACCAAACAGTACGAATTGACCGCCCGTGGTCGACAACGGGTCCGCGCGCTGCCGAAAAGCGATCTGGTCCGCACGATGGGACTGGTCGACCTTTACGAATACATCGAGCGCGCGGTGAAGGTCCATCGCGAGTTCCTTTTGGAACGCCAATACGTGGTCAAACCCAACGAAAAAGGGGTCGATGAAATCGTGATTGTCGACGAGTTCACCGGGCGACTCGCCGAGGGACGCAAGTGGCGCGACGGGATTCATCAAGCGATTGAAGCCAAAGAAAAGATCGAAATCAGCGTGCCGACTGGACAAGCCGCTCGCATCACCGTTCAAGACCTGTTTTTGCGTTACCCGCATTTGGCTGGAATGACCGGGACGGCGGCGACGAGCGCCCGCGAATTGCGGCGAATCTATCGTACCCCAGTCATTCCGGTGCCCACCAACCGGCCGCCCAAACGTAAACGCCTTGCCGATCGCGTGTTTGGCACCATGTTGGCAAAGTTTGAAGCGGTCGTCCAAGAGGTCCAAGAGGTGCATGCCGAGGGACGCCCCGTCTTGATCGGCACGCGATCGATCGACAAAAGCTTGATCGTTTCCCGACTGTTGAACGAATTAGGCATCGAGCACAAAGTGCTCAATGCGAACAATGTTGAAATGGAAGCCGAGATCGTTTCCGCAGCGGGTGAGCGGGGCAAAGTCACTGTCGCTACGAACATGGCGGGACGTGGTACGGATATCAAATTGGCCGACGCGATCGAAGCGATGGGCGGAATGCACGTCATCTGTACCGAACTTCATGACGCAGCCCGAATCGACCGCCAATTGATCGGCCGTTGTGGGCGACAAGGGGATGAGGGCTCGTATCGCCAATACCTTTCGCTTGACGATGACATCCTCAAAGGCGGACTGGGCCCCAGCCGCGCTGAGAAGTTAAAGGCAAAAGGGGCTGCGAACCCCGGTGCGATGGATAGCTACGCAAAACTGTTCGGAAAAGCCCAGCGAAAAGTCGAACGCAAGCATTTCCGAGATCGGATGGTGCTGATGCATCACGAGAAGGAACGCAAGAAAATGCAGCGTGAAATCGGCCAGGATCCTTATTTGGATACGCCGGATTAGGCTTGGATCGACCCGTTTAGGGTGCGGACCGACGTCACGGTTCCCTCGCCGGCTTGGTTGCGCCCGCGGCAGCGTGGATGCGTCTACGGCAGATTGCGGTGTGCCCGCGACAGAACTCGGTGTGCCCGCGGCAGAGCTCGGTGCGCGTTCGGTTCACGCTCGCTCCGCCTCGATCACGTCGCTAAACCCCCTGCAGCGTCAATTTTTCGAAATCTCTGCCTATCGGTGTTGACAGCGTACTTCTGCAAGGACTATTCCCAACGCAAACCAGGAGACTCTTGGCGGCAATCACAGGAGGTGATTTGCAATCAAATCAACATCACGTTGTTTTGGCGGCCCGTTTAGAGGATCTCGGAATGCTTAGAAGACCTGTGAAGTTGATTCACAGGCGGTCGTGCTGGGACCACCGGCAACAAAACCATGTGTTTATTCATGTGAGATGTTTTGTTGTGCAGGCAATCTTAACGCAACCGGTATTATTGAAGTCTCACCGCGAAGAAGGAGAGTCGCGTTGAACCGCCTCTTAAACGCAAATGGCCTCGTAATGGCACGCCGTCCTCTCGTGGGACAACGACCCCCGATAGGTTTATTCACCTATGCGGTCGGTCTTGGCATCCTCTATTCCTTGGCATCGTCGACCGACCTGTCGGCGCAACTGCCACTGCCGCCTGGTGCAAAAGTACCAGCAGCCAGCAACGTCGCCACGTCTGAGGCTCAGAGTGTCGCGACCGACCAATTGATTAAACACGTTCGAGCGGCGATGAACCGCAAGGACTACCGCAACGCGGTGGAGTTGTTCCGGCACTCGGCTGCTTCGGTCGTGCGTTCACCTCAAATGGCTCCTCAAGTCGAACAACTCCGTGCGGAACTGGTTTCAGCCGGTTTTGATCGTGACTTGTTGTCGATGCCACCCACCGGCCCCCTTCCAAGTCTGACTCTGGCCCCCGCGGCGGATTCAACGAGCCCACTTGGACCAGGTGCTACCCCACCCATCCAACGTTTGCCGAGCGTCGCAAAAGCGGAGCCGATTGGCGGCCCTGCAGACATTGCGGCACGCAAGCAAGAGGCCCTACGGCTGATCGCCATTGGACGTGCATCACTCGATCGCGGCGAAACATCGACCGCACTGACGCTGGCCCGCCAGGCTCAAGCGCTCAATGTGCCCGAACGTGAATTCAGCGCGGGAGAACCCCGTGTGTGGCAACTGCTATTGGATGCCGAATCCTCGGCACGCAAGAGCGGCATTGCCTTGACCAGCGGGACCTCACCCATCGACAACGCGTCGGGAGTGAAGCAAGCCGATGGCTCCGCGGGTGATATCGACTCCGGGGCGGTAGCTCAAATGTTGTTTAACGGCGACGGCGCTCCTAACGCAGGCAACTCATTCGTGGGGGACAACCCCGCGGGCGGCATTGCCCAAGTGCAGAACTTGGAAGCCTTGCCAGGCGATGCGAACGATGCCAACAAAGTCTATCAAGAAGGCTTGGACTTACTCATCAGCGGCGACCAAGCGGGCGCTCGAGAAAAGTTCTTGGAAGCTTGGAAGCACGAATCGACGCTTGATCTGGAAACACGTCGCCAACTCAAAGACAAGTTGACGCTACTGCAATCCAATCGAATTGGCGGAATGACGGCGGCGAAAGAGGCCGGTGCTCCGTTGACTCCAATCGAACGAGCACAACTTGAAAACCAAGAAAAAACACGTCGCTTATACCGTGAAGTGACCTCCGAGTTGGCCAAAGCAAATGAATCCAAGACGACCGCACCGATGGATGCCTTGGATCAACTTGACCGCTTGAAGCGTCGCGTCGAAACGTCCGACTTGGATGAATCTGGAAAACGATCGTTGACCTTGATGGTCGATCGTGCTCTTCAGGATCAACGGCAATACGTTGACGCCAATCGCGCCAAGATCGAGATGGAAATTCAAAACGAAACCATTCGTACCACGATGGCGACCGAGTCGCAGCGTGAAGCGGCTGTCGATGACGAAATCGCTAACCTTGTGCAAGAGTTCAATCAACTGATTGAATCGCGACGCTTCAACGAGGCTGAAGTGGTTGCCAAACAGGTTTCGGAATTGAAGCCCGGTTCGCCGATCGCGATCACGATGTTCCATAACGCTCGCATGCAAGTTCGCGGTTTGATGAACCAAGAGATTCGCGACGCCAAGGAAGACGCCTTTGTCACCAACATGCTTGATGTCGAGCGAGCGTCCATTGGCATCGACCCCGAACGCAACTTTGCTCTCCCCGAAGCACGGATCTGGGAAGATCTGTCGCGACGCCGCTTGGCGGGGAAAGGGGCTGACGAGCGATTGAGTGCTCGTGAACAAGAAATCAAACGTTCGTTGTCAACCGATGTGAACGTCAAGTATCGTAACCGTCCGCTACACGAGGTGCTCGAAGACCTCGCCGCCGTCACCGGCGTGCCGATTGTCATGGACAGCCGTTCGTTGTCGGCCGTGCGTGTGACGCCTGATACTCCCGTGAACTTGAGTCTGCAAAAGAGCATTCCGCTCAAGAGTGCGTTGAGCTTGATTCTGGCTAACTTGGAATTGACGTATGTCATCGAGAACGACGTACTCAATATCACTAGCATCGAAGCCAAACGAAGCAAGGTTTTCCCAAGGACCTACCGCGTGACCGACTTGGTCACTCCGATCCCGAACTTTACGAGCAGCTACGAAGATGGCTTGGCCGGGGCATTGCGTGCCGCTTACCAAATGTCGAGCCCGCAAAGTGATGTGCAAATCATGCCCGTTTCGCCAACCGATTTGGGACGCGGAATGGCTGCCACGATGTCGCCATCGCAAATGGCACCGAACATGCTGGGGCAATTTGCACCGGGAGGTTCCCAAGGTGGCTTCGGCCCCGGCAATTCATCCGCCCCAAGCGGTGCTCGTGGGGGCAGCTCGTTTGCTGACTTCGATTCGCTGATGCGTTTGATTGAAACCACCGTGGTGCCTGATACCTGGGAAGCCCTGGGGGGACCGAGCACGATGGCGGAGTACCGCCAAAACTTGAGCTTGGTTATCAGCACGACCAGCGATGTGCATGACCAAATCTCGGATCTGTTGACGACCCTTCGCCGTCTCCAAAACCTGCAAATCACGATTGAAGTTCGCTTCATCACGCTCTCCGATACGTTCTTTGAGCAGATTGGTGTCGACTTTGATGTCCAGTTCAAAAATAGCGTCAGCGAGATTCCTCAGGGCAATTCGGGGCCTGCGGTCACGATCGGTTTCGATGGGATCACTGGAGCTCCGACCCCTGACTTGGACATCCGCTTTGACAACAACAGCTTTGGGATTGCCCCACCATTCAGTGCTCCTGACCCGGGTGCGATCTCGACGATTGGCTTTGCGATCCTGAGCGACATCGAGGCGTTCTTCTTCTTGCAAGCCGCACAGGGCGATACTCGTAACAATGTGATGCAAGCTCCGAAGGTCACCCTCTTCGACGGCCAAATCGCGACGATCAGCGACGTCTCACAACGACCGTTCGTGACCAGTATCACACCGGTGGTCGGTGACTTTGCGGTCGCACAGCAACCGGTCATCGTCGTGCTTAACGAAGGGACTCAGTTGAACGTGCAAGGGATCGTCAGCGATGACAAACGATTTGTACGTCTGACGCTGGTACCGTTCTTTAGCCAAATCGGCAACGTCGATACCTTCACCTTCGAAGGCCGACGCTCAACCAGCAGCAGCAGCAAGACGACCAAGGATACCAACGGCGACGGTAAGATTGACTCCGATGACGAGACCGATGAGGATGATTCGTCAGACGTCGTCGAAGGTACGACGGTTCAGTTGCCAACGTTCGCGTTCACTCAGGTCAGCACGACGGTGAGCGTTCCCGATGGTGGTACGATCCTGCTCGGTGGGATCAAACGATTGGCCGAAGGCCGAAGCGAACGTGGCGTGCCATTCCTCAGCAAGATTCCTTACGTCAGCCGACTGTTCCGCAACGTTTCGACGGGTCGGGATGCACGAAGCTTGATGTTGATGGTGACCCCACGGATCATCATCCAAGAGGAAGAAGAGATCGCCCAAACCGGATTCGACCCGAACCGATAGTTCGGTCACAAATCCTTAGCGAACCTCGCTCATTGAAACGCCACCGCTTGATCGCGGTGGCGTTTTTTTTGTTTTCACGCAGCGTGACGAAGTGGGGCGGCAAGTTTGATACGGGGGAGTCCGATCCGCGAAGCGAGTCGAATCGAACTCGCCATCACCACAAGCCTCTACTCGCTTAATGTCTCGACAATCATGGCCAACGCGGCGCTGACCATCGGCGTGCTCATGCTCGGTAAACGATCCGAATCACGCGCCGCCTGGGCCGGCGAGAGCGGCAAGTGAATGAAGACACTTCGCGTCTTCATGGCAAACGAATGCGAAAAATGTTGGCTTAAATACAGGGCGGCGTTGCACAAATAAGTTCCCGCATGATGCGAAACTTCGCAGGGGATCCCCGACTCAATCAACCGGTCGCGGCAGCGTTCGAGCGGCAGCGAGGATTGGTAAGCCGCGGGAGCATCTTTCAGTAGCGGCGTCCCATCACCGCGAACATTCAATCCGATCGACTCGAGCTTGATCAGGGGAATGCCCGGAGCTTGGCCAAGATGGATTGCCAAGTCGTAGTCGTCTTGCAAATCCTTTTTCAATTGGCCGCTCATCAGCGCTAAATCGACGGGATAGCGTCGCGTGGTCAAATCGGCATGACCATCGTACCACTGAGTCAGTTCGATCAGCGCTAACCAACTCGAATTTTCGGTCCAACGTTCGTAGGGCTCGAATGCCGTCAGCAGTACACGGGTCACAAGTTCATTCCAAGGTGATATCGCTTTGATTGGAAACGCAGTCGCCCCTAAGCATAGGTCACCTCTAAAGAGAGTAGGCAAAAATCTTGCGGTGTTTACGACGGCGCGACCACGAAGCCCAAAAAGTCGTGTTCGCCGATGATGCGGATAGCTCCTCCGCCGGCTTGGAGATCGCGCGCCACCTCTTCCTTCACGCTGATCGAACGCTCCACGTGCGTGGTCTTCCGATCGGTTTTGCCGACGACGAGTAGATTGGTTTTTGCGGTCACGGTGGACTGGCAAGTTCCGCCTAGGCGCTTGGCCAGCGACTCGGCATCTTCGCGACTAAGATGTTCAAATTTCCCAGTGAAAACGACGGTTTTTCCTGCCAAGGGGCGGATGAATTCGGCGCGGACGAACAAACGCTGCAGGTCCATCGACGGAGCTTGGCTCGCGCCGTTCGGATCGCGTCCTGGCGTGCCCAGCGCGGAATCAATGGCCACCGAATCAGGACGCCGCTGGGCATTTCCTTGTCGCGATAGGGTGGGCAGCCGAGCGGGCCCCCCGTGCGACGAAGCGGCGGCCCGATGCGGGTTCGGTTTTCGGAAATGAGATTTCGCTGGACCTCGCTTGCCCCATCCGCCAGCCACCCCGCGTGAAAGTTTGACCGATTGCTCAAGCTCTTCGAGCGTGGCAACCCCCGCTTGGATCCCCGCCGCCAAGAGGATCTGAGCGCAGACCCGAGAATCTTCCAACGCATCGTGATGGTGAAAACGAAGGCCCAGCCAATCGGCGAGCGGTTTGAGTCCGAAGCGAGGCCGCTCGGGCCAAACTTGCCGAGCAATCGCTCGGGTGCATGTGTACTGGATATCAGGGATGGGAATCTGATGCGTATGCAAACAACCCATCAAAACCCCCATGTCGAAGCTCGCGTTGTGCGCGACGAGGCATTCCGGCTCGGCTCCAGGGCGATCGCTAGAATGAATTCGGAGGAATTTGGCTACCTCGGGCCACCGTTCGCCAAAGTCCGGTTGATCACGGACTTGTTCGGGGGAAATGCCATGGATCTGAATATTGGCGGGACTGAACAAAAACGGCTTGGGACGAATCAACCAAACCTTCGAATCAACCACGACGCCATCGCGAACCACTACCCCGGCAAGTTGACATGCGCTATCGGAACGGTGGGTCGCCGTTTCAAAATCAATGGCGGTGAAATTTGCGGCAAAGTTCATTCGAACCCCGTTTCCATAGCTTCAAGGAGAGCGATTCAACATCTTCCCCATGTCAAAATCGGTCGAATCAGTCCACCACCGCCACCCTTGGTTTTGCTTCCAAGCGGCATTCTCCGATGGGTGGTTCTTTACCGATTGGACATGTTTTTTGATTGTTCCTAGGGAGGAGTCTCTTCATTCTAGGCGGTTGCACCGGTGGGGGAAATTCCCCCTGAGCCTCCTGCGGCGGAGCGGAAATGTGCCTTCAAAAAGCCACTTCCCCAATGTGAGTCTCCGGCCGGATTCACTTCCTGGTATCGCACACCGGTGGCCATGCTCGTTCTCGGACACCGAGTTGCCATTGAACGGAACGATGTTCCGCTCCATTTGACGGCCTCGTTCCCTGTTTCCGAAGCGGCAAAAACGGGTGAAATGTTGATCGGATGTGAGGGACGTCGTTGTTTGAATCACAGCGGTGCTGAGATTTCTCTAGGAGATCCAAGCTGATCAACACGCATTGTTTCGGGTACGATGGTCGCGACGGAAGCGATCGAACTTGGAAAGTGTGATGGAATCAAAAGCAGCCGGATCCGAACAGCCGAAGTCGACCGACTTCGCTGCGGTTGATCTACGCGAACTGCTGCGCAGCGAATTTAAGCTGCGTTCCTTTCGACGCGGCCAACGGGCCGTGATTGAGCGATTGCTTCAAGGCCGGAATGTTGCTGCGGTCTTTCCAACCGGGGGAGGCAAGAGTCTTTGCTACCAATTGCCGAGCTTGCTTTTTTCCGGCATTACCGTGGTGGTCTCGCCGCTGATTGCGTTGATGAAAGACCAATGCGACTCGCTGCGGGCCCGTGGGATTGCCGCGGTGCGACTCGATTCGAGCATGTCGCCTGGGGAGTTCCGCGATGCGATGCGAAGCATCCGCGAGGGGCGATGCAAGTTGATCTATGTTGCTCCGGAACGTTTCTTTAATGAACGTTTTGTCTCGTCGCTGGCGTCGCTCGAAATTGCCTTGCTGGCCATTGACGAGGCTCATTGCATTAGCCAGTGGGGGCACAATTTTCGTCCCGACTATTTAAAGCTTGCCGAGATCGCTCAGCGTTTTTCCGCCCAACGAGTGCTCACTTTAACGGCGACCGCCACTCCCGCGGTACTTGCCGATATACGAAAGGCATTTGGGATCGCGAAAAAGGATGCGATTCGCACTCCCTTTTACCGACCCAATCTGCACCTCCGCAGCATCGTTCTAAGCGCCGAGGAACAATACCCGCACCTGCTATCTCAGTTGACGTCTCGCCCCCAAGGTTCGACGCTTATTTACGTCACCACACAACGCGCCGCTGAAGAGATCGCAGCGAGATTGAGCGACGATGGCATTGCCGCAAACGCCTATCACGCGGGTCTTGAAATGGACCAGCGTATGGAAGTCCAGCAGGCTTTTCTCAAGTCCCGCCGAGGAGTGGTCGTTGCCACCATCGCCTTCGGGATGGGAATCGACAAAGCAAACATCCGCTATGTCTATCATTTCAATCCCCCAAAATCGCTGGAGGCGTACGCTCAAGAAATTGGCCGTGCCGGAAGAGATCGAAAGGAATCGGTTTGTGAACTCATCATGGTACCGGAGGACCGGGTGGTGCTCGACAATTTCACTTACGGCGACACCCCTACACGCCAAGGGGTGCTTCAATTGATCGAGCTATTGCGCGGCAATCGCGGGGAGTTCCATGTCTCGCATTACCGCTTGTCGTCGGAGTCGGACGTTCGTATGCCGGTTGTTCGTACCTTGCTAACCTACCTGGAATTGGATGGCTATTTGCTTGCCACTTCGGCTCGCTATGAGAAGTACAAGATTCAACCGCTTGTTAGTTTGCAATCGATTTTGAAACGGGTTGATGGCGAGCAGCGTGAGTTTATTGCCGCAGTTCTATCGCACTTGACCAAGGGGCGGACGCGGTTCCTATTGAACGTGACGTTGGCTGCGAATCGCTTAAATTGCGAACGGAAAACGATTGTTAAAGCGGTCGAGTTCATGGCCGAACAAGGTTGGTTAGATGTCGATGTCAGTGACCTAACGCACGGTTATCGATGGATCAAAGAGGTCAAAAACCTGCGTAGGTTAGCGGGCAAATTGACCGACCGGATGCTCCGCCGTGAAGCCGCCGAAGTGCAACGTCTCGACGCTGTCCTGCGGTTAGCTGAAGCACGCTCGTGCCAAGCCGAGACATTGTCTGCGCACTTCGGAGAGACATTGCCGAGTGTCTGTGGCCATTGTAGTTTTTGTCGTGGCGAGGGACCGTTTGAGATCCCCGTTCCTCCTCCGCGGTCACTCGGCGATTCGGCCACCGGAATCATTCAAGAGATGGTCCACAAGTATCCCCAGCGCATGGTCACGGCACGCCAACGAGCGAGGTTTTTGTGCGGTTTGTCGACGCCAGCCATGTTTCGATCGCGAATGACACGTGAACCGCACTTCGGCGTTTGTCGGGAAATGCCCTTCCAGGATGTCTTGAATGAAGTCGGCGGAGAACCCGATTAGGCCCCAGTTAGGCCCCAGTTAGGCCCAGTTAGGCCCCGGCTAGGAACGGGATGCGGCAACCAGTTGCGTCTGGATGCTCGCCGCGATGGCGCAGGCGTCGATCGGTTCGTTGAGCTGCAATGAGCGAAGCTCGCGGAAAGATCGAAACCACGTCTCTTGCCGTCTTGCCATTTGCCGCGTGTGAGCTGCAATCTCTTGCTTCGTTGTTTCGAGATCGCCATGTTGGCTCAAGCACTCCAGCAATTCTCGATAGCCAACCGCTTGTGCCGCTGTCTTTGAAAACACGCCATATTGCTTGGTCAACGAGCGAACCTCATCGACAAACCCCCGCGCGAACATTTGTTCGACGCGGCGATTGATTCGCTCATGCAACACCTTGCGATCCCATCCCAGCCGAAACACGTTACACGAGGATGCATCACGCACCTCGTCGAACTGAAGTTGTCGGTGGCTGAGGGGTTGGCCTGTTTGGTAAGCGACTTCGAGCGCCCGGATCATCCGCCGCACGTCCCCCGGATCGATGCGGTGAGCGGCCAGCGGATCGACTTGTCGAAGCCGTTTTCGCAGCGCGTCGACTCCGAAACGCTCGACATCCTGTTGGACCGCGTGACGAAACGCTTCGTCGGCGGGGGGGCCCGGATCGAAGCCCCGTAACACCCCTTTTAGAAACATCGGTGTCCCGCCCACAAAGATGGCCGGTTTGCGTTCGGCTTCGAGTCGATCGACGATGGCATGCGCCGCTTTCAAATAGCAGACCACGCTAAATTCATCGTTCGGGTCGACAAGGTCAATCAAATGATGGGGGATTTGGGCGCAATCTTCGCGGGTCGGCTTTGCGCTGCCAATATCCATCCCTCGGTAAACCGCGATGGAATCGAGGGAAAGAATTTCGCCACCGATCAATCGAGCCAGTTCGATCGCCACGGCACTTTTGCCCGACGCGGTGGGACCGGTGATAATGATCGCGCGATCGACGAGCGGAGGGAACGTTTCCGGCTTTACATTGATCCGCTCAGTCATGGTGCGTGTGGCGGGTGCCCTCTTCTGGGTGCGTCGGAAATCGGAGCGCGTCCGAAGACCTGCGGAGTGTTTCACTTCGCATTGTAGGCGAAGCGTCCATGCGGCAACGAATCATGCGGAGTAACGGAACCCGTGGCACGCAAAAATGGAAGTCCCACCGGAGTTGGTTTTCCTGCAGAGGGGGGCGACGGGAGGTGCCCCGGAGAAGCGGCGAAAGTCTCGCTGACTTTCGCGACCCCCCGGAGATCTGCGGTTCACCTTCGTCGTTAGACTTCGACTTCAAAAATCGCTTCGATCTCGACCGCGATTCCGCCGGGCAACGAATTGGTTCCCAACGCACTGCGTGCCGCCACACCGGCTTCTTCGCCGAAAACGTCGCGAAACAGTTCGCTGCAACCGTTGATCACGGCGGGTTGCTTGTCGAAACCATCTGAACAACGAACCAATCCGAGCAATTTGACGAGGCGTTTGACCTTGTCGAGGCTACCGAGTTGGGATTGGAGCGTGGCCAACATTCCGAGCCCCGTCAATCGTGCGGCCTCGTAGCCGGCCTCAACGTCCATATCCAAGCCCAAGCGGCCCGTGATCAACGTTTTGTTCGGTTTCATTGGCCCGTGCCCCGACAAATAGGCCAAGTTTCCGACAATCAACATCGGCTTATAAACACCGATGGGTTTTGGAGCGGGGGGTAGTTCAAATCCTAACTCTTTCAACTTCGCTTCTGCATTCATTGGTTCAAACTCCAGGTGGGGATCGATAACGAGATATTGATTGCGGAGAATTCTGCGTCGTGAGAGGCAAGATCGTACCCGGTTCGGAGACGCTTTCCAACTCGCCCCCCGGCCAGATGCTCAGCTAGACTTCTTTCCATAGACCTGGGCGGGGTCGACAAGCCTTTCATCGGCGATGGCGACCGTTCCCTCCGCATTGACCTTGCGAAAGAAGCAACTTTCGAAGCCTTCGTGACACGCCGCCCCTTTCTGGTGCACTTTCAGCAGGATCGTATCGGCGTCGCAGTCGACTCGTATTTCTTCGATCTGTTGCCGATGGCCACTGGTTTCCCCTTTGCGCCAAAGCTGGCTACGACTGCGACTGTAATAGACTGCGTAACCCGATTGCAGGGTTTCCTTCCACGCCTCTTCGTTCATCCAAGCCATCATCAACACGCGATCGTTGGTGGCATCTTGAGCAATGGCAGGAAGTAAGCCGTCGGTACCGCGGGCGAAGTTAGGAAGGGGGGAGTCGTCGGTGGACATGGCAGGAAATGGTCGCTTTTGCGAGAGAACAAAGGGTACAAAAACACGTTCCACAGGACCCTCGGTCGAAAATCCGTGGCGTGTCGACTCACATTATAGGTCGATCCGGCATCGCAGGAACGACTGGCAAATTCAGACAATGCCAAGTCCACTTGCACGACTACCCCCTCGGCGACCGAAAACATTTGCACAACGCCTCGTTGATGTCGGTCCCTCACTCGCGGAAAAACTCCGGCGGCGACCATCCTGATCATCGCCGCCGGATCGGAGTTTTATGCGTCATGTCCACTCCAGCAAAAATGTCGGTAGTGCTGCCCGTTCGTGACGGTGAAAGCCGGATTCGAGAACGCGTCGAATTCGTGCTCGCCGCCCTTGCCGAATTGACTCACGATCCTAGCGAAGTGGTGGTCGTCGATGACGGCAGCCGAGACGCGACCTCCGAAGTGCTCGCCGAACTGCAGTCCCATTACCCTCAACTACGTGTGGTTCGCCATTCACGTCCGCGGGGCATGGAAGCTGCCGGTCAAACCGGATTGGAGCGTGCGACGGGAGAACTCGTCTTCATCCAAGAATCCGATACGATGGTCCGCATCGAAGATCTGCGGCGGTTGCTCAAGGTGAGCGAAGATCACTCCGTCGTCGCCGCTCGCGCCGAAAGCAAGCCGCAACCGATCGCGCCGGCACTGCTTCGTCGCTTACGAGCTTGGGGAACGTCCGCAGATCTGCAGTTTGATGCCCCGCCCGTAGAGGGCACCTCCGCGTGCTTGCAAATGGTACGGCGGCCCCATTTACAGCGATTGGCCGGCCCGGCCGGGGAACAGCTTCGTTTACAAGGCGAGGTTTTGCGATCGACGTCGCTCGAGACGATGTGAGGCCGCGTTGCGTTTCAGTCCGCTGTCTCCGCGAAAACCGCAACGCACCGCCATGCGGTGCCTATCGTTACCGGCCCCATCGTTATTGGCCCAGCCCTAACGCTTGCAGCTGCGTGGCCCAGTTCTCCCAATCGTCGGCTGCGGTTTCAAAATTGACCTGCATCCAACGCACCGGAGTCTCGGGCAAAACACGAGGCGAGAACTTGCTCGATCGCGACAATGGCATTTGACTGCTGTCCCCCATCGCCAAGCGATCTTCGGTTTCGGGACGAAGCAAGTAATCGGCAAGCAAGCCGGCGGCAACCGGATGCGGTGCGTTCTTCAGGACGGCAATTGTATTGGGAATGCGTAGCGTGCCTGGTTGATCGGAGGCTTGATCCGGGTAAATGATTGCGACCGAGCGGCCTAAGTCTTTTTCAATGATGGCATCATCGGTGTCCGTTAAGCCCCAAGCGACCGTTCCAGCGGACACGGCCTGAGCGACCTGCTTATTGCCGGACAAGATCACGGCGTTATCGCGTATCTGTTGCAGTTGGTCGAGCGTCGCTTGGCGCCCTTGGATTTCACGCAGCACCGCAAAGTGCGTGGCGGTGGTACCGAACAAAGGCCGCGCCATCGCACATTGTCCCTTCCATTTTTTGTCGGCAAGGTCGGCTACTGAGCGAGGGTAATCGCTCGGGTTGGGAATCATTTCGGTATTGACGATCAACACGCGCGCTCGAGCGGCGAACCCACACCATGTTCCGTCGCTGGCGATCATCTCCGCTGGCCAGCCCGCTTCGACATTCCAGGATCGCGGTTCGAGTAGCCCCAGTTTCTGTAACCGCAGGGTGTGCATGATTTCGTTGTTCCAGAACAAATCGCAAATCGGTGCCTCTTTCTCAGCGATAATGCGATTGACCAACCCGACCGTCTTGGTCGATTCGATATCGAATTTTCCAATCACACGGGTTTCACTCTCCGTCGACCGCTCGAAGGCATCGAGGATTGGCGTTGCGAATTCTTCGTCCAACGCGGAATAGACCACGACATCGGTCTCGGCGCGCTGGACACATCCGCTGGCGACGAGAAGTGCTGAACACAAAACGAGAAAAGCGGTAAGCTGTGCGTATGAATGGAACACAAATTCAAACCTGGTTAGCGGCATGGTGGATCGTCTCGGGGATGGCAACGGCGACTCTCGCGGATGAATTTCACAACGTGACCGGCCAACATATCGTGCTCACCTCGGACATCGAATCGGAGGCCGAGGCGAACGAATTGGTCGCGTCGTTCGATCACGCCGTCGAGCAATGGCGAGAATTCTGGGGATTGCCCGAGCGTTCGCTCGACGCTTGGAGTGTGAAGGCGTTTGTGATGCAAAACAAGCCGTCTTTCCAGAGTGCTGGATTGATCGATCCTCGAGTTCCCGATTTCAAGGAGGGGTACGCGCTGGGAAACTCCATTTGGATTATGTCTCAACCGAGCCCCTATTACACCCGCCACTTGCTGCTTCACGAAGGGGTCCACGCGCTCGCGTTTGATCAATTCGGCGGCGCGGGGCCCTCCTGGTTTATGGAGGGAACCGCGGAATTATTGGCGACTCACCAAGGGGCTGGAGCGACCACAATCATCAATCGCTTTCCCGCCGACCGATCTTCGGTTCCCTATTGGGGGCGATTGAAATTGATGAGCCAACGGCGAGACGACGGGGCGGTCCCCACGCTCGAGACGGTCATGCGATACCCCGCCAATCTCAATGCGGACGTCGAAAGCTATGGTTGGTGCTGGGCAGCGGCGATGTTGTTATCACAGTACGATGAGTACCGCGATGTGTTTCGCGCGTCCGCTCGAAGTGGACGCGACTCGGGGCCGAACTTTACACGCCAAATCTATCAACGATTGTTGCCCGAGTGGCCGGCCGTGATTGCCCGTTGGCGGTTGATGTGCCATCAACTCGATTACGGCTTTGATTGGTCGCGCGAAAGGGTGACGTTGTCGGTCGATGACCCCAGTTGGCAGGGACAGCCGCTCGCGATCAACGTCGCCGCCGACCAAGGATGGCAATCTCTCGGTGTCCGCATCCCCGCAGGCAGTCGCTTGAACCTCGCTGCGGTTGGCCGCTGTGTGATTGCCAAGCGAGCGAAGGACTGGGTAAGCGAACCAGCGGGAGTCACGATCGAGTATGTCAACGGTCGACCGCTGGGCCAGTTGGTTGTCTGCTTGGTCTCGGTAACGCATACGAATCAACCGACGTGTGAACCGCTCAAAACGATTTCAGTCGCCTCGGAAGCCGAGATCACCGTGGAGGCCGAAAGTTGGTTGGTGCTGCAGATTAACGACCGAGTTGACAGCCGTAGTGAGAATTCAGGCGTCTATGCAGTGAATGTCTCCGCGAAATAACACCTCGGCTAGGTGAGCAAACCTTCGGTAATGTTTTGAGGTTGCGTGTTTTTCATAACCCGCCGCGTCAGCGAGGGAATCTCACACTTGACTCGGTCCCTCGATAACGCGTCGGGTTCGTATTGCCTGGGAAAAACGGCAATGACGCGACTTGAAAACGACGATGCGAGGGCTGACCAAGCCGAGTTTCTCTAAGCAAGCGGAATCTATTCCCGAGGCGGTGCCGGAACAGGCTCCGTCAACATCGGCAATCGCATCTCGATCAGCCGATCCAAGCGGGTCATTGCAAAGACTTTTTGCAAGTTCTTGTGGGCATTTTTGAGCATCAGACTTCCCCCGCGGCTTCTCGCTGAGAGCTGCAAGCGAATCAATTCCGACAACTCATTGCTGTCAATCCTTTCCACATTGGAAAGGTCGATCACAACCACTTCCCCCTCCGTCAGGGCCGCTTCTTGTTTTGCGACGACTAACCAATGGCGATTGCGTTCCGCTTCACCGGGGGGTGATGGCGCTCCCTGGGCCGATGAAACCGGAGCGGGCGAATCGTGGCGATAATCCTGGCTAACAGTCATTGTTTGCCGTTCCCCAGTGGAGTGTGAATGAAGCGTGAACTCCTTTCTTTACCGCACGTTACATACCATAAATGGCATCCTGAGAATGACGCATGCAATGGGGGTTAATGGTCCGCTGCAGCCGCCTAACGGTGTGGATATTGGTGAGTCGCGATTCGGATCGTTCCACTGACAGGGATGATTTGCCTGAAAAAACAGCAGACAGCCTGATTCTTGCGCATTTTAGAGCGCCTTCGCCTTTCGATGTTTTGGGGGTCGGCCTCTTGGACAATCCAAACGGACTCCCGCTGGCGGGGCGGGCGTTGTCTCCCCCGCCTCTCCCGTGCGTTGTATCCGCCCACCTCCCCGCTGCCCCTCCCTCGCTTGTGCCTGGGGATTAAATCGCTGGCCTTGTTGAAACTGGCCATGTTAAAAACGGTGTTGATACCGTGTTTTGGCCTTTTCGGGTTGGTATAATGGGAGCCTCCCCTCCCTTCCCGCCGCACGTGCCTACGCATCGCATGCCTCTCCGCTCGACGGGGGCTCCGCTCGATTGGCGGGCACATCGATTGGCGGGCACAGAGTTCGCCATTGCCATGCCACCGTGATGTGAATTCCCCGATTGCATTTCGAGCCTACCACGAACCACGCATTACTGAGCATCGTGTTCCACTTTCACCTTTACTGCCGCATCGCGATCGTCACTATCGTCGGCTTCGTTATGCCAAGATTGCATGCGAAATCGGAAGAGGTGGAACGAGGGAGGTCGATTTATGTAAGTCAATGTGCATCGTGCCACGGCGGCGAAGGCCAAGGCGTTGAGTCTGAGTACGCAAACGCACTGGCGGGCGACGCGTCGCTGGGGCAGCTGGCAAAGATCATTTCGGAGACGATGCCCGAAGATGATCCAGAGTCTTGTCAAGGCGAGGATGCGGTCGCGGTCGCAAATTACATTTACAAATCCTTCTACAGCGAAGCAGCTCGCGTTCGCAATCGTCCTCCGAAAATTAGTTTATCGCGTTTGACTGGCGACCAATTGCGTCAGAGCTTGGCGGACCTGTTTGCAAAATTGTCGGGCAGCGGTTGGAACCACGATGAACACGGTGTTCGTGGCATCTACTTCGATACTCCGCGATGGAAGAACGAAGCCAAGATGATCGAACGCACCGATCCGGTGCTCGATTTTGATTTCGGTCACGACGGACCGGGCGAAGGGATCAAGCCCGAAGAGTACTATATCCATTGGAGCGGCACGCTGATGCCGGATCGTACGGGCGAATACGAAATCGTGCTGCGCAGCACCTGTTCGTGCAAAATGTCGCTCGGCGGGCCGCAACGGATTTTTATTGACAACCATGTGCAATCCGCAGGTCGCACCGAGTTCCGCAAACGCATCCAATTGACTGCCGGTCGCGGTTACCCGGTCAAATTGGAGTTCACTCAACGGAAACGCAAAACGGAGCAACCCCCGGCCTCGCTATCGCTCTCCTGGATTCCCCCAGGCGGCGTCGAATCGATCATTCCCGAGCGGCAATGGTTGTCGGTCAGTTTCCCCGCTGCGTTTTCGTTGCAAGCGAAATTGCCGCCGGATGACCGCAGCTACGGCTATGAACGTGGTACCGAAATCAGTCGTATTTGGGATGATTCGACGACTCAATCCGCGGTCGAGTTTTCCAAGTTGGTCGCGGAGGAGCTGTGGCCTCAGTACCAACAAAAAAACAAAAAGCAGCCGAACGAGAATCGTGCACTGCTGCGTCGTTTCCTCGAAGAAATTGTGAGCACGGCGTTTCGCGGCGCGCTGCCGGACGAGACTCGCCAAATCTATATCGATAAACAACTCGATGCCACAGATGATGACGGCGAAGCGATTCGCCGCGTAATGTTGCTGACGCTGAAATCGCCACGCTTTTTGTACCCGCTGCTTGACTCCCATTCGTCTCGCTCCCAACGCGCAGCGAATCGGCTTGCGTTAGTGATGTTTGATTCACTTCCAACCGGCGATGGGCTTGTTGCGAAGGTCGGCAAAAACGAACTCGCGCACGAGGCTCAAATCAGACAAACCGCTGGCTCTATGGTGAACGATTATCGCACCAAGGCGAAAACACGCGAGTTTCTGTTGAATTGGTTCGAGGTCGCTGAGACCGACGAAATCAGCAAGGACAACGAGATCTATCCCGGTTTTGACAAGGCGCTTGTGAGCGACTTACGCAATTCGTTTGCGGCCATGATCGACGAAATCGTGTGGAGCGAAGCAAGCGACTATCGCCAGCTTTTCCAAGCCGACTGGGCTTACACCACCCCGCGTCTGGCGGAGTTCTATGGGGATGCGTGGAAGCCCCTCGAGCAGAGCGAGACGGCAAACCAAGAGCAGAGCGAGACGGCAAACCAAGCGCAGAGCGAGACGGCGAACCAAGCCGGTCAACTCGTCCGCAGCGTCGCAGACCCCGCATCACGAATGGGGCTGTTGAATCATCCGCTCTTGATGAGCAAATTGTCCTACTTCCAAACGACGTCCCCGATTCACCGCGGTGTGTTCCTGTATCGCTATATGTTCGGGCGAACGTTGCGGCCTCCGAATGCAGCGTTTTCCCCCTTGAACGCCGATCTGCATCCTCAATTGACGACTCGAGAGCGGGTGGAGCTGCAAACCAATGAGGTGAACTGCCTGGTTTGCCACGACAAAATCAATCCGCTCGGATTTGCACTGGAAGGCTTCGACGCGGTTGGCCGATTAAGAGAACAGGAGAACGACCGACCGATCGATGCCAGCGGCGGTTATGAAGACCGCCAAGGCAACACGGTCCAATTCAAGAACGCCCGCGATTTGGCAGACTACCTCGTCCAAAGCGAGGATGCACACCGCGCGTTCGTCGAAGCCGCTTTTGAATATTTTGTCAAACAGCCGATCGGAGCTTACGGCCCCGACACGCTTACCGAATTGACCGAGCAATTTCGAAACAGCGGATTCAAAATCCGAGATTTGATTGTTTCGATCGCCGTCACCGCGGCAACCGAACCTGTGAATCCTACCCCAGAAACCTAGGCAGTATTACGATGAATGCTTCACCTTCTCGCCGCGAGTTCCTGACCAAGTTGGGCGTCAGCGCCGCTGCCGCGAATTTCTTGTTCAGTCTGCCGAGTCTAGGTTGGGCGGCCGCGACCTCCGCACGAAAGCAACGGATCGTCTTTCTGTTCAGCCCCAACGGGGTGATTCCAGACCACTTTTGGCCTGACAAGGAAGGACGCGATTACGACATCAAACGGATCCTCGAGCCGTTGGCTGGTTTCAAGGATCAAATGATGACGCTGCATGGCGTGTGCAACAAAATCCAAGGCGATGGCGACGGCCACATGCGTGGGATCGGTTGCTTGTTGACCGGCGTCGAATTGTTCCCCGGTGATATCCAGGGTGGTTCGGATACACCGGCCGGCTGGTCCCAAGGCATTTCGATTGACCAATATCTAAAACAACAAATGCAAGCGGACCCGACAAAGCAAACTCGCTTTGGATCGCTTGAATTTGGTGTCATGGTCCCCGAACGCGCCGATACCTGGACCCGGATGTCTTACGCCGGTCCCAATCAACCGGTTGCACCAATCAGCGATCCTTATCAAATGTTTGATAAACTCTACGGGCAAAGCAAAAATCGTGAACTGCTAGCGAGTGTGTTGGATGATTTGAGCGAAGATTTTCGCCGCGTCGAAAAGATGATCAGCAGCGAAGATCGACGGATCCTCGAGGAGCATGTCGCAATGGTCCGTTCGGTCGAAAAGGAACTGCAAACCGAACTGGAGCAATCGAAAAAGAAGGCCGACGTAGGGCATGCTATTCCCAATATGCCACCCAACGTTGACACCGAAAACGACAACATGCCGCAGATTGCTAAGATGCAAATCGAGTTGTTGGTCAATAGCTTCGCAGCGGACTATGCCCGTGTCGCCACCTATCAAATCACCAATAGCGTCGGGAACGCGAAGATGCGTTGGCTCGGAATCGACGAAGGTCACCACGGGTTGTCGCACGAGCCCGACAAGAACGAGGCGGCGTACGAAAAATTGATCAAGATCAATACTTGGTACGGCGAGCAAGTGGCGTTGTTGGCCAAGCGACTCGCTGAAACACCCGAGCCCGATGGCAGCGGCTCGCTCTTGGATAACACCACGATCGTGTGGACCAACGAGCTCGGCAAAGGCAACTCTCACACCCGCAACAACATCCCCTTTGTGTTGGTCGGTGGTGGCCTCGGGTTCGATACCGGTCGGGCGATGAAGTTCAAAAATGTCGCACACAACCGCTTGCTGCTTAGCATCGCCGAAGCGATGGGGCACCCCGCAGAGAGCTTCGGTAACCCTGACTATTGTGGTGAAGGTGCGTTGACTGGCTTGGTCTAATCAAGGCCCGATTGACGATTGGGCTTGTTGTTTGATTTCGTCCATGGATAACCCCAGGCGTTGCCTGGGGCGGTTATCGGGCTGCCCCTTTGAAGCGAAACGTGGAACAAATCGTGTGCCCACGTTTCTCCCTGACAACGTCAAACGTTTAGCAGCCAACGTTTAGCAGCCTAGGATAAGCCCTTAATCCCCGTTTCCAATTGCTACCGTTCCCAAATGCTAACGGGACTGAGGCCCCAGCGGCGGATCGATTGGCGGCCGCAGCTTGGCACTCTCTGCAATGCGAACTATGAAATACCCGGGTTAAAGCACGCTCGCTGCGATTGCGATCACGACAAGGCTGGCAAAACAACCTTGGCGAAGCCGAACCGCGATGGGCTGGCGGACGGTAAACCAGCCCGCTGGGGCGTCGATCGAGAGCGTCTGGCCCGAATGGGGGTCTTGTGATTCACTCCTGAACTTGGCCGACACCACTGGCGGCATTGGCGAGGCGGGAAATGAGATGCACCATGCTGCGAAGATTATGCTAGCAGCCCCCGCGATCAAAAACGCTGAAAGAAAAGGAATGGAATTGCGATGCGGTGAGGGCGGGTTTCTCTGCAGCGCCGGAGCGGGCGGAGTGGAGGCCTTCGCCGGGACCGCTGCTTCAAACGACATTTGGGCAATCTCGGTTTGGGCAATCTCGGCGGAGTTGCTTGCATGCCCTGCTTCCTTCGCTGCCTTGGCTCGATCCGTCGCGGCGTAAATCTCGGCAACCTCCATCTGCCAACGGGCGAGTGAATCTTGGGCCGAGATGGGAGTCGCCTGCGGCGGGTTCGTGAACGGAGCCCCCGCCCCTGAATCGCTTAAAACGGTGTTCGTTTTAGCTGCATCCTCGGCGACTGGCGTCCACTGAATGGCCAAGACGAACGAAGAAACCGCGACCAGTAGCAGGTCGCGGGCATCGACACGCTGATACTTCCTTGTGAACATCCATCCTCCAACGCAAGTGAGTTTCCTAGTAGTATCTATCGGGCAGCCGGTATGGGCTGGCCCAGTCATTTGTCCGGTTCTAGGTAGGCTTGTCGTGTTTCGAATCAAAATTTGTGGAGTTCGCTTCAAGTCGGACATTGATGCAGTGCGTTCGGCGGGGGCCGACGCAGTGGGGCTCAACTTCTTCCCACCCAGCGTGCGTTACCTTGATCCCGCCGCGGATGCAACGGCCGAGTTGTCCGCGTTCGCTCACGCGGGGGGGCTTTACCGTGTCGGCGTGTTTGTCAATGAATCGGCGGGGCGGATTGGCGACGTTGTCGCGAAAGTCGGCCTCGACGCGATCCAGTTGCATGGGGACGAGCGGGTTTCCGATCTCGCGGACTATCAAAACTTGGGGCTACCGCTCATTCACGCGGTCAAGCTTCCCGCCGGCACCTTGGCTCCCGAGGAAATTGAGCGATTGGCCCGTCCCTGGATTGATCGGGACTGTCAAATCTTGCTCGATGTCGACGCGGGCCCGCAACACGGCGGCAGCGGTCAATCGCTCGATTGGGACAGCCTAGAGCGATGGTCGGCGCAACACGCCAACGTCCGCTGGGCGTTAGCGGGTGGATTGCACTCACAAAACGTGGCCGCGGCGATCCAAGCATCGGGGGCGAAAAGCGTTGATGTGGCGAGTGGCGTCGAAGCGCCGCGAGGCCAGAAATCGAGTGATTTGATTCATCAATTCTGCGTTCAAACGCGGAGTGCCTGGGGCTAATTTCGGCGCGGGCATTTGAATCATCCAGTTTGCCCCGTGCGAAAAAGTCTGTTTCCGTTTATCATGCCGCACGTCGTTGCGGTGCGATCGAGCACCAGCACACCCTGAGAGCTCAAGTGCGTTCGGGGGATTGCGAACCAGCGGGAGTCCCTGTGTTCGGTTCGCAACCCCTCTGACGCGCTCGTTCCAACCCTTTTTCAACATTGGAGTATGCAGTGTCACAAGTCGAAACCAACCGACTTCCTTACAAGGTCAAAGACATCACGCTTGCGGAATTCGGCCGCAAGGAGATCCAGCTCGCTGAAAACGAAATGCCCGGTTTGATGGCGCTTCGTGAAAAGTATGGCCAAGCCAAGCCTCTTGCCGGAGCTCGCATCGCGGGCTGCCTGCACATGACCATCCAAACCGCGGTTTTGATCGAAACGTTGGTCGAACTGGGGGCCGAAGTCACCTGGAGCAGCTGTAACATTTTCAGCACCCAAGATCACGCCGCCGCCGCGATCGCAGCGGCCGGCGTCCCTGTCTACGCCTGGAAAGGCATGAACGACGAAGAGTTCGATTGGTGCATCGAACAAACCTTGCATTTCCCCTCGGGCAAGCCAATCAACATGATCTTGGACGATGGGGGCGACTTGACCGCAATGGTTCACGACAAGTTCCCAGAGTTGCTCACTGAAATTCGTGGCATCAGCGAAGAAACCACCGCTGGCGTGCACCGTTTAGAAGTCCTCAATCGCTCAGGCAAGCTGCAAGTGCCTGCGTTCAATGTCAACGACTCGGCCACCAAGAGTAAGTTTGACAACTTGTACGGTTGCCGCGAATCGCTTGCCGACGGTGTCAAGCGAGCTACCGACGTGATGTTGGCCGGTAAGGTTGCCGTGGTTTGTGGCTACGGTGACGTTGGCAAGGGCTGTGCCCACTCGCTGCAACGTTATGGTTGCCGCGTGATCGTGACTGAAATCGATCCGATCAATGCATTGCAAGCAGCGATGGAAGGTTTCGAAGTCACCACGATGGAAGACGCTTGCAAAGAAGGCCACCTCTACGTCACCACGACTGGCAACAAGGACATTATCCTCGGCCAACACATGGTCGAGATGCCCGAAGATGCCATCCTTTGTAACATCGGTCACTTCGATACCGAAATCGACGTCGCATGGTTGGAAGCGGAAGTCGCCGCCGGACGTGCTACCAAGGATGAGATCAAGCCATCGGATATCGGCGCGGTGGATCGCTACACGTTCAAGGACAGTGGACGCAGCATCCTGATCTTGGCCAAGGGGCGTTTGGTTAACTTGGGTTGCGCCACAGGTCACCCTAGCTTCGTGATGAGCACCTCGTTTACGAACCAAGTCTTGGCCCAAATCGAATTGTGGACTAAGCATGGCGAGTACGAAAACAAGGTTTACATGTTGCCCAAAGCACTCGACGAAGAAGTCGCGCGATTGCACCTGGGTAAACTTGGCGTCAAGCTGACCACCCTGACCGCCGATCAAGCTGAATACATGGGCGTTCCAGTCGAAGGGCCCTACAAGCCGGATCACTACCGATACTAGGTCTTGATGCGTTTCGCTTACGCAGTAAAGCGTCACGGATAATCACGAACTCGGCCCTCACCGGCCGAGTTTTTTTTCGCGCATTCAGGTCCGATCGCATGGAGACCCAGTCACATGGGGTCTCATGTGATAATGGCTTTGTCTGCCCGCATTGCGTGCCCACGATTACGCTGCGGATGTTAACATCATCGTCAAGCGTGAATGGGGCTTGTCTCCTCTAAAGCAAATCAAACGATGCCACAAATCGCTCCCTTTGCAGCCGTTCGTTACAACTTGAATCATATTGGTTCCCTGTCGGATGTGATCGCACCGCCCTATGACGTTATCGATCCTCAGTTGCAAGATCAGCTCTACCGAAAGCATCCCGCCAACGTTGTTCGTATCATCTTGAACCGCTCTGAGCCCGGCGACGCCGAGGACGAAAAGTACGTGCGAGCGGCAAAGTTTGTAACCCAGTGGAAGAGCGAAGGGGTGCTAAGGCAAGACGAAACGTGTGCGTACTACGTCTATCACCAAACCTTCGCGATCGAGGGGCAAACGTTCATTCGTCGTGGCTTTGTGGCTCGCGTTCGCATCCAACCGTTTGGTGAAGGTGATATTTATCCTCACGAAGAAACTCACCCCAAGGCCAAGGTCGATCGCTTGAAGTTGACCCAAGCCACCAAGCAGAACAACAGCCAGATCTTTGGCCTCTACCCTGATCCTCAAAACGAGATCATTTCGCTGCTTGATGCTGCAACCGTTGGCGTCGAGCCGGTCGAGGCGATTGACCATCTAGATGTCAAACATGAGTTGTGGCCGGTGACCGATGCCGGCGTGATCCAGCGAGTCAGTCAGCTGATGCAAGACAAGCCAATGTTTGTCGCCGATGGCCACCATCGCTACGAAACGGCCGCCAACTATCGCGATCAAATCATTGCGGAGGATGGTGCTCTGCCAAGCGACCATCCCGCGAACTTCGTAATGACGGTGCTGGTCGGAATGAGCGACCCGGGGATGATCGTCTTGCCAACCCACCGATTGCTTCGTGGCACCGAACGCTTTTCCTCTGCCGAAATCACCGCTCGGCTCGCCGGTTGCTTTGATTGTGAAATCGTCGCTGGAGGGCTCGATGGCGCCAATGCGGTCTGGTCCAGCATGCAATCCGCAGACGATCAAGGCTTGATCGGTTTGTACGCCTGTAAAGATGATACGTGGGTTCTTTGTAAAGCCAATGATGGTGCGGCCGAGAAGATGCAATCGCTGGCGCCGGGCCAGAGTAAGGATTGGCAGTGTCTGGGAGTCAGCCTACTGCATCGATTGGTGATCGACGAACTGCTCCAGTGCGAAGGGCACCCGAAGCCCACCTATGTCCACGATGTTAACGAAGTGCTGAGAGGGATGCGGGGTGAAGGCAGTCAAGCGGAGAGCGACAGCGACGAGCCTTATACGCTCGCTGCGCTTGTGATGCCCGCGAAGCTAGAGCGCGTCGAAGCGATCAGTTTGCACAAGGAGCGGATGCCTGCGAAAAGTACTTACTTCTATCCTAAGTTGCTCAGCGGGCTCACCTTCAATCCTCTAGCTTGACTGTGAGGGCTCTCCACAAACCGAAAACGCTCGCTCCCATGCTCCTCGTAGCAGCCTGAGGGACAGAGCATCATTTCGGGGGTTGACTTTGGGCGGGGCCAGGGGAACCATTCTCTTAGCGGAGATTGGACGGTTCCTTCAACTCTGGCGAGGTGCAAGATGGGGCGTTTGTCACGCTGCGAAGTCTTCGATCCTGGCGAAATCGCGATCGCTCACGTTCACAATCGAACTGTCCGGCGATGCTTCTTGATGGGGGATGATCCTTACTCGGGAAAAAACTTCGACCATCGCAAAGTCTGGATCGAACAGCATTTGCAGCAATTCGCTGCCGCCTTCGGGATTGATCTGTTGGGATTCGCGATTCTCTCGATCAT